>NZ_CP093312.1:1566485-1879782 GCF_023213175.1 Sulfurovum sp. XGS-02
TGGCGACCACCAGTATCCGTTATAGATCAGTTTTGCATACTTTGGCATAAGCTCATCTTTAAGGTGTGCTTCTTCTCTATCCAGTGTGATAGATTCGATCGCTCTGTGTGCTTTAAGCATGATCGTACCACCCGGAGTCTCATAACATCCACGTGCTTTCATACCTACATAACGGTTCTCTACGATATCGATACGTCCGATACCATGCTTATTTCCATAATCATTCAGTGTTTTAAGAAGTGTCGCAGGGCTCATCTCTTCACCGTTAATTGCTATCGGGTCACCTTTTTTATAAGTGATCGTGATATACTCTGCCTCATCTGGAGCCTCTTCAGGAGAGTTTGTCCATAGCCACATATCATCTTCTGGTTCAGCTGCAGGATTTTCAAGGTGAAGCCCTTCATACGAGATATGAAGCAGGTTTGCATCCATAGAGTATGGACTTGCTTTAGGGTTACCGTCCTCATCGACGTGTTTTTTAGAGATCTCGATACCATGCTCTCTTGCATACGCAAGAAGCTTCTCACGTGAATTCAGGTCCCACTCTCTCCATGGTGCGATCACCGCGATATCCGGATTAAGACCTAGATAACCAAGCTCAAAACGTACCTGGTCATTTCCTTTACCAGTAGCCCCGTGACTCACAGCATCAGCACCGGTCTGTTGTGCGATCTCTATCTGTTTTTTAGAGATAAGCGGACGTGCGATAGATGTACCCAGCAGGTACTCGCCCTCATAGATGGCATTGGCTCTGAACATAGGGAAGACAAAATCTTTTACAAATTCTTCTCTAAGATCCAAGATAAAAATATTCTCAGGTTTGATACCCATATCCAATGCTTTCTGACGTGCAGGTTCTACCTCTTCACCCTGACCAAGATCAGCCGTGAAAGTAACCACTTCACACTCATACTCATCTTGAAGCCATTTTAAAATAATACTTGTATCCAATCCACCAGAATACGCCAATACTGCTTTTTTAATTTTTCTTTTTGCCATGCGATAAGCCTTTAATTAATATTGTTGCAATTTTAGCGTAAATTTAGTTACGGATATTTTATATTCTAAGAATTTGAAGACAATCTATTCACTTACATAAGCTCCTCTTGCACCACTCACAGAAGTTTTAGACTTTTCTTTTTTAGTTTTTTCAGCATTTTTCAGGTTTATTTCATGCTCTTTGGCAGCCATATAATTGCCAAATGTTTCAAATTCATCCTCTCCTTTTGCATTGAGCTGTTTTTCAAGCACTCTAAGGTGTTGCTTCATTTTATCGCTCAAAGTGATGATCTCCTGATAATGTACAGCAGATATTTTGATCGCCCCATCACTTAAGGGTTTTTTTCTGCCAAATAGACTGCTTTTGTTCTTGGAGACACATACCTCATAGATCTGCATAAAATTATTATGTATACTTTTCCATAATGCTTCAATTTCATAGAGAGTATCCACACAACTGCTGTCTCTAAAGAGCATGGCCTCCTGTTCCAGCCACTTTCCAAAATCGATATCGGACATATTCAATTCAATGTCTTGTTTGTTTGTATCTAGCAATCCCGCAGATAATAATTTTATCATTCCTACCCATCTGGTATGTTCTACTCGTGCTTGATGAAGATGATGAAGATATGTGTCTTTATTTGTCATTTAGTATTCCTTGTCTATTGTATCACTATATTTCATGACACAGGTCGCATCTAAATGCTATATAGTGATTTTAATTATTTCCTCAGAAATATTTTATCCCAAAGGAATACTTATATTTGTTATAACTTGATTAATTTTTAACCAAATAAATATAGATATTATTTTTTAGTAATCAAATCCATATTTCTTCAAAATGATCTCTAATACAGCCTTCTGATAGGCTCCGGTATGACGAAACACTTCTTTTCCAGAGGCGTCAAAAAATATCTGCGTAGGCATCTCTTTGAGTTTATAGATATCACGACTCACCAAACGCTCTTTTTGACCATCTATTGAATAGATCTGAAACTCCGGATGCACTTCTAATACTTCAGCAAATACTTTGGACATCGCTAAACAGCTATAGCAGTGGGACATACCAAATGAGAATATGAGAGGCTTCCCATTACCTATCTTATCTTTGACATCGGCATATTTCATCACTGGCATTATATTTTCCGTAGGCATCTTCTCTCCACATATTCTAAATATAAGCGATTATACAAATTCTATCTTAAGAACTTTTACTATCATCAAATTGCCATTATTCATAAAGTGTACATATATTACGGGAGGGGGAGCATTGACCATATGGTGCTGCTGCAGAAAAGAAGGTCTCCGATACCCTGGAGACAAGAGGGTAGTGGAGATAAAGAATAATATTCCTTACCTAATACCACATATGTTGATATCAGGATAGGGAGTGGGATATATAGACTAAAAGTTATAAGATGCTATCACACGGAAGTGATTCATCTTCTTCTCCACTACTGCGCTGCTGTCATACTCACTGGTTCTGATAGCATTAAATACTTTTATCGTCCATGCTTTAGTCGGTTTGTAAGCCAAGATAATATCAGTCTCGGTCGCATCATTGCTCGCAACCAGATTCAACCCTGCATAGCCTGTTGTTTTAGACTTACCGTAATTGGCATAGCTCGCCATAAGCTTTAGACCCTTCATGATCGTATAGTGTCCACCGACTTTGTATGCACTGACGTCTTGTCTATATGCATTACGAGAAAAAAGAGAACTCGTATACGCCGGATCCGTACCCCATGCATTTAAAAAACCGCTTTTGATCAATGTATTTCCGTCATTATCTTCATCATTCGACTTATTGTATGCTGCATACACCGACCATTTTTTATTGCCTATATTTGCTTTTACTCCCGTAAGGCTATAGTTCAGTGTTCCGGCCAGTTTATCACCGATCTCATCCTGTTGAAGATATTGGGCACTTAATGCAAGGTTTGTACCTTTCGCTACAGGGAATTTATAGTCAACATCTGCATAGAGCATATTCGCAATATCCCATGCATAGTAATCCCATAGAGATACTTTTAAACCTTTAATTCCTGTATATGTTGCTCCGGCTACCGTCATACCATTTGTGTCTTCATTAACCCCGGCACCTTCTGCAAGATCGTGAAATTCTGCTTGGGCTATTCCTGTAGCACTCTGTGTTTCCATTGGTCTGGCTACACCGGCGGTTTTAGTCTTCTCACCAATCAATCCCCAATCAGTTGCTGCTCTGGAACCATAAGACATTCTGCTAATATAACCAAGCTCGAATGAAAAACCATTAACCTTTTCGGCACCTAACATATAGGCTTCATAAAAGTTTGGCATCAAAGACCATTTGATCTGTGTCAGCGGTGTATTTAAAATCTGACGTCCGCCTTTAAATCGGAACTTATCATTTTTATACTCCAGATATACTTCACCAAGCAGCGACTTTTCATCACCTTCCACATTTGTAAACATTCCGAGTGCATTTTTCTTATCGCCGTCCCAGTCTGTAAGACCGGTATCGCCATTTACATAAAAGGCAGCACCAAACTTGAGTCCGTCTAGAACTTCGGGAGTTACATATTTAAGCGTACCTAAATAACCGCTACCATTATTTGGAGCCCATCCATTATCTTTATCACTGATGATGTACATCGCTTTTAACTGTCCTGAAATGACTCCACCACTAAGTAATGCTGTTTCTTTCACTTTGGGTGCATCGGCCGCTTGAAGAATCATTGTTCCCGCAAGTACCACTACTGAGATAGCTGTTTTTTTCATTTTTATTCCTTTTTCCATATTTTGAATGGGACAATGATGACAGACTAATGTCAACTCTATATTAGTCCTTTGTTAATGGAGTGTTAATAAAAGTCCAAATGATGAGATAGATAAATATTTACTTACATAATTTGGTCATGGAGATGATAGTGTATTGAAGAAGTGCTATATTCCTAAAGGATAGACATTTTTCGTTATATGGCTTCTTATTAATAGTACGTTAACAAAAGACTAACATGTAGTTCATATATATTTGTCATTATGCTAAGGTAAAAAAATAAAAGGATAAAGAAATGAAAAAAATAGTTGTTTTCCTGATCGCCGGGATGTCAATATTGTTCGGAAGTACTAACTTTCCAATAGTTACACACGAAGAAGTTTTAGAACTTCAGAAACAAAACAATACATTGCTGATAGATGCCAGACCTCCAAAACTTTACAAGCTGGGTACTATAATGGGTGCCATGAATATAAACATGAGAGATATGAAAGTTTACGAAAATAAACTTGGGCTTCTTCCAAATGACAAATCTGCAAAGATAGTCTCTTTTTGTAACGGTCCAAAATGCAAGCTCTCACACAAGCTGGCCAAAAGTCTGAAAATAGCAGGTTATACTAATGTAGTCATATACCAGGGTGGATATCCGGAGTGGAGAAAGAAGAAATTAGAAGCCATGGGTATGCTAAGAGAGTGTAAAAATCAATCCGGGGAGTATCAACCATCACAGGAGAACAAAATAGATATTAACGGTATAACACTCTATAAAGGCGCTGAGACAGGTATGGTCGATCAGAGATGGTTTGCGAAGAAACTCAATACAAATAGTAAACCTGAAGGTATTACCTTGGTAGATGTAAGATCTGAAAAGGACTTTAATGCAGGCCACTATGAAGGGGCTATCAATATTCCTTACAATGTAGACAAAGGCACACTGGATGCAACGAAACTTCCGAAATCAAAAGCGATCGTGATCTATTGCCATACCGGAATGATGTCGGTTGGAGCTTGGCAGTCACTGCAAAAGAATAAAGTTTATATGTCAAATATTTTCTATTTGGATGCAAATTTTGACTGTACAAAAGGCAAGTGTTCCGTAGAACCGAACGAGGATCTATAATGTCAGCAAAAATGCTGATATTATAGGCCTATCATAAAACAGTTATACCCATTTTCATATCTGTATGAAAGGGTGTAACCATGCTCTTTAAGTATTTCATAGACGATATATAATCCCAAGCCAAAACTCTCCGAGGATTTAACTTCACCTTTTGTAAAGGGTTGAATGTAATATTCTAGCTTTTCATCTATTTTGGCACCAAGTGAATAAAAACCGATTCCATTCGCATTGCATTCAATGTAAAAATCATTCTCTTTTGCATATTTAAGACCATTGTCAATCAGGTTTTTAAATACGATTGTAAAGAGTTCAAAATTGACTTCTAATTTTCTTTCAGAAAAATTATTTTTAATAGAATTAGGTTCTAAAAACAGCATATCGGTAGCTTGATCTAAAATGTTCGTAAGCGAATAAGGCTTTTTTTCCAGTTTATGTTCACTCGCTGTAATTTTTTCAATCTGAACAAATTCTTTTAATAGTAACTCAAGCCGTATAAACACTTCATTCAAGATATCCTTAGATTTGGACTCCTCTATAAATTCCAGTGCCAGTTTTCCTCTTGTGATAGGTGTTTTACATTCATGTGTAATGTTCCTCAAAAAAATCATTCTTGCTTTTAAAAGATACCTTATTTTTTTAGCAGACTTATTAAATTCATTTGATACTTCAGCAATTTCATCATTACGGGTTGACGAGAAATCTATATCTATATTCCCCTCTCCAAAACTGCGTATTTGTTTTTGTAGATGTTTCAATGGTATAAGACTAATTGCGATAGAGAAAAAGAGAAGTAACATAATTGCAATAAAAGCAAAATATAACCACCAAACATAGTTAACATTTATAGACTGTGTATCCATGTCTTTTAATAATATATTTCCAACTTGAGGTGGAACTACGACATATCTGTATAAACCTTTTTCATATAGATGAAAGTCTCCCTGCGCACAGGAGACAGTATCAAATTTTTCAAGTTTTTGAATCTCATCATAGAGCACATTATCATCAACCACATACATATTGTCTCTTTTTAGCACTTCAATGAGTTCTTCATAACTATTTTTACCAATTTTCCATCTCATAATAGACATAGCTACATGATGATAGTGTACTTTGAGTCTCTCTTTTTCATTTGTAAATTCATATTGGTACATCACTTTAAAAAGAGCAGTAGTAGCCACTAAAGCTAAAAAGAAAAATAACACAATTCGTAATAATATTGCATGTCTATTCATCGTAGTATCATTCTATATCCAATACCCCGTACGGACTCAAAGTATTTTGGTTTTCTTGGATCGTCATTTAGTTTTGCGCGTAGTCGGCTTATAATAACATCTATACTTCTATCTCCGCTGCTCCAGTTCATCCCATCAACATAATCTAAAATATCTTCACGAGAAAATACAATACCTCTCTTTTGTAAAAAAAGCTTTAATACACCAAACTCCGCTACAGTTAAATCTAATGCATCACCTTTAAAATAAATCTTCATAGTTTGTTTGTCACATTTAAACTCTTTATCTTCAAAAATATCATCTGTATGAAGTGTATTCTCAACTCTTCTGAGTTGCACTTGTATTCTTGCGATCAATTCACGGGTGTCAAATGGTTTTGGTAAGTAGTCATCTGCACCTTTCTCCAATCCTAGTACTTTATCACTGACATTGTCACGAGCAGACATAATGATAATAGGAATAGAGTATTTTTTTCGGATACGTTCGCAAAGAATCAACCCATCCATCTTTGGTAATGATAGATCAAGTAATATCAGTTTATAGGATTTATCTTCAAGCCTCATTAATACTTTTAACGGATCATGTAAAATATCAACCGTATAGTCACTGCTGATTAGATAGTCAGCGATAAGGTCTGATAAATCTATATCATCCTCTACTATCAATATGTCTGTCTTTTCTCTCATCAGTAAATCTTTAATTTTTCTTCTTTTACTTTTTCTTTTCTATGAGACGGTATACCGTAGTTACTCATAGTTTTTTCTACCCTTTCCTCTAACACCGTAATGATCATGACCATATTGAATGATTATTCATTCAATATATAACATACTTAACCTTAAACAAAGCAAAATGGATTCAAATAATACCCATCACTTCTTTTTTACATGCTCAGTATGCCGAAATAATTTTTCTTCAAGAACAAGCAGTAAAAGATACATCCGCAGGTATCTTCTCTCCTCATATTCCAAATATAAGCGATTATCCAAATTCTATCTTAAAAACTTTTGCTATAATCAAACTCATATTACACAATATTACATAAGGAAATTCAACCATGTTATTGGGCGTAAACATTGACCATATTGCAGTACTAAGAGAAGCACGAAAAGTAGCAGATCCTGATCCGCTTGATGCACTAAGCATCTGTAAACGTGCTGGAGCAGACCAGATCACGATCCATCTTCGTGAAGACCGGCGCCATATGCAAGATATGGATGCCAAAAATATTATAGAGCTTTCTGCACTGCCTGTAAACCTCGAATGTGCCATCTCTCCTGAAATGATAGATATCGCCTGTGAGCTAAAACCGCATCGTGTCACGCTTGTGCCTGAAAAGAGAGAAGAGGTCACTACAGAAGGCGGTCTTGCAGTCACAGGAGAACAACCCAAACTCAAAGAGGCTATCCGAAGACTGCACAAAGAAGAGATAGAGATCTCACTTTTCATAGACCCTACCCTGGATGCGGTCAATGCATCGCTTGAGCTAGGTGTCGAGTGGATAGAGTTTCATACGGGGAAATATGCCAACATCTATGCGATGCTCTATACAAACCTCTCGAAAACGCACCACAGCATCCCTGAACTTGAACTCCCGCGAAAAGTACTCAAAAAGATGCTTAAAGATGAACTCTGCAACTTGCGTCTGCTCTCCTGTGATGCTATGGAGCTGGGATTGCGTGTGGCAGCAGGACATGGCCTTAATATGCAAAATGTCAAAGAGATCGCCGAGATAGAAACCATAGAAGAGCTCAACATCGGACAAAGCATTATCGCCCGTTCTGTCTATACCGGGCTTGAACAGGCTATCATAGATATGAAATCTATGTTGATAAGATAACATGTCAAGAAAAAAAGTAGCCATATCTGTGGGTGACCTCAACGGCATAGGTATACAGCTGGCCATTGAGAATCATGAGATCATTTCTCAAGAGATAGAGGCTGTTTACTGCATAGACAGAAATATGCTGGAACAGGCAGCCCAAAAGTTGAACCTACGCATACCTGATGATTTCCAAACGATGGAAGGTATTGCAAAACACTTTGAGATAGAGGCAGGAACCGTCAGCAAAGAGAGCGGTGCCTATGCCTACGCATCATTTGCCAAGGCGGTTGAGCTTGCACGCTACAAAGAGGTCGATGCCATCACTACTTTGCCCATCCACAAAAAAGCCTGGGAGTTGGCAGGTGTAGCCTATAAAGGCCATACCGATGCCTTGCGAGATCTTTTTGATGCAGATGCCATTATGATGTTGGGATCACCCAAGATGTATGTCGCTCTTTTCACTGAACATATACCACTGAAAGAAGTGGCTGGGAGTATCAACGAAAAAGCATTAACAAGGTTTCTACTGGACTTTTACCGGACAGCCAAACCCAATACACAGGTAGCTGTTCTGGGTTTGAATCCTCATGCAGGGGATGACGGGGTACTGGGCACTGAAGAGCGTATCATACAAAAAGCGATAGACAACGCCCACAGAGAAATAGGCACCAAAATATTCAGCGCACCACTTGTACCGGATGTCGCATTTACACCAAGGGTACGTGCAAACTATACACACTACATTGCCATGTACCATGACCAGGGCTTAGCCCCTCTCAAAGCATTGTATTTTGATGAAGGGATCAATGTCTCTCTCAACCTGCCGATCCTAAGAACCTCTGTGGATCACGGGACCGCTTTTGATATAGCGTATAAAGGTTTGAGACTCAATGCACTAAGCTATATTAATGCAATCAAATATATTAAGGGAAGAGATGAAAAATCGGCTTATCATAACGATCAGTGATGTGCATGGATCAAAACAGTATAGTGTCCATGAGATCATCAAAAAGGTAATAGCTGGAGCGATCCTTCTTCTGATCACTATTGCTTTTGCTACGTATCTTTATATCAATTTTCTTAACAACAGGGTCTCTAAACTCAATGAGCAAACACTCGAATTTCAAAATGAAATTGTAAAACTTGAAAAGACAAGTGCAACCTATAAACACAAAAATGATATTCTCGAAAAACAGAATGTACAACTGACACATCTGATCCAGGAAAATAGCGACAAACTCCTCTCAGTCAATGAAAAACTCGAAGAGGTTGAAGAGATGATCGGGTATGGACCGGATCTGAATGTCAGTGTTCAAGACAGAGTAGAAAATGCACGTGAAAAGGTTGTTCAGGCAATCAAAGAAGAGGTTGAACAAGAACACATATCATCAATCCAAAAGGCTCTCCTACTGAACAGTATCCCTAATGGAAAGCCTGTGAAATATACCCGTATCTCAAGTAAATACGGATACCGTACCCATCCTGTCACAAAAAAACAGTCCTTTCACCCAGCACTTGACCTGAAAGCAAATAGAGGTACCCCGGTCTATGCACCTGCCAGCGGTGTGGTTATCTTAGCGAAACGTAAAGGTGCCTATGGAAACCTCTTGCTGCTTGACCACTCTTTCGGTTTTAAAACTGCCTATGGGCATCTTAGCAAATTTGCCGTCAAGAGCGGTGATTTTGTCAGTAAAGGGGATCTTATTGCCTATGTAGGGAGTACGGGTCGAAGTACCGGCCCCCATCTACACTATGAAGTCCGATATTTGGATAAATGGCTCAATCCAAAGAGTTTTATACAATGGGATTTAGAAAATATTAACGACATAAGCGATAGAATAACTCAAGTTGACTGGAAAAGCATCCACAAGCAGACCCAGGATATCATCACACTTTCTACACAACAATAAAGGAGCACTATGGCACTGATCAGAGGCAAAAAGAATCCAAAAACACAGAACAAGATCACTTCAGCAACCATTATCACATCATGTATGGAAGTCACGGGAAATTTACATGGCAGCGATACGGTACATATAGACGGTAAAGTGGTGGGAGATATCATTGTGAGTAACACACTTGTGATCGGGAAATCAGGAATGGTACAGGGAGAAGTGAAAGCAAAGAATGCGATCATTAACGGTACACTTGAAGGGAGTATCATCTGTGAAACACTCGAAGTCATGGAAACCGGTGAAGTCTCCAAACAAATTCAGGCAGATACCATGATACTTGACGGTACCGTTACAGGTTATGTTATTGGACTCAAATCGATAGAAATCCAGTCAAATGCTACACTGACAGTTGAGAAAATAGAAAGTAAAAAGATCACTGTTAGCGGATCAGTGAAAGGAAATCTTGTCGCATCAGAACTGCTAGAGATAAACAGTACAGGATCAGTAGAGGGTGAAATATCAGTCAAAGCTATCAAAACGGCTGAAGGCAGCAGAATGGTTGGTACCATGTCTACTTATGAAGAAGAGAAAGAAGAGGAAAAGGCACAGACAGCCTGATCTTATTCTACCCAAAGAGTCCTTCTGACTCATCCACAACAACTTCACAGTTCTCATTCATCTGGGCACAAAGTTTCTCTTGACAGGATTTACATAAGTAGCGGTAATTCTGCATATCGTAATGGATCGTATCACCTTCATGAATATCATCATAACACTCCGCACATACATTGGTTACCCGTAAAAGTATCTCTTTTGTTGCTTCTTGTGTTACAAAACATGGACTACTCATTATCACTCCCTAATTCTTTAATCATTTTTTTTGCTTCTTCTAATGTATCATCTAATGCGTATGCTTTTCTATACCCTGCAAGTGCTTCTTTTTTTTGCCCCAGATCATATAAAGTGTTCGCATAGTTAAAGTGATGGGGTGCATACTCAGGATCCAATGCAATCGCACGTTCATGGTGTTTTTGGGCCCCCTCATTCTCTCCAAGTTTATGCAGAACATTGGCAAGTGACACATGTGCCATATCATCCGTATCATCCAAGGACAATAGTTTTTCAAAATGCTCTTTGGCTTCTTCATATTCACCTGTCTGCATACATACATAACCCATTTTCTGAAGCACTTCAGGATTGTTCTCGTCAATGATCAATGCCGATCCCAATGCTTTTTTTGCCTCTTCAAAATCTTCTTTTTCTACCGCATCATCTGTCATTTGTAACAGTTGTTCCATCCGTGTAGGCTGCACAGCAGGTGCAGAAAATGTTTTATCAGGACGGCTGATACCCCCTATTTGCTCATCTGCTACTTTCGCTTCAAAATCAACACCTCTTTTAGGGTGATTTCCTGAAAAAAGTTGTTTAAAAAAAAGATAAAATACTCCTCCAGCAATAATAAGAAGTAATAGTTGAAATGTTGTCATAGCTTCTCCAATATAGTTATCGAATGATAAGATAATCTAACTTAAATCCAAAGAAAAACTGCTATCATGATAAAAAAGAACCAAAGGATGATGATGGCTTATAGAATAACATTAGATAAAGAGAAATTACAAAAAGAGTTAACGCCGCTAGAGTATAATGTTTGCTTAAACCACGGTACGGAAGCACCGTTTCAAAATGAATTCTGGGACTCAAAAAAGGAGGGTATCTACAGCTGTAAATGCTGTGGTACACCACTCTTTTCTTCGGAAACAAAATTTGATTCGGGTACAGGGTGGCCAAGCTACTTTCAACCCATCAATGAAGAGGATATAGAAGAGATCGAAGATACCAGCCATGGCATGGTTCGTGTAGAAGTACGTTGTGGTGCATGCGGTTGTCATTTGGGGCATGTATTCCCTGATGGTCCGTCACCTACCTATAAGCGATACTGTATCAATTCTGCATCTTTGGATTTTAAAGAAAAGGAATAAGCTATGATGATTTCAGCTGTTCGGCAATACGCCCGGCAGCTTCATCCATCTCTTCCTTTGTATCAAAAATAAAAGAGTATTTTTCCTCTTCTCCAAGATTGACGAAAATACCAAATCCCACCACTTCGACCTTACCTTTGGACTCAATATCCAACCACTCAAGACTCACTTGTGTGGTTTCATCTTCATATCCTGTCTTGATGACAGCTGCAGGGTAGAGCTGTGTGATCTTTGCTGTGTCGAATTGTTTATCTTCTATTGTGATTATCATAGAGGGATTATAGTATAATCACTTTAAATCTAGAATGGAGCCCAAAAGATGAGTTTAAAAGAACAGATAAAAAATGATATCAAAGAAGCTATGCGTGCAAAAGAGATCGTCAAAAGAGATACACTGAGAAATATTCAAGCCTCTATCAAACAGATAGAAGTAGATGAGCGCAGAGATGTAAATGATGCTGATGTTGAAGCTATCCTAATGAAATATATGAAACAAAGAGAAGATGCCAAAGCGCAATTTACAGAGGCAGGACGAGATGACCTTGTAGAGAAAGAAGATGCAGAGATGGCCATAGTCAAATCCTACCTTCCAGAGCCGATGGATGATGCAGAGTTGGAGTCTGTACTGAAAGAGGTCATTGCATCTGTGGGAGCCGAAAGTATGAAAGATATGGGTAAAGTGATGGGTAGTGCCAAAGCAGCCATAGGAAGCCGAGCAGACGGCGGACGTATCAACCAAATGGTAAAAAAGTTACTAAGTTAATACACTTTTATATATAAAATAATGTCGACCTGAACGCCCACTGTACCCCACTTACGCTTTAGCGACGGAGGGTATCGGTATTTAGTACCAGAAAAGCGAAGCGATTCGAGAAGATCGACGCTTTTTGCCTACTTTTTCTCTTGTGAAGCGAAGCGGTGACAACGTCATCACTCTCTTTGAGAAAAAAGTAGAAAAAAAACACTGCATAATAAAAAATCTATTTACTTAGCATTGTTCAAATATTCTTAATCTTTCTCAATTAGGAATAAATAGGTTTAACCCCATTAATTCCCATACTTCAACGCTTTAATAGCCGCAGTAATATCATCCTGTCTCATAAAATGCTCACCCACTAAAAAGGCATCCGCACCTATCTTGGAAAGCTCGACCACTGTCTCATGGTCATTGATACCCGATTCAGCCACAATGATTTTACCATTTGGAATCAGCGGTATCAGTTTTTCACTCAAGCTCATATCCATCTCAAATGTCTCAAGGTTACGATGGTTTATCCCGATAATATCAGCCCCCGCGAAGATCGCTTTGACCAGATCTGTTTTATTATGTACTTCTACCAATACATCCAGACCTAAATGACGCGCATAGTCATGTAGCTCTTTAAGCTCTTTACGACTCAGTGCCATAGCGATCAGTAAGATATAATCTGCACCAAATGCCAATGCTTCAAGGACCTGGTATTTGTCAACGATGAAATCTTTTCTGAGCAATGGGAGATTGACATAACGACGTACCATTCCCAGATACTCTTTATCCCCTTTAAAAAAATGTGGTTCGGTCAGTATAGAAAGGGAATCTGCCCCACCCTTTTCATAGGCTTGCGCTATCTCCACAGGATTAAAGTCTTCACGTATGATCCCTTTACTTGGACTCGCTTTTTTTACTTCGGCGATGATACGGTAAGGATTTTCCTCAGTCGAACGTAAAGCACTCTTTACATCTTTAGGGATAAATGGGTTAAAAGAGAGAGAACGTCCTAACCACTCTTCGGGGTAGTCTACTTTTCTTTTTTCTAGATCTGATTTTGTTTTTTTAATGATTTCATCTAATATCTGAGCCATATATCACTTTCCATATTTCTATAAATTTCGCGTATTATATCTAAAAGTACCCCGAAATTATTTACACTGTCTGATCGCATCCCAGTGTTCTATGATTTCTGCCTCTTCCAACCCCTCTTCATCGACCACTCTTTTCATCAGTTTATAGGCTTTATCACACTGACGCTGTTTATAGTATCCCCATGCCAAAGAGTCAAGATAATAGATATTGTCAGGCTGCTGGATCAATGCATTTTCTATCACACTGATACCTTTTTTGACATTGACCTCTTTGTCTATCAGTGTATAGCCGTAATAATTGAGATAAATACTGTCATCATTCCCTAACGCGATTGCTTTTTCAAACTGAGCGATCACATCCTGTATCATTTTTTTATCATTCTTATCTTTCGAGTTTTCAAAAATAAGTACACCCTTCTCTGCGATCCACTTTGAATTTTTATCTTCTTCATAAAGTTTATCTATAAGGGCCAATGCTTTAGAAAAATATTTTTTTGTTTTATAGAGTTCATAGAGTATGTCATTTCTACTTTGATCTGCTTCCAAAAAAGTAATCGCACCGTCAAGATCTCTTTTGTATATATAAGCATCGATGATCTTTGTCAGGTATTGTTGGTCATTGTCTTGTTCATACAATGCTTTATAGGTCTCTAAAATACCATTGATATCTTTTTCTTTTTGATAAAGCAAAAGTAATTTTACATAGACATCATGGCTCACGATATTCATACGACGGTGTGTTTCAAGTAACTGTATCGCCTTTTTACGTTCATCGGTAAACTCATCCATAATATCAACCATCCGAAGCAGTATCGCTTCTCTAGGTACCGTTTCATACACCCTGCTTAACAGGTCCAATGCTCTTTTGAATTTTCCGGCATATAAAAATGAATTAGATGCCAGATCCAGATCCATAGGTTCTTTTGACTGTTCAAGCAAATGTTCTGCTTCTATGGTCGCATTTTTCACTTGTCTTATCGTGAGATAGAGAGGGATGAGGAGACGTCTTACTTCGACCCTGTTCGGATTAACCTTATCCCATGTTTTTAAACGTGTGATACTCTCGTGTATGTGGTTTCTGCTCATCAGTGCGGCACTGGCTTCTCTAAAAAGATAGATCTCTGCCCCGGTATCATCATAGAGTTTTTTATAGACCTGATAACTGTTTTCATACGCTTTATACTCATCATATAAAAGTCCTCTCATGATGAGCTCATCTTCACTAATCTTCATAATTTCTTTGGCAGAGCTCATCAGAGTGCTCAAGATAAATACTGCCAATAAGCTAAAAGCTATACGATACCAGGACACTCTTTGCGTACCTCTTCTTCATCATTTTTAAACTGTTCCCAAAATGGGAAAGTACGGCACTGTAAAGGCCGTACAGGGTATATGGAACAACGCTTCATTTCGGCATCAAAAAATATACAGGCATAGTTGTCTTCTGCCAATTTCTTTTCTATCAAAGAGTAGCGATGCTTCACTTTTCTTAAATACATTGTAGCAAAATCTTCTACGCTAAGGTTAACGAACGCTGCCATCTTCTCTATCTCGGCATATTTAGCCCAGATATAACCGCTCTCTCCCGTACAACAGTGCCCTCCACACGCTTCGCATGCATTGGGGTTAAATTTAAAATTATACTGTTCGTGTGTCATGAATTCCATGATCAAAAATCACCTTTTATACTATTTGTATTGGCACGTTCAAATGCTTTCATCGCTTTTTCTCGATAGACACTCTTCTCATCAAAGACCACAAATGGGGGAAGTATCTTTGTCATAGATTTTGATCCCATGCGGGCTGCGATCATCACCAGTTTGGATTCTCTGTCTATTTTAGAGTGCACAAACTGCATCGTTTCAACAGTTATACCATAGGAAGTTAAATGATGTAATAACAGGTCTACCTGCTTCGCATCATAACAGAAGATAAAATATCCTCTAGGTTTCAACAGTTTTTTGACCTTGGCGATGAAAGTATCTATAGGCAGATGGTGTGCATACCGTGCAATGTTCAAATGCGTATTTTCACTCTGTTGTACGTTTGCGTCATAAAAAGGTGGGTTTGAGATGATATAGTCAAACTTCTCATCCGTCATCCACTCTGTAAAATCTCCGAGATGACTCTGTGCTTCCAGATTGTTCAGTGCATAGTTATGTTTTGCATAGTCAAGCATCTTTTCCTGTTTGTCTATAATGCTGGTCTGGATCTTAAAATCCCTGGTCAGTAAGAGCGAGATGATCCCAACACCGCATCCAACATCCAGCAGTTTACCTTTAGGCTTAAACGAAGAGATAAAGTCATACAAGAAGATGGAATCACTGTTATAGCAGTAGCCACTTGTAGGTTGATAGAGAAACAAATGATGCCTTTTTTTATGAATTTTACTATATTTTCAGTATAATCGCGATTATGAATGAAGAACTAGACCTACTGAACCCGCCATCAACAGATTTTTCCATGCTGGACTACGATTGTGCATACATCCCTGGGAATAAGGTACGTATGAACTATAAGTATGTGTCTCATGCAAGTAAAAAATTTGCCACTGCAGTGATCGCCAGAGGATGGAGACGTTTTGGAAAGTACTTCTTCCACCCTATCTGCAATGGGTGCAATGAGTGTAAAAGTATACGTATAGATGTCAACAACTATCACTACACTAAATCGCAAAAAAAAGCTATTAAGCGGAATGCCGATACCCAGATCATTGTTCAAAAGCCCAGTCTTACCGATGCACATATACATCTCTACAATAAATACCACTCTTTCAAGCATGAAAAAGACCAGTGGCAGCACCGTAATATTTCACATCGAGAGTACCATGAAAACTTTGTAGATGGTGCACATGATTATGGAAAAGAAGTGCTCTATATCAAAGATGGCAAACTCATCGGTGTTGACCTCATCGACATACTCGATGACGGCATCAGTTCCATATACTTCTACTATGACCCAGATTATGCAAGACTGTCACTTGGAACCTATTCACTGCTCTATCAGATACAGTTGGCCCATATCCTTGAACTGCCTTGGATCTACTTGGGGTACTGGGTAGAGGGGTGTAAAGCGTTTGCCTACAAGCCAAAGTTCCAACCCCAAGAGATATTGGATGGTTTTCCTCATGTCACAGAGGAGCCTGATTGGGAAAAGTGGGATTTAGCGTAAAGCATCCAACTCCGGACTCTTACGGCACCATTTCAAAAAAAGTCTGTCAGGATCAACTCTGACATCTACCTCTTTGCCTTCAATGATAGATTCAGCCAAGATCTTTGCCATCAGCGGTGCAAAAACAAACCCCCTGCCTCCCAGACCATTCAAGACATATAAACGCTCTATATATTTCATCTCAGGCTTGCTGCCACGCATAATGGCTGGATATTTTTCTAACATAAAAGGGACATCTATCACCTTCCCTACCAAAGGGAAATAATCTTTAGACCCTGATCTCATACCGCAAAAGACTTCTTTGAGCTCCAGGTCTGACGTATCGATCAGAGAAGAGGCCTTTTCTTTTAGCCCCAGTGCCTGTTCTTTCTTACAGGGGACTACCTCTTTCACTCCTTTTTCATGCGTGGCACCCAGTTTGATGATACCATCTACATTGGCACCCACAGAGATAGACTGGTGCATACTGACATCCAAGGAGAGCTTAGAACTGAAGTCACCCCTGGTACCCCATGTGCCTTTGATACCCATGTAACGCAAGTCAGCCAGATCATTCTCATAGCCTGTCGCTAAGACAAGGTTTTGAGCACGATACTCACCTACACACCAAAGTTCGTTTTCCTGATAAATCTCTCTTACTTCATATTCAACCACTTCTATGTTTGTAAGTAGATATTTACACACTTCCTGTGCATCACAAACCCCAGCTTCAGGAAAGTAAAAACTATCAAATTCAGTATTGATCCCCAGCCTTTTCAACTGCTCTTTTGCATAAGTTTCATACCTGTTATCATTGTAGGGTTCATATGAAGAAAACTTTTGGGCATCCACTTCATCTTTGGGGATTCTTATCACACCGGTTTGATGAAAAAGTTCCAGACAAGTGGAGAGATAAAACTCTTTGGCATATTCAAAAGCTTCATTGGTTAGACTCTGAAGTAGCGAACCCTTACCTATCTTTGGAGAGACAAAAGCCCCGGCAGCCCCTGAACCGCCTGAGGCAATGCCTCTTTTATCTAATACAATGACATTTTGTCCTTTTTGCTTCAATGCATATGCTGTAGAAGCACCTGCGATACCTGCACCGATGATAATGGTATCGTAGGTTTTAAACATATATTTCCTTATATACCCTCATTCCATCTCCTCTTAGGAAGAATAACACATATACTTTACTATATTCCAGATGATAACACTGCTGAATAAATGATACTATCCACAACCATTGGATCTACACTCCCTTGAACCGGTCCACTTCTCATTAAACTATCTTCAAAAACTAAATCTTTTTTTATAATTAACTTTTTATTTTCAAATACTTTAAATGTTCCTGTTACATCATCATCATATTTCTTTAGTTTAGTAACATGTGGAATTAATTCTACTGTATAAACATTATTTGCTTTAAATTCTAATATAAAAGTTTCAGGCTCTGCATGTTTTGCTCGTTCAGAGTAATAAATAGTAGGTTCATATTTTATTTCATGTTCCCCAGGCTGAACTCTAAGTCTTGTTGTTGAAAAGTGCGATCTATCAAGCACATTACCATCTATTTTAACAAATGTATAAGTAAAACGTTGACCATCTTTTTTTTCTTTTAAAACGAGTAATGAAATATTACTACTTGATGCTGGTTCAACATATTTTCCACATCCCACTAAAATAAAAACAAATACTATCCCTAACAAACTTTTTTTCATATTCTTTTTACTCTTGTTTTATAAACTTAAACCGATATCTCTTTAATATCTGCAATATTTCTAAATGTTTTATAGATAGAGCCTATCGTATGGAGTCTATTTTGTTGCAACGCTTCGTCTTCAGTGTTTACCAGAACATCATCAAAATACCCGTCAAGTTCACGTTTCAGCCCAAAAAGTGCTTCAAGTTCTTCTTTATAGTCACTGTATGTCGAATTGATCACTTTTTCATACGCATTATAGAGTGTGACTTCCGCATCTTCTTTAAATAACGCAATATCTATCTCCATACTTGACTCAAGGTCCACATCTTTAGAGATATTTGCGACACGTTTGAAGGTTGTGAACTGCTCTTTGAATGCATCACTGCTTACGATCTCATTGAGTGCAGCGACTTTTTTCGCTATCTCATTGATATCTCTTTCACCTGAAGCCAATACAGAAGCGATAACTGATGGATTGGCATCGAGTGACTTGTTGATACGTTCTATGATGAATTCACTTAAGAGGTTCGTATCAAATTCTTCATAATTGCCTTTGAGCAACGCGATGATATCATCGATATTGAAGGTCAGATCATATGCTGTCACTATTCTTACAATACCGTTGACTGCACGACGCAGTGCAAAAGGATCTTTAGAGCCTGTAGGAATCTTTCCTACGCTAAAGAGTCCAAAAAGTGTATCGAGTTTAATACTCATCGCCACAATAGAGGAGAAGACAGAAGTTGGAAGTTCGGCACCCTCACCTACTGGCATATACTGCTCTTTTATCGCTTGATATACCAATTCATCTTCACCTAGTGCTTTTGCATAATAATACCCCATAAGTCCCTGTAGTTCTGTAAACTCATACACCATCTCACTCATAAGGTCCGCTTTTGCAAGGTTTATTGCTCTATCCATCGCTTTTTCAAGGACTGTAGAACTTTTTTCGGTATCTTCTTCTACTCTATCCATATAGAGGGCAAGCAGTCTGATCGCGATATTATTTTCTCTTGTGATTTTATCGGTAAGGGTCCCCAGACCATCGATGAACTGTACCTTTTCAAGACCATCCGTACTCAGTCCGTTTTTAAGGTCATTTTTGTAGAAGAAGAGTCCGTCGGCCAAACGTGGTTTAAGGACACGTTCATTTCCTGCGATAACTTTACTGTAATCATCCGTATAGGCATTGGAAACAACCACAAACTTGTTTGCTATTTTCCCATGTTCAAAGACAGGGAAATAACGCTGATGTTCTTTCATCGATGTAATGATCACTTCAGGCGGTAGTTCCAAGAAAAGTTCATCAAAAGAGCCTACAAGTGCTTTAGGGTTCTCTGTGATCGCTACAACCTCAGCCAGAAGTGCTCTATCCCTCTCTATGATGATATTGTGCATCGACTCCAAAGCATCAAATTCAGCTAAGATCTTTGCTTCACGGTCTTTTGGGTGTAACATCACGGCACACTCATCCAGCAGACCTTCATAGGCATCTATCGTAGGCACTTCCACAGGATCATAACTGACCATACGGTGTACATAGGTTTTGGTATCTGCATGCACACCAAAAAGTTCTACAGGTACAGAAGCATCACCCATTCTTACCTGTAACCAGCGTATAGGTCTGATATATTCATCCGTTCTTGAACCCCAGCGCATCATCTTCCCAAATGACATTGAGGCTATCCATTTTTCCAGCATCTCTTGAAGAAGAGAAACCGTTTCTGATCCCTTCTCTTCTTTTTTGAAATAGAGTACTTCTTTCCCGTTTTTCTCTGCACGACCGAGTGTATCAAAGCTTACACCGCATTTACGTGCAAATCCCTGGGCTGCTTTCGTAGGCTCACCATCTTTGACTGCCGCAACCATTGGAGGACCAAACAACTCTACTGTAGTATCCTCCTGGCTTACCGGCATTGCCGTATGTTTAAGGACCAATCTTCTAGGTGTATAGATAAATTCAAAATCATTACTAAGGTTATACTCTGTAAGTATATTCTCCCAAGATTTTTCAATGTTATTCACGATTTTAAGTAGTGGTATAGCCGGTAATTCTTCTACACCGATTTCTATGAGTAGTGCTTGTGTCATTTAGATGATCCTAGTGAAATAATAATGGCTATTATTTTACCTAAATATTCGTTAAGAGTGAGATTAGCACCTGTAGTGTTGCCTGCCTGATCTTAAAATATATGAGCATATGCTTCTTAGCTTGTATGGTTTTTACACAAAACCTCATAAAAATATATCAAATCATCATACCGTTAAAAATAGCTGCACATTTTTTGTATACTGCACACATGAATAACCCGGATAGGTTAACACACCAAAGAAAAGCAATGAAAACCCGTGATCGGTTCTTTGATTGTTCATTCTAATATGAGGGAAAATGGTATGAAGAATTACTTTTCACGTATGAAAACCAAGGGGCATTGTCCTCCTAGAAAACCGATCAGAAAGATCATATGGTCATCGATAGGGGCCTTTTTAGGTATCCTCTTCATTGCTTACTTGGAAGAGCTATGGAGCGGTCATGACAAAGCGCCTTTATTTTTGATAGGCTCTTTTGGGGCATCTGCCGTATTGATCTACGGAGCCCCTTTGGTGGAGTTTTCACAGCCAAGAAATTTGATCGGCGGACACGTGCTTTCAGCACTGGTCGGCGTCACGATAGCATTTCTGTTTAAAGACAATATCATGCTTGCCAGTGCATTGGCCGTTTCATCAGCTGTTACGATGATGCATTTGACAAGAACCCTGCACCCTCCCGGAGGGGCAACCGCTCTGATCGCCGTTATTGGTGGGGATAGCATACAGGAACTTGGATATTGGTATGCAGTCAGCCCGGTATTGATCGGTGCTTTTTTGATGTTACTGGTGGCTTTGTTTGTGAACAATATGTCCATTGATCCCAAAAGGCATTATCCTGTCTATTGGGTATAAATACTTGAAATAGTTCCAGCTAACCAAAAAAATATGCTATGCTGTGTGTGAAGAGGGATTAGTGTTCCCCACTCTCATCCTCTTGCATATCGATGCGTCTGCCTTCCTCATCAAATTTACTTTTATAGTAATTTTTCACTATGCCAAACGTCATAAATACAAATAAAAATATAGCGATGATATACAGGATATCTCCAAATGACATATTATTGCTCCAATGTATTGGCTATGGTGATCTTTTCAAACCCTTCATAGTTTTGACGCAATGCATCATAAATGACGACACCCACACTCACACCAAGATTCAAACTTCTGCCTTTTCCGCCCATAGGGATGGTGATACACTGCTCCGGATTGTCTAGCAGAACTTGTTCATTGATCCCTCTGGTCTCAGAACCAAAGAGAATGTGATCACCCTTTTTAAACGGTGCATTGAAATAGAGATTATCCGTTTTCGTTGTAGCCATATAACTGTTTTTGCTGATAGGGTGTGCTTTAAGATATGCTTCAAAACTCTCCCAAACCACCAGGTCAAGATGCTGCCAATAATCAAGCCCGGCACGCTTTACCGCTTTATCGTCTATATCGAATCCAAGTGGTTTGATAAGGTGCAGTGTCGCACCCAAGTTGACACATAAACGGCCTATGGTACCCGTGTTTTGAGGAATTTGTGGCTCTACTAAAACGATATTAAACATTAAAATACAACCGTTTTATTACCATTGACAAATACCCTGTCATGCAGTACCAAAGACAATGCACGTGAAAGTACTATCTTTTCCACGTCACGTCCTGCTCTTTGCATGTCTCTCCATGAAAAACGATGATTAACAGGTATCACATCTTGGGCAATGATCGGGCCTTCATCCAGATCATCTGTTACAAAGTGTGCTGTAGCCCCTATGATCTTTACACCTCTTTCAAATGCCTGCTTATAAGGATTTGCACCTATAAAAGCAGGGAGGAAAGAGTGGTGAATGTTAATGATCTTTTCCGGATATGCCTTGACAAATTCAGGTGTAAGTATACGCATATACTTTGCAAGTACGATATAGTCAAACTCAAATTCGCTTATAAGCTTCATCACATGTTCTTCATGCTCTTCTCTGCTCATACCCTCTGCCGGGACATGAAAGAACGGGATATCAAATCTGCGTACGAAATTCTCAAGTGTATCATG
Organism: Sulfurovum sp. XGS-02; assembly: GCF_023213175.1. Taxonomy (GTDB): domain Bacteria; phylum Campylobacterota; class Campylobacteria; order Campylobacterales; family Sulfurovaceae; genus Sulfurovum. Next base: position 1,589,117 of record NZ_CP093312.1, read on the forward strand.
GTTGGCAATAACACACTCTATCTGTGCATCAAGTTCACCATTTGCATGACGTACAAGAATGTCACCAAGGGCATGAGACTCTTTTGTAGCCATAAGAATGATCTTCTTATCTTTTGGTTCTGCCACCCTGATATGTGCATCCTTAGGTGCAACAGTTTTGAGTTCTTCAAGCAGCTCCTGAATGTCAAACATGCCTGAAACGACTGTACGCATAAAAAAGCGTCCCTGTTCTTTGTCAACAAATTCGCGGTTATTATCGATATTTAAATCTCTATCATAAAAGACTTTAGCGATCTGATACACTAAACCTTTTGAATCTTCACAATCAATTAAAACTCTTGCTTTTTTTACCATATTTACCCTAGTTGCTATTGAATTGTAAAATTATACCTATTTTTCTTTCAAACTCTTTAGGGAGATATCCCTTATCTTCTTTTCAGTTCGCCTCTGAAGTTCATCACCTAACGCTTTACCTGAATACCCTTCCTCTATCAACTCCGTGGGAGTAACACCTCGGTCAAAAGGTTTATCCCATACGTCAAGTTGCTTTGCCATAGCTATCACATCTGAATGATAGTTCCCTACATACTCTATGATACCCTCTTTCAGTGAGAGATGAGCGATGAAAGAGACGGTAATATCTATAGGTGACGGTGGTACTGCCACTTTTTTATAGTAAATAGTGGGTGCACCCAATCTCTCTAACACTTCTGTGATATCCAATGCAAAATATGCTTTGCAGATAAAAAGAAAATAATAGGGTCTCAGTTTCTCTACAAAGTTCTTTTGACTCTTTTGCAATACCCTGCTTAAAGCGATAAATGATCTTCTCTCCATATCTTCATTAAAAAGCTGTTTGCCTATACCCAGTGTCAGCAGATAGTAAAGGCCATAGTGCAAATATTTACTCATAAACATTTTTTCCATCTCTCTAAATATCCGTTCTTTGGGTAGATCATCCAAAGAGATACTCTGACACAGTCTACAACTCTTCTCTTCCACTCTAAAGCCAAATCGTGCAGCAAACTGCATAGCACGCAATACACGTAAACTATCTTCCACAAATGTATCTTTATCAACCACCCGAATCACTTTATGTTCTAGATCACCCAATCCGTCCCAAAAGTCAAGTATCTGTTCATTGTGAATATCATACATCAACGCATTGATCGTGAAATCCCGTCTTTTTGATGCCTCTTTTTCTTCCAGCGCCAAAGAGACTTCAAATCCCCGGTGCCCCTTGGCTATTTTTTTCTCAGTACGGGGTAAAGAAATATCCAGGTCATGGTACTTATAGACAAAAAAACTTTTCCCTACACCCTGTGCACCTAAATGCTCCATCGCACTTTCAAAATCATCTATAGTGATACCAAAACACTCGATATCATAATCTTTAGACGCATCTCCCAAGATACGATCACGTACAGCACCACCGACAATGTAACACGTGGCATGATAGTTTTGTGCCAAATACTCTGTCACTGTTTTAATATTTTGAAGTATATGGGGATCGGTTTGTGAGAAAAAGTTCGGAAAAGATTTGATAGTGGGCATGATATCCCTTTTAAAATCATTGGAAGTTTAGAGGAGCCGACTTTCAGAGTCGGCTCGATATCAGCGTTTAAGTCCTATTTGGATGCATAGTCGGCGATGATATCACCGATCTCACTACACGTACAGATCTCTTTTGCATCGTAATCACCGATGTCACCTGTACGATACCCTTCGCTTAATGCTTTTTTGATCGCATTGTCTATTTTATCTGCTGCTTCACCTTCGCCTAAAGCATAACGAAGCATCATACTTGCAGATGAAATGGTCGCCAACGGATTGGCGATACCCTGTCCTGCGATATCCGGTGCAGAACCGTGAATCGGTTCAAACAACCCTACACCCTCACCTGTACTGGCGCTTGGAAGAAGTCCGATAGATCCACTTAACATACTCGCAGCATCTGAAAGGATATCACCAAAGATATTTCCCGTCAAGATCACATCAAACTGCTTAGGATCACGGATAAGCTGCATCGCAGCGTTATCTACATACATATGAGAGAGTTCAACTTCCGGGTAATCTTTTGCTACTTCCTCTACGATCTCTCTCCAGAATTGGCTGACTTCAAGTACATTGGCTTTGTCTACTGAACAGACACGTTTATCACGTTTCATCGCGATATCAAATGCCACAACAGCGATACGTTTGACCTCTTCTCTTGTATAGATCATCGTGTTGAATGCATGATCCTCATGAAGTTCTCTTGGCTGACCGAAATAGATACCACCGGTCAATTCACGCACCACCATAATGTCTACACCCTTAATCACCTCAGGCTTAAGACTGGATGCATTCACCAACTCATCATAGACCATAGCGGGTCTTAGGTTGGCAAATGTTCCCATCTCTTTACGAAGCCCCAGAAGCCCTGTTTCAGGACGTAAATGTCTCTCAAGATTATCCCATTTCGGTCCGCCTATCGCACCAAAGAGCACGGCATCACATTTCTTTACACCCTGAATCGTCTCTTCTGGTAGAGGCACACCCGTTTCATCGATCGCAGCACCGCCAAGAAGCATCTCTTCATACTTAAGGTTAAACCCTTGTGTGATAGAAACTGCGTCCAGTACTTTTATTGCTTCATCAATAATTTCAGGACCTATCCCATCACCTTTAATTACACCGATTTTATAACTTTTACCCATATGATTATGCCTTTGCTACTTTTTTATTTTCAATCTCTTTTTTTGCAAATGCTATCAGTCCACCTGCGTCTACCAACTCTTGCATGAATTCAGGAATAGGAGAAAACTTATACGTTTTAGCCTGTGTCACATTGATCACTTCTCCCGCATCCATATCGATTCTCACAACGTCACCTTCGTTGATCTCAGAAGCTTCTTTAAGCTCAAAGATAGGCAATCCCATATTGAATGCATTTCTGTAAAAGATACGTGCAAACGTAGGTGCGATCACAGCACTTACACCCGCTGCTTTTAATGCTATAGGTGCATGCTCACGACTTGAACCGCAACCAAAGTTCTCACCTGCAACAATAATATCGCCTTCTGTCATTTTTGAAACAAACTCAGGATCTGCATCTTCCATTACATATTTCGCCAATTCCGATGGCTCACTTGTATTAAGATATCTTGCTGCGATGATCAAATCCGTATCGATATTGTCACCAAATTTCCAAACTTTACCTTGCAAAGTATTTTCCTTTTTACTACTATCTCCTTACAAAACAGACACATGTCGCTTCGTAATTCCTCTCACTAAAACAGTTCAACATTTTAGATATTGATACGATAAAAATTTTCGCGATTATAACCAAAAAAAGGAAAATTAACAAATTCCATGCCAAAAACTAATAAAATTTCGGTATAATCCATTTTATTATTCCCGAGGATTTTCACCTCACACATCAAAGGTTTTCAATGGCAACAAAAGACAGTATGAAAAGTATCGAAACATTAATTCAGTCTAAGAAAAAAGGTGATGTGGTCACACTAGAGAACATCGCGAAAGAATTTACCAAACAACCTACTGCAGCTCAAGCGAAAAAGATCCATAAACTTGCCTCCGATGCCAATGTAGAAATCGTATCCGCCTCAGAATATGCAAAGTTTGTCACAACAAAAGAAAAGAAAAGAAAAGAAGATGCAAGAAAAAAACTTGTAGAAGGCAGTGCAGAAGATGAGTTCGACCTTCACAAGGAAAAAGAGCTTCTAGAGTGGAGCCGTTCAGACAGCCCTGTCAGAATGTACCTGCGTGAAATGGGAAAGATCCCTCTTCTGACCAAAGAAGAGGAAGTTGACCTCTCCAAGCGTATTGAAGAGGGAGAAGATATCATCATCGATGCGATCTGTTCTGTCCCTTACCTTATAGGCTACATCATCAATTACAAAGAACCTTTACTGAATCGTGAAAGACGTGTAAAAGAACTTTTCAAAAGCTTTGAAGATGACAACAAATCAGATAAAGATGATTCTGATGATTCTGACGATTCCGATGATTCTGATGAGGAAACATCAACCAATGCACCGAAAGATGACAAGAGGGTCAAACAGGTAGTTGACAGCTTTAAGCGACTTGAAAAAGCAAAAAAAGAGTGGATGAAGGCACGTGAAGACCTTGATACATTTTTGGAAACAGAGACGGATGAAGTCAAGATCCTTCATGAGCGTCTTAAGATCGCATTCAAAAAAGAGGCACTCAAAGCAGCACTTTTAAATCTTGGACCGACCTCTAAACTGATCAATGAACTTGTGAAAGCCATGGAAACGGCACTGAAGAGTGATGACAGTTTTGAAAAAGAGCTTAAACGTTTAGAGTACAAACTTCCACTTTTCAATGATACACTCAAAGCCAACCATAAAAAACTGCTTGACAATATCATTAAGATGGATAAAGATGACATCATCGATGCTGTACCGGAGACAACGATGGTAAGCACATATGTTGAGATAAAAAAACTTTTTGAGACCAGAGAAGCGAGTAAAGGCGGATTTGATCTTTCTGAAGAGAAACTCCAGGAGATCCTGGAGCAGATCCGTCAAGGTAAAGCAAAAAGTGAAGTAGCCAAAACGAGAATGGCAAAATCCAACCTTAGATTGGTTGTTTCCATCGCTAAGCGTTATACGAACAGAGGACTTCCGTTCCTTGACCTTATCCAGGAAGGAAATATCGGTCTAATGAAGGCTGTTGATAAATTTGAATATGAAAAAGGATACAAATTTTCAACCTATGCAACATGGTGGATACGTCAGGCGATCTCCAGAGCCATTGCAGATCAGGCGAGAACCATTCGTATCCCTATCCACATGATAGAGACGATCAACCGTATCAACAAGATCATCAGAAAACACCTTCAGGAGACAGGAAAAGAGCCGGATCTTGACACGATCGCTGAAGAGGTAGGCCTCTCTGTGGATAAAGTGAAAAATGTTATTAAGATCACGAAAGAGCCTGTGAGTCTTGAAACACCGGTAGGGGATGAAGATGACGGTAGATTTGGTGACTTCATCGAAGATAAAACAACACTGAGCCCGACCGATGTGGTACTCAAAGATGACCTTAACAATCAGATAGATGACGTACTTGACCAGCTTAACGAAAGAGAAAAAGCCGTCATCCGTATGCGTTTTGGTCTTCTTGAAGATGAGAGTGACAGAACACTTGAAGAGATTGGTAAAGAGCTTAGTGTGACACGTGAAAGAGTAAGACAGATCGAATCATCCGCGATCAAGAAACTTAAACACCCTAAAGTGGGAAGAAAACTTAAAAATTATATTGAAGAATAATTCTTCAAACAAGTATTATTATGTCTGAACCTAGATTTTTTGCCCTCATCATAGGTACAGAGATACTGAACCGTCGAAGGGCTGACAAGCACTTTGACTTTGTCACCAAAGCTTTGGCGGAAAAGGGTCATAAACTCACCGGTTCTTTTATTATAGAGGATGATCCTGCACTAATTGTTCAAACGTTAAGCTTCATTGCATCTCAGGAAAACTCCATACTCTTTTCATTTGGTGGTATAGGCTCAACACCTGATGACCATACCAGAAAATGTGCAGCTATAGCACTGAGAGACGGAATACTTCACACACATGATGAAGCCAAAGAGATCATTGTCAACAAACTGGGTGAGAAAGCCTACCCCTACTCTGTACGCATGGCAGAACTCCCCAAAGGTGCAACACTCTTGGAGAACCCTGTCAATCAAATGCCTGCTTTTGCAGTGGATGAACGTTATTACTTTATGCCAGGTTTCCCGGAAATGAGCCATCCTATGGTAGAGAAGATACTGACAAAACTGATACCTAATAAAAGAACTTACCATCGTCATACACTTACAGCCCTTTGCAAAGAGAATGTATTTATAGAGCTGATGGAGAAGATGCCAAAGGAAGTGGAGTTCTCTTCCTTGCCTAAACTCTACTCTGATGGATGGAGGGTCTCTATCTCTGTCGCATCAACCGATGAAAAACTGGCATTGGAATCCTTTCAGATGTATATCGACCTACTTGAAAAAAAGCATATTGTCTATAGTCTACATGATGAACACAATGCATCCGAATAGAAACTCATGACCTATAGAGAAACACTTAAACACCCAGTCATTGCACGGCTTTCACTGATACAATTCATCTCCTATTTTGGTACGTGGTTTTCCCAGGTGGCTATCTTCTCTATGATCGTAGCCTATGGTGCAAGTGAGATCACTATAGCCCTGACCGCCGCCATGGCTATGCTTCCCGCCGTAGTCCTGGCACCTTTCATCGGTATCATCATTGACCGTATAGAGTTCAAAAAACTGATGCTGATACTTCTTGTGATCGAGATTACTATGACCCTTGGATTTATTTTTATTGATTCACTGGCGTATATCTGGATCTTAATGGTACTGATCTTTATACGTTCTGCTGCTGCCTCTATGCTCTTCTCTGCCGAAATGACACTCTTCCCTAAACTCGTACAAGGGAAAATGCTCAAAAATACCAATGAGATACACTCTATCATCTGGTCACTCTGTTATGCTTTGGGTATGGCTGCAGGAGGTATCGCAACCCATATGATGGGGTTTGATACTGCCTTTATGATAGATGCACTTTTGTATACTGTCGCTGTGCTGCTCCTGCTTGGACTGAAACTCTCACTTGAGAAAGTGTCGCATACAGACTCCAACTGGCAAATGTTCAAAGATGGATTTGATTATCTCATCGGTAATAAAAAGATACTTCACCTCATCTTGCTGCATGCTGCCATAGGATTGACCAGTTTTGATGCACTCATTACCCTTCTTGCAGATGTCAAATACAAAAATTTCATCGCTGTACCGCTTGCCATAGGCTGGATGAATGCTACGCGAGCCATAGGGTTGATGATCGGCCCTTTTTTCATTGGAAAGATCATTTCAAAGAATAATTTACACTATTTTTTCATCCTTCAAGGTCTTGCGATCATGCTTTGGTCAGCTTTTGAGTACAATTTCTATCTGGCACTTATAGCACTCTTGATCACAGGTTTTTTTATCACAACACTCTGGTCCTACACGTACCTGCTCATACAAGAAGAGACAGAGAGTAGATACATGGGAAGGGTCATCTCTTACAATGACATGGTGTTTATGCTTTCCAATGTTGTTACTGCGATGTTCATTGGATATGCTGCAAAATGGGGGTTATCACTTGAAGGTATTACATTTACATTAGGTTTTGGCTTTATAGTTTTTGCAACGTATTATCATTGGTTTAAAAAGCGATACATTGATGAATAAAACTAACAGAAGCGTCTGCTACAATTGCTACCGACCCCAAACCTCATGTATGTGCACCTACATCGCACCTATAGAGACCAACACACGATTTGTCATCTTGATGCATCCAAAAGAGTTTAGAAAGACCAAGAACGGGACAGGCCACTTTACCAATCTCTCTTTGAAAAACTGTGAGATCCATGTGGGCATAGATTTTACCAACCATACAGCCATCAATCAGATCATTAATGATCCTTCAAATGTCTGCTACACGCTCTATCCGCATGAAACCAGTATCAACCTCAATGAAGAACCTATAGGGGAAAAACAAAAAAACACGGTCATGTTTCTTATAGACTCTACATGGCCCTGTTCAAAAGCTATACTTTCTGCAAGCCCCAATATCGATGCGTTGCCAAAAGTCAGTTTTACCCATACGGAAGTTTCAAAATTTACTTTTAAGGAACAGCCTAAGGAGTATTGCCTCAGTACGATGGAATCTACCTTATGCGTCTTGGAACGTTTGAACACACACCATATTGAAACGATTGAGCGTAAAAAACTGGACCGTTTTTTACTCCCTTTTGAGAAAATGGTGGCATACCAACTCTCTTGTGTCTAAGAAGGATGCTTCACGCTACAAGAGTTTAAACAGGAGTGCTGTACTAAAAAAAGAGAGCAGTATGCCATAACCGACAATGGCTGAACTGAGTCTTGGAGCTAGTCCTGACATCGATGCCATAGCCCCTGCTGTGACCATCGGTGCCATTCCTGCTTCCATCACAGATACACTGGCTGCCAGATTTGTCCATCCTGCCATAGCCACTATAGCCAGTGCGATCAGTGGTGCAATGATCAGTTTGATCAACAATGCCATACCAAAAGGACGTATCTCATGTCCGGGAAGTTTCAACTGCAATTGCAGTCCCACTGCGACCAAAGCAATGGGTACAATTGTATTGGCCAGCGATGCCAACACTTTTGAGATCATATCAGGGAATGGGGTACCTATGAAAAACAGTGCAATGATCAATGAAACAAATGGAGGGAAAGTAAGGACCTTCACCACCATAATTTTCAGAGTAATTTCACTCTGATTCGAATAATAGGCTGCTACAAATATCCCATACGTTGCGAGTGCCAGAAACGTACCCATTTGGTCATAGACCAAGACGTAAGGCAATGCCTCATCACCTAGATATGCTTTGATAACAGGAATACCAAGGAAAGAGGAGTTCGTCAATACCGCCACAAGCATCAATGCACCTGTGACCTCTTTGCTAAACTGAAGCCTTTTAGAAATAAACAGTGTAAGGAGCGCTGTCACTGTCATCACGACCCAGGCAATGATCACAGGGATCAGGATCTCCATAGAGAGTGTCAGCTTAGGGATTTGCAACAGTATCATTGCAGGGAGAGAGATAAATATAACAAATTTATTTAGGATGGCTGCTGATTCTTCCGGGAGGATACGTACTCTTCTGAAGAGATAGCCAATGGAAATAGCCAGTATGATCAATATAAAATTTTCCATCAATTATTAACCTCTTTGTATGCTGCATCGGCCTTCTTTACAAAAAGGAAGGCCGGCTATCGTAGCTTTTATGCAGCGCTCACACGTTCCTCTATCTGACCTACGATCGTCGGATCTTCAAGTGTAGAAGTATCTTGTGTGATCTTTTCTCCTTTTGCCAGTGCTCTAAGTATCCTTCTCATGATCTTTCCCGATCTGGTTTTCGGAAGGTCCGGAACAAAGATCATATCGTCACACAGTGCGATGTTACCGATCTCGGTTTTAATGATCGCGTTGATCTCTTTCATGGTTTCAAGCTCACTTGCTACATCATCTTTAACAGATTTGAGTACGATATAGGCAAAGATACCTTCTCCTTTCAACTCATGCGGTTTACCTACCACAGCCACCGCTGCTACATTGTCATGCTTTTTGATCGCAGCTTCTACTTCAGCTGTACCCATACGGTGCCCGGATACATTGATCACATCATCTGTACGACCTGTGATCGTAATGTATCCGTTTTCACCGTATATTGCACCGTCACCAGTGAAATATACTGGTTTACCCTCTTTTGTCACGTCTCCGAAGTAAGATTTTTTGAAACGCTCATCATCACCCCATACACCACGGATCTGTGACGGCCAAGGACGTGTGACACACATATATCCGCTCTCACCTTCAGCTACTTTTTCACCTGTTTCAGGATCAAGTATCTCAGCCATAATTCCCGGTAAGGGAAGTGTTGCACATGCAGGCTTGATAGGTGTTGCACCAGGCAGTGGAGAAACGATGTGACCCCCTGTTTCAGTCTGCCAGTAGGTATCTACAATCGCACATTTGCTTTGACCTACTTCTTCATAGTACCATTTCCATGCCGGAGGATCGATCGGCTCTCCTACCGTTCCAAGTACTTTAAGCGAGGTAAGATCATATTTGGCCGGTTCATCTTCTCCTGTTTTATGCAATACACGGATCGCTGTTGGTGCTGTATAGAACTGGTTGATCTTATGCTCTTCTACCATTTTCCAAGGACGACCTGCATCAGGGAAGGTAATGACACCTTCGAACATGACTGTGGTTGCACCCATTGCAAGCGGGCCATAAACGATATAGGTATGTCCGGTGATCCAACCAATATCTGCTGTACACCAGTAGGTATCATTTTCCTTCACATCAAAGACCCATTCCATCGTCATTTGTGCCCATAAAATATATCCGGCTGTACTGTGCTGTACTCCTTTTGGTTTACCTGTACTTCCAGAGGTATAGAGCAGGAAAAGAGGATCTTCACTCTCCATAGGTTCAGCATCACATTGCCCCGATTTACTTTTGATCAGTTCATTGTACGAGTAGTCACGTCCTGCTACCCAGTTCACATCCTCATTGTTTCTCTCTACAACCAACACTTTTTCAACCGGTGTTTCACCTATAATTGCTTCATCTACCACAGGTTTTAGCATATAGGGTTTCGTTTTTCTGTATGCACCGTCTGCTGTGATCACCACTTTTGCCTCGGCATCTTCGATCCTGTCACGCAGTGCTTCTGAAGAGAACCCACCAAATACGATAGAATGGATTGCTCCTATACGTGCACAAGCAAGCATCGCATAAGCTGCTTCAGGGATCATCGGCATATAGATAACTACCCTGTCGCCTTTTTCTACACCGAAATCTTCTTTCAGAAGATTGGCAAATTTATTGACCTCCTCATAGAGATCAAGATAGGTGATCACCTGTTTGTCACCTCTATCTCCTTCAAAAATAATTGCTGCTTTATTTTTCTGTGTCTCTAAATGACGGTCTATACACTGATGTGCAACATTTAACTTACCACCATCAAACCACTTTACAAACGGGGCATTCGACTCATCCAATACCCTGTCATACGGTTCAAACCAATCGATCTTTTCATCTGCATACGTTTTCCAGAATCCTTCATAATCATCCGTTGCTTTTTTGACCAGGGCATGATATTCATCTATATTTTTTATTCTTGCATTTTTTGCAAAGTCCGGGTTTGGTTGATAGAGTTCTTGTAACATTGTTTCTCCTATAAAATCATTATTTTAATTTTGTTGTATTTTTTAATTTAAGATAGATCATAGCCGTCATGATGGCATCATTCAATGCATCATGGGCCTGAAGTTTTGGTAGATCCAAATCTTCCAAGATCGTATCGAACCGCAGATCTATATGTCCTTGAGGTATGGTTGGTATCTTTTTGTCATAATAGATCGCTGATACCTCTTCTTGTTTATTGGGTAGGGTAATACCATACATCGGTTTGATATATTTGTTTACCATAGCCACATCAAATTTCAGGTAGTAACCTGCCAAGGGTCTGTTCCCGATATAATAGAGAAACTTTTCGATAGCCTCATTGAGGGGGATCGCCCCATAAAGGTCACAATTCCTTATCTGATGGATCGTGATACTTTTAGGATCAAGCGCTTTCTCCTGATCAATATAGATATGTATCGCTTCATCCGTAAGAATTCTGTTTCCCTTGATCTTTACAGCCCCGATCGAGACAATATCATCCGATTTTGGATCAAGTCCTGTCGTCTCACAATCAACGACAACCATCTCATCAGCATCTGTTTCATCAAATAAAAAGGTAAAACGTTCATCTTTTAGACTCTTGAGATTCCACTTCTTTTTTAATGATGTAAACATTTAACCTACTATTGAGAGATGAAAGTGATAACTCACGATCTTTTTAAACTTGTTCACGGTTTTTAGTGCCTCTTTTAAAAGGTCACGTTCAAGTTTTCCCAGGTTGACCACGGAGATATAGTTGTCTATTTTCTTCCCTTTTGAAAGCTGTTCAAGCTGGGAATGAAGTCTCAGTGTATTGAAGACTTCTAACGCCTCCATCAAATCTGTTGCATCTTCTTTACTCAAAAAACCGTTATTATTCAGCTCTTTGATACGTTGTGTTGTATTGGTCGCTCTGATCTGATGTTCCAAAGCCAATGCACGTACACCATGGATCAATGCAAATAGCGCACCTTTTTTAATGTCTATCTCATTTTTATGTGCTTTATCGTGCACAAACTGGGAGAAGAGTCCCAGTGGAGACTCAAAAGTCTCAATCGCTCTTGCAAAATGCATAAGTATTGACGGGGTTTGTTCTACTTTGCTAAAAAGGTAATCGATCAATTCCGTATGAAGTGTTTTCTTACCTGCAACAGGTGTTGAATCAAAAAAAATGGCCATATCCAGAAATTTCTCATACGTTGGTGCTTCGATCCAATCATAGATATCTTCCTTGTATGCTTCAATCGGTTTGCACCATTTTGGAGTGATCATCATAATACCGCCTTCGCAGCGTGGGAAACCTATCTCATCAAGTACTTCGATAAAACGCTGTGTAACAGAAGTTACATCCTCTGGCATGAAACCCTCTTCAAAGACAAGGGCATTATCCTGGTCTGTCCTGAGTATCTGAGAAGCACGCCCTTCACTGCCAAGAAGGATAAGTGTACATTTATCCTGCCATGTATGCGGGATGATCATTTCAAAGAGCTTGCTATACATTTTTCTGTTGATCTCAGAGACCAACTTGGCTATATACCGGCTTTTCACACCTTTTACATGCAGTGCGCTGATCATGACATCCAGACGTTTCGCTGCATCTACCACACTCTCAAGATCTTGTGCTCTCTCCATCTGAACCGTAATGAGATGAGACTGATTAGAGAAGAAACTCAGCAGATCGACAAGCTCAAGTATACCTACAACATTGTGCATTTCATCCAATACAGGGAGGTGTTTGATACTGTGCTCTGTCATCAGGAGTAAAATGTTAAAAAGAAGTTCTCCATTTTGAATGGAGATGGTAGGATAAGTTTGTATCTGTGAGATCTTTTCTAAACCTTTTTCCTCTTTGTGCAGAATATAATATCTGAAATCAGCATCGGTAACGATCCCGTACCCTTCCTCATTGTCAACCAGTAGACAACTCGCCCCCTCGTCATCCATACGTTGAAGTGCCTCAACGATAGGCATATCCGGAGTGACCATAACGTCTTTATGCAAAATAGATTCATCCACTCTTGCGATCATCAAGTCGCTCATAAAGGCATACTCTTTCTTTTCTTTAAGCATGTCGATACGTTCTACGATACTTGAAAAGAAATAATGCTTGAAATCCTTATTACTTTCACACATATCCAGGAATACCGTTTTAGGGACCTCAAAACATATCAATTCTTCTGTCACGATATAACTATAGGTAGAAGGCTCTTCTTCAATGATCTCAATACCACCAAACATATCATGTGTGTGATAGATATCAATCAGCTCTTCATATTCATCACGTACCTCAACACTGCCTTTTATCACAATAAAAAGATTTTCAGGCATTGTATCTTTACCTATCAGCACTGTATCATTAGGATAGTATGCGATCTGTGCATGGCTTTCCATACGATCAAACGCATTGTGATCCAAAAACGTAAAAGGCGGATATGATTTCAAGTTCTCTAATAGTGTGATCATGGACTTTCCTATAACCTTATGTCCAAGGCCAATGCCTTGGAAAACCTTATCTAGTGAGCTACTGCTCCATCAGACCCGATACCCGTTTGACACCTAATGTCCTGAGCATCAAACTCATCCATACATCTTTGTGCATCCTCGCTCTTATCCGTGATCGAGAAGAACCAGATCGCCACAAATGCTATAGGTACTGAGAATACTGCCGGAAATTTATAAGGTACGATCGCTGTCTCATTACCCAGAATCTGTGTCCATACCACAGGACCAAGTATAACAAGTACAAGTGCGGAGATCAATCCGACATACCCGCCAAGTACAGCACCTCTTGTCGTAAGCTTCTTCCAGAAGATCGACATAAAGAGTACCGGAAAGTTAGCTGATGCTGCGATAGTAAATGCCAATGCCACAACAAAGGCGATATTTTGCTTTTCAAAGGCAATACCAAAGAAGATCGCTGCAATACCAATAGCAATCGTCGCTACTTTAGAAACATTCATCTCTTTGTTCTCATCGACTTTACCTTTTGCAAATGCATTGGCGTAAAGGTCATGAGAGATCGCTGATGCACCTGCAAGTGTAAGACCCGAAACAACGGCCAGGATCGTAGCAAATGCTACAGCTGAGATAAACCCAAGGAAGTAATCCCCGCCTACTGCATGCGCCAGCCATACTGCTGCCATGTTGTTCATACCCTTCAGTGTCACACCGTCAGCGGCCAAGTAAGACCCTGCCGGATCTCCAAGTACAAGTACGATCGCACCGAATCCCATGATAAATGTCAGTACATAGAAGTAACCAATCAATCCAGTGGCAACAAAGACTGATTTTCTAGCCTCTTTTGCATCTGCAACTGTAAAGAATCTCATAAGGATATGCGGAAGACCCGCTGTACCGAACATCAATGCAATACCAAGTGAGATCGCTGAAATAGGATCAGAAACAAGACCGCCAGGGCTCATGATATCTACACCTTTTGAGTGTATCTCTGTGGCTTGTGTAAAGAGTGCATCAAAACTGAACCCAAACTTTGCCATCACCATGATCGACATAAATGTTGTACCCGCAAGCAGTAATACCGCTTTAATGATCTGTACCCACGTAGTTGCAAGCATACCACCAAATGCAACATAAAGGATCATGAGAATACCGACAAGAACCACGGCAAACTCATAATCTAAACCAAATAAAATTTCGATCAATTTACCTGCACCGACCATTTGGGCGATCAGGTAGAGGATAACCACCGAGATCGAACCCAGTGCAGCCAAGATTCTTACAGGCTTCTGCTTTAATCTATAGGCAGTCACATCTGCAAATGTATATTTACCAAGGTTTCTAAGCTGCTCGGAGATCATAAAAAGAATGATAGGCCAACCTACCAGGAAACCGATAGAGAAGATAAGACCATCATACCCTTTAAGGTAGACCATTCCCGTAATACCCAGGAAAGATGCCGCTGACATATAGTCACCTGCAATCGCTGTACCGTTCTGCGTTCCCGTGATACCGCCACCAGCTGTATAAAAATCACTTGCCGATTTTGTTCTTTTTGAAGCCCAGTAGGTAATACCCAGTGTGGCAGCAACAAAAATAAAGAACATCACAATAGCAGGCACATTCAGCTCTTCCGCTTTTGTACCGGCACCTAGATCCGCTCCTGCTGCAAAGGCAACTGTTAGTGAAGCCATCATAAATAGAGATAAAATTCTACCTAACATTATTTCATCTCCTTTTCAATATCATTTTTCAGATCATTTAAGAGCCCATCGAATTCACCGTTGGCCCTTCTTACATAAATTCCCGTCATTGCAAATGCAAAAACGATAATAGCAATACCCACAGGTATACCCCATGTAGCCATACCGTCAGGGCTGATTTTAGTGCCCAATGTTTCCGGACTGAATGCAATAAACAAAATAAATGCATAATAGACCACCAACATGATCACTGTCAATGTCCAGGCGAATCTGCTTCGTGTACCTACAAGTTTTTTGTACTTAGGATTGTTCTTGATCTGCTGTACTTGTTCTTGTGTCATTTTTTCTCCTTTGTATTATCATATGGTATATTGATTCACATACCATAATGTTTAAACTTTATTAAAAATTATAGTTTACAATGAGTCTATACTCATCCCAATCCAAACCATTTTTAAAATCTCTTGGGTAGTTTGCTCTTGCTCTTACGTTAAGTCCCTCAACCGAAGCGACATTGTATTGAATATCCCAGCCAGATTCTGATGCTGTCCATGCAGTACCGTAATCGTAGCTGTTAGTTGCACCAATATCAAATTCCGTATAAAATACAGACGCTTTCACATCTGCACCAAGCAGTGCATTGAGTTTATAGGCTCCGGCTACTTTCCAGCTATTCGTGTCCGAGAAGAACTGGTGTCTGGTCACCATACCTTGGGTAAATGCTGGCATACCACCCCATGGTGTAATAACTCCACCCGATGTTGTACCATCACTCTCACCTGTTTGAGAATAGGCTACATAAGCACTTAATGCACCTGAAGCTGCACCTAGTTTGACACCCCAGTAATCGCTGTCAACTTTTGCTGCCAGGGCATCCCCTACATCACTCTGACCGATATATTGTGCTGAAGCATTCATCTTTACATTCTCATTTAAAAGACACTTCCAACCATAATCTGCCTGAAGATAGATGGCATTGAGAATATCATGTGCATAGTAGTCCCACGCCTGCAGGGTCAATCCATCAATCCCTTGATAGGTCACAGCAGCTACTGTGACTCCATCTGTACTATTATCCGTACTGCCATTGTTGTTAAAATCATTATAACCCAAGGCTACAGTACCCATATTTACAAAGTCACCGCTCTGTGCCAATGTCGTACCTGCACCGTAACCACTTGCGAAACCTAATCCGTAGCCATCATCATAAATATTACTGAAGGTACCCGTAGTCTCTCTGGTGATGTGTGCCAATGTTAAAGTAGTATCTTCAATATCAGTGTTCGTAAGCACCGCTGCTTCAAAAAGATTTGGAAGCATTCTTGCATCATCAGCACCTGCCAATGGTGTATCAAGTCTTTGACGACCCACCTTAATATTTGTATTGTCAAATTTATAGTTAAGATATGCTTGTCCTATAAATGCATAATTGTCACCATCACGACCCATCAATGCAGGATCATAGCTATTTGTGTCACCACTGTCGCTATCTACTTCATGAATATTGAATCCATACACACCGTAAGCTGCTACAGCTGCTGTCAATCCATTAAAGTCTGGTGTCTTATACCCTATATAACCACCTGTTGCAAGTGAATTACGGTTGTTATTGACTAGACCAGAATAGGTTCTGTCAATATAAAATGTTCTGAATTGTCCAAACACTTCACCATAATCGACCTCTGCTGCTTCTGCTGCTACAACCGGTTCAACTGGAGCAATATCTCCTCCTGCCATGATTAGAGTAGATGCTATAACAGATAATGCTAAATGTTTTCTCATTGTATCTCCTTATTTTTATACGTTGGCAGTATGAAGGGTGAACATAGCATTAACATAGCATTTACAAAAAGAGGGGAAAAGTGGTATAAAGAAAAATTATAAGTGTGTATATTGGTTACAATAGTGAGATAAAATCTATCCAAAAGATCATATCTGTTTTGAAAGAATATATCCTACACCTTTTAATGTTGTGATGAGATCTTCTTTTAACACTTGACGAAGCCTATGTATCTCAGCCCGTATAATGGCATTGTCTACAGGGCTGTCATCCCATACATAGTGTCTGAGCATTTCAAAGTCAACCACTTTGTTGATATTTTTTGAGAACAGGTCCATGATCTGTAACTGTTTTTGTGTAAGTAACTGTGCTTCTCCATCAAACATTAAAGATTGATTCTCTACATCATAGCTGTACATCTTTGATATCTTTATAAGATCTTTTGCCCTGATATCTGCCATTTTTAACAATCTGTCAATATGCAAACTTAACTCTTTGAGATGAAAAGGTTTTTTCAAATAGTCATAGCACCCCAAAGCATAGGCCTGACTTATCTGTTCAATCTCTGTAATCGCAGAGATAAAGATCGTTGGCACATAGATCTTCTCTTTTTGCAATCTATCAAGCAAAGAGAGCCCATCCATACTTGGTGTATTGATATCAAAGATAAACAGATCATAGCTGTTCGAAGCTATATTGTCATAGGCTTCCTGTCCATCGTCGAATGCGGTTACTTCAAAACCGATATCTGACAGATACTCTTTGATAGCACCCTGGAGCATCAGCTCATCTTCAAGTAATAATACTTTCATCCTGCTCCTTCTTTTTAAACCTATAAGAGAATAGTGTCATCTCATTATCAGATTGTACATCTATTTTAACATTTTCTTTTTGACATATGCTATATACGATTTCCAGTCCCAATCCAAATCCACCCCTTACATCATTCTCACGTTCGAATGGCTTAAAGATACGTTCAGTATCTTCTATTTTGGGTGAATTGCCTATAAACTCTAAAACGATCTCTTCATTCTCTTCTTTCAATACAACCTTGACGTCTGTACCTCGGTTGGCATATTTGATGGCGTTGGATAGATTGTTGTCTACAATCCTTTGCAATTCTTCTTCACTAAAATAGATCCAAAGTTCATTTTGTATCTCTTCTATGATCTTATGTTTATTACCTGATGCAATTTCTGCAAAAAAGTCCACTCTCTCTTTAAGAAAATCAGACATATTAAAATACTTTTTTTTATAATCAAAACGGTTTTTTTTCACCATATAACTCAAATCGGCATAGATATTGGAGATGATCTTGCTTGCTGCTTCTATTTTAGTCAGATACCTGTTTCCCCCTTCTTTCATCTTAAACAGATCAATATGGGTCATGATCACTGCCAAAGGCGTATTGATCTCATGAATAGAATGTTTGATGAAACTGTCTTGCGCTTTCACCAGTGAAGCATTGAAATCTTTCTCTTGTTCCAGTAGGATATTCTGCTCGCTCAGGTCCTTTGTTTTTTGTTCGACCTTTGATTCGAGTGTAAGGTTCAACTCTTTGAGTTTCTGTTTTCTTTCCTGAATAGCAGTGATCATTGTATTGATGTAATGCACCATTTTTTTAAACTCAGAGAGCCGTATCTTCTCCTTATCTATCTTTTCATACGTGAATGCAGCTTTTTCGAAATAACGGTTAAAGAGTGATATCTCTTTGTTCAGTATGTGATTTGTAATGATAATACCTACCATCCCTACGATAAATAGGATCACGAGAAGAAGTACCATTTGAAGGGAGTAGTGATTGAGTTTGTTTTTGAGTGTTTCCCTTTGGGTTTGAATCAGTTTTTCCACTTCATCAAGGTAGACCCCTGTTCCGACCATCCAGCCCCAGGGTTCAAATGATTTTGCATAAGAGATTTTAGGACCCAATAGACCTGTAGTAGGCTTCAACCATTGATACTCTACAAATCCTCCCTCTTTGGTCCGTGAGATATCGATAAGGTCTTTGATCACCATCACACCATTGATATCTTTAGTCTCATACAAGTTTTTACCTACATTTTGTCTCTGAATAGGGTCAGAAAGTACCACACCGTTAAAATCATAAACAAAAATGTAACCTGTACCATCTTGACGTCCGTAAAGTTCTTCGATGGCATGAAGAATTTGTTTTTTGACTGTTTCTTCATCTTGTTCTTTATCTCTATTATCATAGGCATTATTGATAAAATTGAGTACACGTGTCGTATCAAAAACGATCGTATCTTTTTGTTTCTGAATAAATTCAGCATGTAGACTTTGCGCTTCTATTTCAAAATTTTGATACTCTTTATAGGCAACCATAGCTGAAAAGACTACAATAACCACAAGCATGATAAGCATACCGGCTGCATGTATACTTGCAATGGTTTTATTTTTTAAAAAATTGATACTGCTCTCCATCTGCAATGGCAGCATGCATCACTCTGTCCGACTGTACTGCCATTCTGCTTTCAAATTATACCGTGAAGTAGAAAACCTGTTTTTTCCATAGGGACCGGTATATTAAGTTTTATTATATGTAAGATAATACCATGATTTGATAAACTATTTATGATATTTATGATAGAATCTCCAAAATTTAACCTATGGAGATGTTCAAATGGATATTACTAAAATCGGACCTGGCGAAAACCCGGATGCTGTAAAAGCAATTATAGAAGTACCACTTAACTCAGCGATCAAATATGAAATAGACAAAGATTCAGGTGCTGTTGAAGTAGATAGAGTACTTTACTCTGCTATGCACTACCCTGCAAACTACGGGTTTGTAGCCAACACATTGTCAGATGATGGTGACCCGGCTGATATCCTTGTACTGTGTGACTATCCGCTTCAAGCAGGTTCATACATTAAATGTAGACTTGTAGGTGTACTTATGACAGAAGATGAGAGTGGTGGAGATGAAAAACTTATCGCTGTGCCTACAGAAAAAATAGACCCGACATATAAAAATATTCAAGACTTGGGTGATGTACCGGAGCATACACTGAACCGTATCAAGAACTTCTTTGAAACATACAAAATGCTTGAGCCTAACAAATGGGTAAAAGTTTCCGGTTTTCAAGACAAGGCAGCTGCGACAGCTATCTTGGAAAAAGCCATTAAAAACTACAAATAAGATATGTGATCATTCTCGGGACCTTCCCGGGAATCTAAAATCCAATCTCTTTTTTTCTATTATCCAAATACCTATTCACCCCTTCAACAATACCCTCAGCTATTTCTTCTTGATAATCAGATGTAAAAAGTCTTTCACGCTCTTTGGAATTTGTAATATACCCTACTTCTACAAGTATAGAAGGTCTGCTGGCTCCGACAAGTACATAAAACGGTGCAGGTCTAACACCACCGTTTTTCACATCAGCATACTCACTGTTCAGATGCTTCATAATATGATTTTGGACATCTATGGCAAGTTTATGCGACTGTATGATCTTAGGACCGTTCAATACAGCATCAATGATCACCTCTTGACTTAACCTATCCGTACCTTTTAGAACAGAGGCATTTTCTCTCGCCGCGATGCGTTGGGACTTTTCATCTTTGGTTTTTTGTAAAAAGTAAGTCTCTACCCCTTCAACTTTATCAAAACGGCTCTGATCGCTAATGGCATTGGCATGGATAGAGATGAAGACCTTCGCATCCTTTCTGTCTGCGATTCTGGTACGTTGTCCTAAAGTCAAGAATCTGTCACGGTTTCTTGTAAGATAGACTTTGTACCCTTCACTTTTAAATTCTCTTTTAAGTTTTTTTGTAATTTGAAGGACGAGATCTTTTTCTTTCTTGCTATCACATAATGCCCCGCAGTCATGCCCTCCGTGCCCTGCATCTATAACCACAAGACTGTCTGACCTGTCAACACTGGGACCGCCACATCCCACGAATAAAAGCAGTGTACTCAATCCAACTATATGTTTTATCATTTCCTATCCTGTTTTACATACATATCATTCATTATAAGTCGATCTCTTTTTTTCGATTGTTTAAATAGATATCGACTCCCTCGGCTATACCTTTAGCCATCAGTTCCTGGTAACGCGGAGTAAAAAGTCTTTTACGCTCTGTTGGATGCGAAATATAACCTACTTCAACCAGTATGGAAGGTCTGCTGGCACCCACAAGTACCCAGAAGGGTGCATGTCTTACTCCGCCATCTTTCACACCTTTATACCTTGTATGCAGATTGGTCATGATCCTTCGCTGCACATCAATGGCAAGCTTATTTGACTCTACGATCTTGGGTCCTGAAAGCACAGAATCGATGACCACATTACGACTCAATTTGTTCATACCTTTCAGAACGGCTCTGTTCTCCCGTTCAGCAATACGTTGAGATTTTGCATCTCTTGTCTTTTGTAAGAAAAAGGTTTCAACACCATGGATCTTGTTACGTTTTCTTTTGGGCACAGAGTTCGCATGAATAGAGATGAAGATGGCTGCATTCTTCTTATCTGCAATTTTTGTACGCTGCGGAAGTTTTAAAAAACGGTCTTTCCTACGTGTCATATAGACAGAGTAACCCTCTTTTTTCAGTTGTCTCTCGAGTCTTTTCGATATTTGGAGCACAAGGTCTTTTTCTCTTTTCCCTCCCCCTATGGCACCCGTATCATGTCCACCGTGCCCTGCATCTATCACGATCAGTTTATCCCTGTTCGACCGGGTCAATGTAGACTTTTTTGTTACTTTTTTATGGGGTTTTTTATAACGTTTAGCCGGGAGTCGACTGCTACCTTTAGGCAAGGAGATATGATAACTCTTATTTGAAAAGAACGGTTGATAGGCTAATGGTTTTGAAGTTCCGTACCCTGTGATCACCACACGTACGGTATCGGGCTTGTTTTGCGCCAGGCGGACATGTGGCCCCAGTCCCAATGGTACACGGCTATGTGCGATACGTGTATTTTTGAAGTCGTAAATTTCTCTAGAGGGATTGCTGAGTGTAAAATGTTTGACACTCTTTTTATTAAAATTTTTAGAAAATAAAAGACGTAGTTCATCTTTTTTTACTATAGCCTTCTGTAACATGTTCCCACCGGGGAACAGTAGTGTATTCAGTAGCAGCAGTAAAAGAAAAACCCTACTAAACTTAGGCATAGTTTTACTTATCTTCTCCATTCATCAATTTATCCATCAATTCTTTTACTGTGATAATTTCTGTAAGACGATACCCGTTGGCACCCGTAAAAAAGAGTCCGGTCTCTTTGATACCGTCATAGGCATCGGTCAGCCTGTCTGCAATACAGTATCCTACGATCTTGGCTTCTTCACCGCGATGACATGGTGCAACACAGTTTGAGATACAGGCTACTTTCGGTGCTGTTCCTTTTTCTATATCTTCATGAAGCTGTGTTTTCACACCACGTGCAGGATACCCTACCGGAGATTTAAAGAGTTTGATATCCTCTTCTTTGGCATTGATGATAATATCTTTCATCACTTGACTTGCATCACACTCCACCGTACCTATGAAGCGTGTACCCATTTGTACGCCATCTGCACCCAATTCCATCATTTTAACTATGTCATCATGGTCCCATACACCGCCGGCAGCGATAATAGGCATAGAACCCCAGTTTTTGGCCTCCTCAACGACAGGAGGCAGGATCGCTTCCAACTGATTTTCAGGCATAAAACACTCTTCATACTTAAAGCCCTGGTGCCCCCCGCTGAGCGGTCCCTCAACGATGACAGCATCCGGAAGTCTATTATGTGCCTTTTTCCAACGACGACATAAGATACGCAATGCTTTGGCCGTAGAGACAATAGGAACCAAGGCTACATCAGGATAATTCTTTGTGGCTTCAGGCATGGTGAGCGGTAAACCTGCACCGGTGATGATAATATTTGCCCCAGCCCTACATGCATCTTCTACCACACGGTTGTATTCACTTTGTGCATAGAGTACATTCGCAGCCAAAGGTTTATCACCGCAGATCTTTCTTGCATTGTCAAATATTTTTTTAAGTGCGGTATAAGAGTAGAAATTGATCGCTTCAAGTGGTCTGTGTTCTTTACCTACCATCTCTTTGGCATCAAGGTATTTTCTATTTTTATAGACACCTGTCCCCACAGCAGAGATGACACCAAGACCACCCTCTTTTGAAACAGTTCCGGCTAACTGGTCCCAAGATATACCAACACCCATACCACCTTGCACGATAGGTTTTTCAATGGTATATTTTCCAATTTTCAAAGATTTAAATGCCACTACTTCACCTTCACTTTTGCAAACTTTCTTTTTCCTACCTGCAGGATATACTCTCCCGCTGTAAGATTTAACTTTTCATCAGAGATCTTTTTCTGATCAATACTCACTGCATTCTGTTTAATATCTCTTCTTGCTTGAGAGGTAGAAGGTTCGATACCGGCATCTACCAATGCCTTGCATATCCAGATCCCCTCTTCTACTTCTACTTCATTCATATCTGTTGGGAGTTGGTTTGATTTAAAGACATTATCAAACTCTCCTTTGGCTAGTGTAGCCAACTCTTCATTATAAAACCTTGTAACCAGTTCAAGTGCCAGGTTTTCCTTCACAGTTTTAGGGTGAAGTGCGCCTTTTTCTACATCCTCTTTCATCGTAGCTATCTCTTCCAGTGATCTCTCACTCAAAAGCTCATAATAACGCCACATCAATTCATCTGAAACTGAAAGGGTTTTCCCATAGATATCTTTAGGCTCTTCAGTGATACCAATATAGTTGTTCAAAGACTTACTCATTTTCTGTACACCGTCCAGTCCTTCCAGGATCGGCATCATCAACACTGCTTGCTCTTTTCCTACATTGTATACACGCTGAAGGTGTCTCCCCATCAGAAGGTTGAATTTCTGATCGGTTCCTCCGATCTCAATATCACTTTTGAGTTCAACAGAATCATACCCCTGAAGCAGCGGGTATAAAAATTCTGAGATAGAGATACTCTGTTCACTTTTAAAACGTTTGGTAAAGTCATCACGCTCAAGCATACGTGCCACACTAAAAGTCGTTGTGAGTGCAACCATCCCCGCCGCACCCAATTTATTGAGCCATGTAGAGTTAAATACTACCTCTGTCTTACTCTCATCAAGAATATTAAACACCTGTTCCTGGTACGTTTTTGCATTGGCCATGATCGTATCGTTATCCAGTACTTTTCTTGTTTCACTCTTACCGGTAGGATCTCCTATCGTTGCCGTAAAGTCACCGATAAGAAGTTGTACCCTTCCTCCGTGGTTTTGAAATGTTCTAAGCTTTTGAAGAAGTACAGTATGCCCCAAGTGCAGATCAGCACCGGTAGGGTCAAATCCTGCTTTAACCGTATACGTACTGCCATCCTCATAATATTTTGAAACCAATTTCTCAATACGTTCCATATCTATGACTTCTGCAGTACCTCTACTGATCTCTTCTAATGCTTTTTGTACCATTTTTACTTACCCTTTGTTTATTTATTATATGCGTCGTCTAAACTAATGATCTCTATCAATTTGAACTGACGTGAAATTTTTTCTGCAAGAAGCTGCTTTTTAGACTCATTGCTTTCCACTTCTATCTGACAAAACTCTGCTTGTTCTGAATTTCTTATACCCAACTCTATACTCAAAATATTGAGATTGAGATCAGAAAGTTTCACCAATAGGTCTGCCAAAATGCCTTTTCTGTTTTGAAGACTGATAGTGAGCCTGTACCTAGAGAGTTTGGAACCACTCCAGCTCACATAGACCATCTCTTGCCCTTCTAACATCTTATCGTAGGCTTTCTTGCATAATTTATGGTGTATAATAGCTTTACTACCCTTATAAAATGCAACGATTTGGTCACCAACTTTAGGATGACAGCAATAATCAAACTCTACACCGTCTATAGGCTTATTCGTAAAGAATCTGAAATGCTCCAACTCTTTGATATATGGCTTTTTATACCCTTTTTTGAGTAATTCCCAAAAGCGCACGACCCTGGTACCCATGTAATCTGCCACTTTATGTATGGTCTCTTTGTAATAGTCAAGCTGGACCGGCAGTTTATAAATGGAATCCATGTGGTCTATATTCTCTACAAGCTCTTTCATAGCACTGCTCTCTTGAGAGAAGAGTGTTCCCAGAATATTGTATGCACTTAAAGTATCTGCCTCTTTTATTCTGGCCCTACATGAACTTCGTATACCCTCTTTGGCTTTGGATGTTTTTACGGTGTCAAGCCATGAACAGTACAAGTGCGCTTCATTGTCTTTGATAATATTCACAATGTCGCCATTTTTCAAAATGGTCAGCAGTGGCACTTTTTGTTTATTGACCAAAGCTTCCGCTGCATTGGCACCGACCTGGGAGTGCACGGCATAGGCAAAATCTAGGGCCACCGATCCTTTAGGTAAGGTATAATAGTCCCCTTTCGGTGAGAACACGGTAATATCTTCAGAGAAAAGATCAGACTTTGCCAGTTCATAGAACTCTTCTATGGATTCATTTTGATAATGCAGACTCTCAAGCCATGCCAGATTCACACCGATGTTTCCATCTTTATATTTCCAATGTGCCGCAACACCATACTCTGCGAGTCTATGCATCTCTACGGTTCGTATCTGTGCCTCCACGATCCCCTCTTCAGAGAACAGTGTCGTATGGATGGTCTTATATCCATTTTCCTTAGGTACGGCGATATAATCTTTAAACCTGGAGATAAGAGGCGTAAACCTCAAATGCACAAGTCCCAGGACCCTGTAACACTCTATAGGGTTTTTCACAATAATACGGATCGCCAGCAGATCCAATACCTCTTCTATACTCACACCTTTGCGGTGCATCTTTAAATAGATGGAATAATAGTGTTTGACCCTTCCGATGATCTCAAAATCATCCTCATCAAACCCGTCTTTTACCATCGTGTCTTTGACATTTTGAATAAAAGCATTGAGTTTGAACTTCAAATTTTGTGCATTGGACTTCATATACGTATCTATGCGCTTATAATCTTCAGGATAGATATAACGGAAACTCAGATCTTCCAAATGGTTTTTAAGTCTGGAGATACCCAGTCTATGCGCAATAGGTGCATAGACAACCAGTGTCTCTTCAGAGATACGTTTTTGTTTTGCAAAACTCAGGGCATCCAGTGTGATCATATTGTGGAGTCTGTCACAAAGTTTGATCACAAGCACACGCACATCTTTGATGGATGCAATAAGCATTTTTCGGAAGGAAAGCGCGGAGTTGATCAACCTTTCATCGGAGCCTGAAGGGACCAACTCTTCATCACGTATCTCTACGATCTTGGTGAGTCCCTCGACCATATGTGCCACATCATACCCGAATTCATGTTCCAGCTCTTCGATCGTATAGTGTGTATCTTCGACAACATCGTGCAGGAGAGCAGCCTGTACCATCATTTCATCATTAGAGATCTTTGCAGTGATCGCTGCTACCAAAATGGGATGGACGATATATGGCTCTCCGCTTTTACGTGTCTGCCCTTTATGTGCTTCGAGTGAATGTTCCAGTGCTTTGGTTGTTGCAGGGAGGGGATTTGGGATGACTTCCCAAAGAAGGGCACTCGCCTCTTCTATAGTCTTTATCTTTTTAGCTTTATCGAGAAAAGCATCCAAAGGGGCTTAACCTTCTAGGCTGACAGTGATTTTACCTTCAGCTATTTCTTGCAGTGCAATATCTGAATATTTCATGCCTGATGTATCGATATCTAAAAGTATTTCTGCACCGTTAGCGATGGCTTCTGCTCTTTTTCCTACTGCGTTCGCAAGAAGGTATTTATCAAAGTCTACTTTTTCAAGTGCTTTTGCTGTTAATTGTTCTGTTCTCATCATATTCTTTCCTTTATTATTTCATTCTCTATTTTACTACGGAACAAAGGCTCATATCACCTTTGACAATCGCAAGAAGATTACCTTTTTCAAACATGTTACACACCACAATAGGCAATCCGTTCTCTTTCGCCAAAGCGATGGAAGTATCATCCATGACCTTAATATTATCTGCTAACGCCTGGTCATATGATAAGGTATCAAGTTTCACAGCATCATCAAATTTATTAGGGTCTTTGTCATAGACACCATCGACCTTGGTCGCTTTGATAAGAAGGTCAGATTCTATTTCAGAGGCTCTTAAAGTCGCAGCAGTATCTGTTGTAAAATATGGGTTACCTGTACCGCCGGCAAATATAACCACACGCCCTTTTTCCAAATGTCTTCTTGCACGACGGACAATGAACGCTTCACCTATCTCTTGCATATCAATAGCAGACTGAAGTCTTGCTTCAAGCCCTGCATGTTCCAATGCTTCTTGAATCGCCACCCCATTGATCACGGTAGCCAGCATACCCATATAGTCACCGGATGTTCTCTTAATGATACCATCTGCAGCAGCCGTCACACCACGAATGATATTACCACCACCTACAACGATACCGACTTCAACACCATTGTCTACAAGGTCTTTGATCTCACCTGCAATAAAATTAAGAATCTGAGTATCAATACCATACCCTTCTTCACCCGCTAATGCTTCACCAGAAAATTTTACTAAAACTCTTTTAGTCACAGATGCACCTTTATATAATTTCGCGATTATATCCAAATGTGGTTTAGGAGGCGTTTAAACTCTTAGATACCTATATAGTTATCAGCCTCAACGGGTTAATATGCTTAGAGTCTTTGGTCGCCTGGAAAATAAGTTTTTCATTGACCTTTCCTACCACGTATCCCTTTTGAATCTTTGCCCCGACATGTATGGTAGGCGCAATTTTAGAGAGTCCTGCGTAGACTGTATGGATCTTACTGCTATGTGAAACCACCACGACATTTCCTAGCATACTGCTTTTACCCGCAAACACCACTTTCCCGTTCAAAATATTTTTTACTTTTGAGTTTGCTGCTGGCGATTTAAGTGTAATGGACTCATTGAATATCTTGATCTTGTAAATAGGATCCACATAGGTACCGAACTTTTTGATGATCCGTGCTCCCGGCAGTGGGGAGATTGTTTTTCCGCCTCTGTATGCATAGGTTTTGGACTTTTGATACGAAGAGTTTACCTGTCGTACTTTTTCACTCTCTTTATAGCTCTTCTGCTCTGCTTTTTTTGCTTCAGACGCAGCCAAGCGCGCTTTTTTTCTCTCTTGCTCTGTTTTTGCTGCTTGCAGAGCCTCTTGGGCTTTTCTTGCTTTGATACGTGCCAATGCTTTGGCTTCGCGTATCTCTCTTTGTCTCTTTTTCTCAAGACGCATCGCTTCTTTCTCAGCTTCTGCCCTTTTTCGTGCTTCATTGACCTCTTGTGTATGTAAGATATTCAGTTTGGCCAATGTGGAGCGAAGAGAGTTCTGTTTATCCACGATCTTTGCAAGTTTTGCATTGTATTTTTCTTCATCGGAAGCAAGCTTTTTACGCAACTTCTCTTTTGCTGCCTTTTTTTGCGCATACTCGTCTCTTTTTTTCACAATACGTGCAATCTCGTTTTTTGTTTTATTGCGCAGATAGACCTTATCCTCTTTCTGTTTTTTAAGCTTTTCCAGATCTTTTTTTAGGGCAGCCAGCATTTTGGTATTATGGTTTTTATAGGCAATATAGACTTCATGCGAAAGTATAGATTCTTTCGTAGGTTCATGTGCTTTTTCCATAGCAAAAACGATGGAAAATTGTTCAGAAAGCAAAGAGACGAATGCTTGATGTTTTGCTTCCAATGCCTGACTTGTAGAGGCTAAATCTTTTTCAGATTTAACCAATTCAGTTTTTAATACGGCATACTTCTCTTCTGATCTTTTTTGATCTATTTCAAGTTCACCGATCTTCGTTTCAAGATAAACGATATCCTTCTCTGCAGCCTGTATGTCCTTGGCAATTTTGTGAAGCTGTCTGCTTGTCTTTTTTTTGGCAGCTGATGCAGCAGAGAGCTTTTCTTTAGACGTTTCGATCTTTGAAGTCGTTGATGCACTATGAAGCAACCCTATTGCTACAAAGCAGATCAGAATTAAAGATCTCACTCCTGTACCCCCTTACTGCTAAATACAACCGTATAGACGGCAATAATAACGATCACAATAGAAGAGCCTAACAAGATACCGATATCACTCACCTTAAAAAGTGCTTCCTGGTTTTGTACCATGATATCTATCCCGCTCTGAACCGCCCAGTAAAACTTGGTATAAAAGAAGATCGCAGAGACCAACAGCGTTGAAAAGATCGCATCCAGAAAAGCGACTTTGAAAAGCACACCTGATCTGAGCATCAACGGTGCACCGAATATCTCCATCACCTGCATACGCTCTTTATGTGCATATTTCCAGATCTCCATCTGTTTGATAATGAGAAAGAGACTGACAATGGCCATAAAAACGATAAATATTTTCAGTATGAACTTAATAAATGCAAAAAGTCGATAATTGGACTGATAGCTGCTTCCGAATGTTTCAACCTGTTTAATGTTGGCATCCGCTTCAAGATCTTTTTTGATCTCTTCCAACCCTGAAGTATGAAGATAGGAGTCTATGCCAAGATTATAAAAATAGGGCAATGTGGCCAAGATCTCTTTGCTGCTACTTTGACTTATCCCTTTTGCCACTTCTGAGACGATACTCTCGCGTTTGATCTTCTCTGCGGTACTGATATGGTCATTCAGTGCTTGAAAATCAGAAAGCTCCATAGGCTTTTTGGTTACGGCAAGCATAAAATAACCCTCTTGAAGCCCTTTTTCATAGGTGTTTGTTGTACGTTCAAATACCAGATAAAATTCAATACCCAATAAAATTGCCATCAGGGGCAAAATAAACATAAGATGGTTTTTAATGAACTTCATACACACCCTTGCTCTCGATAATAAAATGTCTATAAGGTAAGGAGAAGATCGTTGGAATTTTGTGTGTAACAACCAAAACAGTGGTATCAAGCTGCTGACAGGCATTTTCCATCAGGTCCCAGATCACATTGGAAGAATAATCATCCAGGTTACCCGTAGGCTCATCTGCAAGTATCACCACCGGATTTTTCGCCAATGCTCTCGCCACACCCACACGCTGCTGTTCTCCACCGCTCAATTCCAATGGATATTTATCTGCATGTTCAGGAAGTTTTACATGTTTAAGCAGTCTTCGTGCCTGCGTATCCTGTATCTCACTATCGTATCCTGCTATCATCAAGGGGAGAACAACATTTTTTTTCACGGTCCATTCATTCACAAGTTTATAATCCTGGAAAATGATACCCATATGGGTTCTGAGCTCTTGCAGTTTACGTTGGCTGACATTAGCCAGATCAAGTCCACCCACAACAAGATTGCCTTCACTTGGTCTCAGCTTTCCGTACAGTGCTTTAAGCAGTGTAGATTTACCTGAACCACTCGGTCCCGTGATAAAGACAAACTCACCTTTTTTTATGCTGAAGTTGGCATCTTTAATGACCTCTTTCCCCGCTTTTCCATAGGTAAGGGTAAGATGTGAAGCGTGGATCACATTGGACATGCGCTACTCTCCTTTGACGAGCATCATCTGCTCAGCTAGTTTTTGATGTGCTTGAAAGTTGACTGTTGTCTTCACAGGTGGAGAGACAAAATATCTGCAACTCTCTTTTTCTAATAAAATGTATTTATGTTCCGGTCTGTCAAAACTTCCAAAAGCACACTTGATAAGTAGACCCTCTTCAGATATTTTATACACCCGTTCAAAGTGTACGAAATACCCGTCAAATACCAATGCTTTTTTCGGTAAACATTCTTCTATCCCTGACGTATATTTTACATCATTAAAATTAAAATCTATAGTCAACTCTTT
Organism: Sulfurovum sp. XGS-02; assembly: GCF_023213175.1. Taxonomy (GTDB): domain Bacteria; phylum Campylobacterota; class Campylobacteria; order Campylobacterales; family Sulfurovaceae; genus Sulfurovum. The sequence goes on from NZ_CP093312.1 coordinate 1,619,660, forward strand.
AGGTGCTGATTTTTGCGTGCATTTGACATACACATCATAGATATCTTTTTCCTGTCTAAGCCACCTTGCTTCATACTTACTTGTCACTTCCAAGGCTTCATTTTTGCGTACTTCCACTTCAACCTTGGGTATAGCAAAGAAGGTTTCCAACGCATACCAAAAGTATTTGTCACTGTCTGTACGAAGCTCCAGGCGTCCGCCCATTCTTAATACTCTCATAGACTCATCTAAAAAGCTGGGACTGATCACCCTTCTGTGTGGTTTCTTGTCCCAAGGCACAGGGAAATGCACAAAGATCTGTTCACATACATTCGAAGGCAACATCTCTAAGAAGAGTCTTGCATCGTAGTTCACAACCCAAATATTCTCAAGCCCCTGAAGCTCGATCTGCTTAAGGACCTGTTGTGCTGAAGGTGTATGGATCTCTAACCCGATAAAAAGCGTATCTGGATTCTTCTTCGCCTGATGAAGCAAATGTCGTCCACTCCCAAATCCTACCTCAACAGAGATCTTCTCTTTAGGATAGGTGATATTTTCGAAATCCTCTATCTTTTTAAAGTGTTCTGAAGAGAGCGGGGTTTTTGTATTGGATATAGCAATATTTGAAGAGAGCACATCCAGGTCCAACGCTTTTGAAACACTCTCCAGTGCTTCTTTGAGAATGTTCACTTTAAGGGGTCTGGTCACTTTGTCATATTTGAGCAAGTAAGCTTTTTCATCCGGTTTGAGTTGCAGTAAGAACTCTTCTCCTGCATGTTCAATACCGATAAGCATATCGCTACGGTTCAGTGCAGTGGCGCAAAAGGTCATCATAGGACTGTTTTTTATCTGTGCTTCTATTATAGATGTATCAAAGGGGGTAACTTTTAAGTGTGGCATTGTTCCTGCTTATAATGTAATTTTTGTTGCTTCGCTTGGATAAGCGCGTATTTTGTCATAACTTTGTGCGATGATCCGGTAGCTGTATGTATGTCCGCCTCTTACAAAAGTATCAATGTATTCAGCCATCAACTGTCCTTGTACCTGTGAGACAAATGTCCATTCAGTACCATCCACTGATCTTTCTACGATATAACTATCGATACTTGGATCTGCATGCGGTTTCCACAGCAGTTTTACCACAGAGGGTGCTACCCTATAGGCTTTCACAAAAGAGACTGCTGGAAATGGAGGGTGGGTTCTTACTTCTATCGTCTCACTGAGCCTGGACTCTTTTCCAAAAGTAAAGGTACTAAAGCGATAACGATACATACTGTCTGCATGGACATGTGTATCTACAAAGTGTGTTGCATAAGGGTTGCCCACGGTACCTATCCGTTGAAAACGCTGCCCTTCTTTCGAAGCATCACTTCTGTATATATTGACACCGTGTATACGATGGTCATCGATCTTCTTCCATTCAAAACCTACAGAGTTCATTCTGGGTAAAGCATGTACCTGTTCAATCGTTTCTAATGAGGGGTCTGTACCATAGGTCATCAAACCCTTGACAGCACCACACCCGTTAAAGGTGATCAAAGAGACTGCCCAGAGTATGAGGATCGATTTTTTCATCTACTTCACCTTGATCGAAATTTTTAGATATATACATTTTCATATCATCAAAAAGTGGGGCGACAAACTCCATTCTTTTACCGCTTACAGGGTGGACCAGATAGAGTAAATATGCATGCAAGTTAACTCTGGAAATTTTATCTCTTTTGCTCTTAAAGCCATATAAATCATCACCCAAAATATGGCGTCCAAGCGTATTTAAATGTACCCGTATCTGATGGGTTCTTCCCGTAAACAGTTTTGCTGCGATCAGTTCAACATTGTGTTGGCTTGTGAGGAGTTTTACGAAGGCTGTTTTAGCGTTTCGACCATCCGGGACCACATCCATTTTGAGTCTGTTTTTAGGGTTACGTCCTATGGGTTTATCGACAACGATGTTCTCTTTGAGCGGGTGATCGATCAATGCCAGATAGTAACGTCCCATACTCTTGTCCTGGAGCTGCAGACTCAGCGCTTCATGCACTTTGTTGTCCTTGGCCACGACCAGTGCACCCGTCGTCTCTTTATCGATACGGTGCACGATACCATAGCGTTCTTCCCCGCTGATCGTGGAAAGGGAAATACCCTTATGGATCAGCCAATCTACCAGTGTAGGCTCTTTGACCGAAGGTGCGGGATGGACCACAAGGCCGGCAGGTTTGTTCACTACCAAAAGATACTCATCTTCATAGATCACCTCGACATCAAAGTCCACAGGTGCCACTTCACGTTTCTCAGCCTCTTTGAACGCATAGGCTATCTCATCATCCTCTTCTACCTTAAAACTGGTTTTTATGATCGTTTTGCCATTGACGGATACCAACCCTTCTTTGATGAGCTTTTCTATCTGGTTACGGCTTACGTCTAATTGGTTGGCGAGTATCTTGTCTAGACGTCCTGATGCTGCAGCTGTAAATTGATTCATACTTTTTTCGTAAAAGATCAGTCTGTCTGCTTACAAGGTTCATCAGAGAGAAACTGCTTACGTACCCAGCCTCTTTGACCATCTGCATCTACTTTACACCATACCGGGTATTTCCATGCCATATAGCTTCTTTTGGTCGCATTCATCTCTTCAAGCTCTTTTTGTGTAACCTCTCTTAAACAGCCGAGGTTTTGGACGCACTCCTCTGTCCAGACACGGGTATAGATCTTTTTGGCTTTGCGGTTGGGTTCTTCACTTAATGTAAGGGATTCACATCTTTTTATCAGTTTCACGGTAAATTCCCGGGGTTCTATCTGCTCCTCACCCATCACATGAGCAAACAAGAAACTTAGTAGCAAGAGAAGTCTCACAGCTCTTCCTCTATATCATCTCGGTCCCAGCGTGCAGGGTCAAAAAAAGTATCATCATGGATATGTTTAAATGAAGCCCGGAACATTTTAAAGATATCTTTATTCTCTTTTTCAAGTTCAGCCAACCATGCTTTGGTCGTAGCTCTAGCATAGGGCATCTTTACCTTTTTTAACATGGCAGGGCAGGCTTCATCACCGATCACCTGTAAGTTATTTTCTTCGGCAAAAGCACGAAGCTGTGTCTCTCGGGCTTGGATCAGCGGGCGTATCAGGTGAAAACCTCTGCTTGTTTTATAAATAGGTGCCAAAGCCCTCATGGTTCCATTATAGAACATATTCATGAAAAAGCTCTCTACCGTGTCATCAAAGTGATGCCCAAGTGCCACCTTGGTGAAACCACCCTCTTCGGCAAAACTATAAAGTGCCCCTCTTCTCATACGTGAGAAATAGGAACAAAATGAAGAGTTTTCCCTGATCGTATCATTTGAAATTTCATAAATGTTGGTGTCATAGACGGTATGCTTGATACCATACTCTTCACAATGCTTGCTCAAGAATTCATAGTGTTCATCCGGCATACCATATTTGACCGTACAGGCTTCAAATTCAAAGTGAAAAGGTGCGTGCCTCTGTATATGTTTCAAGATGTGTACAAGTGCAAGGGAATCTTTACCTCCGCTCAGTCCGACCAGTACTTTATCTCCCTCACCTATCAGTTTGAACTCTGCATTGGTCTTCCCTGCCAACTTGAGCAGTTTTTTGCTTATGGGTATGCTTTTAGAAGCAGCACGTCTTTGATTATCGTCCAATTGTATCCACCATACTCAAAATGAAATCAGCAGAGATCTTTGCAGAGCTTTCCAAAAATGCATCAAAATTAAAACTTGCATCCATATCGGCACTATCCGAGATCGCACGTAAAATAAAGAAAGGTACATTCAACGCATTACAGACCACTGCAACACTTGCCCCTTCCATCTCTAGAGCATCAGCTTTAAAAGTACTCTTGATCCACTCCTTACGTTCAGGGTCTGCGATAAACTGATCTCCCGTTGCGATGATACCCTCTTTGATAGTTAAACCTTTTTCCTTCGCTACAGTTTTAGCAATATCACGTAATACGGTATCTGTAGAGATGCAGACATTCCCTTCTGGTACATACCCGAATGGATGTCCAAAAGCGGTGATATCCAGATCATGTTGACATAGTCCGTTTGCGATGATCAGATCACCGATCTTCAGTTCATCACTTATAGCGCCTGCAACACCCGAAAAAAGGAGTATATCACAGCCAAATTTTTCTATGAGCGTGGTTGCTGTTAATGTAGCAAAGACTTTACCTATTTTGGAATAGGCCACAACCACTTCTTGCCCATGGTAGGTACCTTCATAGTATTTATTATCACCATATACATCCGTTTGTACATTCTCAAGTTTATCGATAATAGGTTCTATCTCTTCAGGCATTGCACCCATGATGGCAATTTTTTGACTTGTCATAATTATCCTAGCTTACTGATCTCTTCTATCGCTGTTTCCAACGATGCCATATCTGAAACCACAAAGTGTGGCTTGTTGGTTGCTTTACGGTTCAATCCTTTTAGTACACCCCCATGTCCGAATTCAACATAACAATCTACAGAATCATCAAAAGCTGCTATAGACTGCTTATAGAGTACAGGAGAGACCAACTGTTTAGGAAGCAGATCCAAAGCCTCTGCTTTACTGCTGTATCCTTTTGCAGTAACATTTGAGATCACTGGAGCAATAAACTCATCCTTCAACATCTCAGTGAGCTTTTCTGATAAAGGTGCTGTAGCACTCTCAAGGAGTGGACAGTGACTCGCGACTGACATGTTAAGCAACATCGCTCTTTTTGCTTTTGCTTCTTTCAGGACAGGTGCCAGAACTTCAAGGTCAGACTTTACACCCGCGATCACGATCTGTCCTTCAGCATTATAGTTCACAGGCCATACTTTTAATCCCGCTTCTCTTTGTGCATCACAGATCTCTTCAACCACCTTATCTTCAAGACCGAGAGATACCATCATCCCCACATCCTGACCGGCACATGCTTCAGCCATCAGCTTACCGCGAAGGTTCACTAGTTCTACTGCATCTATGGCATCTATAGCACCTACGGCGACCAGTGCAGAAAATTCACCCAGTGAGTGCCCCAATGCGTAGACCGGTTTGATAGGCATCTCATTTTCAAACAGCGTATGCGCTATTGCAGATACAAGCAGGATAGCCGGTTGTGTAAACTCTGTTTTTTCAAGCTTGTCATTCTCTTCAAAAAGCAGGTTTTCAAAGTCTATACCTGTTCTTTCAGTGGCATCAGCTACCATCTGTTTTGCTATATCAGAATTGTTAAAAAAATCTTGGCCCATCCCTACAGCTTGTGAACCTTGGCCCGGAAATAAAAATGCACATTTGATTGACATACGTGTCCTTTAGAAGAATTGAAATATTTTATGTATTTTACCATCTTTAAATTATGATATGATAGTAATACCAAACAAGCAGGAGGTTTATCATGAGTAAAAAGTATATTTGTACCGTCTGTGACTACATTTATGACCCTGAGATTGGTGATCCTGACTCAGGTATTGCGCCGGGGACTGCATTTGAAGATATCCCTGAAGATTGGGTCTGTCCGGATTGTAATGTGGGCAAAAGTGACTTCGAAGTGCTCTCAGTAACATAGTCTTATGAACTATTTTAACTGCAGTTCCTTCTTGATCGCTTCGGTTAACTTTTGGAGTTCTATATGGTACTTTCCGGGATAGATAGGCAGCATATCAAGTTTATCATAGACAAAAATAAGACTAAGCGTTTCAGCAAGCTTGAACATACTCTCAGCCCCAATAAGTTTTGCCTGTCTTTCAAGATCTATACAGAACTCTTTGATCTTGTTGATAGATCTTTGATTGACGATCTCCCTGAAATAAAGATCTGAACGGTCAAAAGTATCTAAGAAGGTTTTCAACTCATGGGCATAGGTCAATCCCGTGTGCTTTATGTTTGCTTCTCCTATCGTCCTGTCCAGGATAGGCAGGTCCATCCCTCTTCTTTTTTCGATCATCGCCTCAAGGCTCTCTTGTACAGCACTGCTTTGTTCTTCAGACTTTTCACTATCCTTATTGGATTGAAGGTATTTTTCAAGATCGATCGTATTTATCTTTGAGTGAGACCTCACTTCTCGACTGGCTGTTTGTATTTTGAAAAGCGATATGATCAATTCATAAACACTCTCTTCTGTCACCGGTTTGATCAAATTGGTAGAAACGCTGATCATTTTACGCTCTGTAATATGCGCATCTTGAAGCAGTACATACTTAAGAGGTATGTTCTGCTGTATACGGGCGATCAAATGTTCAAACTCTTCGGTATTAAGGTGATCGTCCACAATTAAAATATCATAAGGAGTCAGATCATTACCCTGTGCTTTAAAAGCATCAAACCCCACATCCACATCATACAGAAAATACTTAAACATTTTTTCAATGCTGTGTGCTATGGCTTCATTCTCACAGATCAATAAAACCTTTTTCCCTAACATAGAGATATCCGGCAATCTATAATGCCTTCTATGACCCAATTCGCTGATCTTGAACGGTAGGTTTATATGTATATCCGCATCATCCTCATACACAATCTCTCCCTCAAGTATCTCAATGGCATCATGCAAATCGGTTTCCAGGAATTGCCGTATCTTCTCTTTTTCAATATGTATATCATTGATTGTAAAGGAGATAAACTCTTCGTACAGAAAATCTTCAGGTGCATCCAAAGAGAGTACTATCTCTTTTTCATCGGTATTCTGACAAACAAAGGTGAGCACTTTATTAAGTACACGCAGCAAGACATCAGGATCCCCTCTCAATTCTCTAGGTATAGTTGCTTCCATATCATAAATAAGTTCAATATTTTTTTCTTCTCTGATTGTTTCTACAGAAGAAAACAGAGTCATCAAAACAATATTAATATCAAAAAGTTTTTCTATCTTATGCATGTTAGCCTCCAGAAATCATACAAATCATCATATCAAAATATCTTATAAATTTACATTTTCATAGGATATATTTTACTCTGTAAGTGGTTAATTCTGTATAAAAAGGGTTTGGAGGAAAGGAGTAGATATGCGCTGTTTGAGCGACATAGCGCTATCTTTGATTCAAAGATAGCACTGAAGAATGAAGGATTAGTGACAACCACATCCTGAACCACAGCTACCGCCAGCTGCAGGTGCACCGCCAACTACACCAGATGATACTTCATCCGCAGTTGCTTCTCTTGCACTTAACACAGTTACTGAGAACATCAGGTCTTTACCAGCCAATGGGTGGTTAAAATCAACATTCACTTCTTTATCATCAAAAGATTTTACTGTAACTTGTACAGTCTGACCATCTTGACCTTGACCATAAAGTGTCATACCTTCTACAAGATCTACACCCTCGAACTGTTCGATAGGAAGTGTTTGAATTGCTTCCGGATTTACATCACCGTATGCATCTGCAGCAGCAACCATAATGTCTCCGCTTTCACCTTGAGCCATACCTACAAGTGCATTCTCAAGACCTGGAATGATCTGTCCTTTTCCAATGATGAACTCTAGTGGTGCACCACCTTTATTGCTGTCTACAACCTCTGTTGTACCTGCTTGTTTTACTTCGTATTCGATACCGACTACACAGTTTTCGTTTGTTACTGTCATAATGTTTCCTATATATTAGATTTGTGCTATTCTAACTAATCAAACTTTAGTGAGCCTTAGGTAAGAGATATTTTTTCTCTTATTTGCCATGAAGCAAAGGTCTTGCAGTATAGGTCAATCATTCTGCTATCTATCTCAGGACTACCTGTATCAATGTCATAGAAGAGGTGTTTTTACCTTTTCCCGTAGATTTTGCTCAAGTCCTCTTTGGCAAAAGGCATATAGGTATGTCTGGTGATGACCACTTTTGTTTGATAGTTGGACCAGTGATAGATCACAGGTACATCCTTAGGGTCTATATGTATACAACCATGTGACAGCCAGTCCACACTCCCCTTATGCAGAGCATGTCCTCTTTTAGTAAACTTCATCATATAATCCATGTTATTCACACCGCTCTCATCAGGAAAATCCTTGGACATATGATAACGCTTCTTCTGAAAGATCGTGAAAATGCCAGAAGGGCTTCTAAACTCTGGGGCACCCGAAGTGACCGGTCCGCTCCACCATACCGTACCATCACGGTCCACAGCATAAAAACGTCCGTCACTCCCACGTTCACGTACAGAGACCACGATAAAATTCTTTCCTGTGAGATCAACGATCTTTTCACTCTCATCTTTAATCTGTTTAAAAACCGTTTTAGCGACAGGCATCGTCTCTGTTCCTATAGGTGGCAGTATTTCAACCTCATCACCTGCCATGCCTGCGGTCACCAAAGTCATAACAATGAAGAGGATTTTAAACATCATATGGTCCTAAAGTTTTTTCAATCTATCTTTAGCGATCTTTGCTGTTTTCTTTCCCTTATAGTTCTCTATGATATTCTCATAAAATGCTTTTGCCTGGCCTTTGTCACCAGTCTCTTCAAGCGAAACAGCAGTATGAAGAAGCAGTGTATCTATATAGGAAGCCTTGTCGTAAATACCTGCACTCTTTTTAAAATAGAATATTGCATCTTCATACTTCTTGGTATAGTAGGCTATTTCTCCCAGGTAATAGTTTGATGCGGCAGGCTTATAGCCTTTTGTATCGGTTATCGTAAATCTTTTCTCCGCTTCATCATAACGTTTTTTAACAAAATAGCGTACCGCTTCACTATAAAGCTGTGCATTACTTTTACCCTCAATGGATTCACTCTTCGGAGGAAGTGTTTTTGTGGTGTTTTTTACCTGATTTGTCTTGCCCAAAGCACTTTGCAACTCTTCTTTACTCACATAGTTCGCATTGATCTCGTCGATCATTGCCGCTAACTTTTGAAGCAATGCCGTGTTAGATGAACCATTTGTCTCCATAGAAGAGGCCTTATTAGCCCCTCCAGACTGCTGCAGTTCATGAATAGATGCGCTCAAGCCCTCTATGATTGTCGTGAGTCCGTCTATTCTTTCATTTTGCTGGGCTATTTGCTGCTGTAGGGAAGCCAAGCTTGCGTTACTACTTTCTGTGGTTTGTACATTTTCCGTAGATTCATCCGTCCCAAACCCATACACAGAAGGTTCGGCATAGACAGACACTGTACTTGCAAAGATCATACAAACACACGGTACTGCAATCTTCTTTAGTATACCTCTCATCTCTAGCCTACTTTATTAAACGTAAGTCAACTCTTCTGTTTCGCTGATAACAACTGTCACTCGTTTCAGTACATACAGCATTACTCTCACCAAAGCTTACAAGTACCATTCTACTCGGATCTATCCCTTGTGCTGCAATACTGTCTTTTACTGCTTTGGCACGCTTTAAGCCCAGGGCATAATTGTACTCATCTGTACCAAACTCATCACAGTTACCTTCTATTTTTATTTTAGAGGCTGCTGTATTGGCAACCTCTATATTTTGGTTCATATTGTTTTCCATATCCGGAGAGATCGAATAGTCTGCAAAACCGAAATAGATACTTTTGAAGCCATCGCTACTGCTGTTATAATTTGCAGTAGAACCTGTACCGTATGCATTTTCATCTATACTGACCGTATCACCTTCGATATGGTTTGCATCAGTAATATTGTTTTTAGCTGCCAGATCAGGTGCAGGCTGTGCACATCCGATCAAAAGTAATGAAATGAGCGATGTCGTTAAAAGTAGTTTATGTGTCATTATGTATCCTTTTTATTAAATAGTCTCAGAGCAGTTACTAAATAACTTCCTGAAAAAAATATATTACCAATCAATGGATTGAACTTTTCTGTCATTGAACGGGAAAAGTAAACTCTGATGACTTGACAAATTCGTATATCCTATAGAAGAGCTGTGCCCCCTCTGTTTAAGGAAGAGTATCACAGATCCGTCCGTAGAAAAACGGGGAAACTGGTTTGAACCCGTGGTTGTGATAGGTCTCGTGTCTGAACTTCCTGTAGAGGTAAGGTAAAGATTAAAGGTGTTATCCCCAAATGCATTACTGCTCTCCCTGCTGGAGTAGACTATTTTATCTCCATAGGCATCACAGGCATTGTTGTTACGTCCGTGATACACCACTTGAGAGGTCGGTCCGCCCGCTATAGACTTTTTAAATACATTGGCATAGCCCAACCGGTTAGAGACAAAGACGATACGACTCTCATCATCTACGTACCGGCCGTTCACATCAATACCTTTAAAGTTCGTTACCCTTCTCTTCGATCCGGATGCAAGATCAAATTCATAGATATCTGCCTGTCCTTCAGGTGCCATAGTAAGTAGAAGTTTGGAACCGTCACTCTTCACATCAGAGCAGACAAGCATTCCTGCAGAACTGGCTATCTTCGTTTTTGTTCCGTTATAGATATTCAGTTTGTAGAGTGTAGGGAGTGTCCCTTTATAAGAGGTATAATAAATATTCCTTTGTGCTCTGTCCGCCCATTTAGGGAAGAGGTTCAATCCGCCTTTGATAATCGTTTTTTTATAACTGAAGGTATAATCGGCCAAACGTATTTCACTACGGCCAGGGGTCGTATAGACAGCATAGGCCACATAACGATTGATCCAAGCAATACTTGGATATTGTAAAACATTGTTAATATCGCTTATCGCTTTGTGTATAAGAAACGGCATTTTTGCTTTGGCGGAGATCGCATAGCTCTTCTTAAAGATCTGTGTACCGTTGGATGCTTTTAAAAGTCGTACCAGAAGTTTTGCACCGGACCGCTGCTCCATAGCGTACTTAATGACATACTCCTGGCTTTTCAATGCCGGTATGATATAGTCAGAAGAGAGCTCACCTATATGGTGTGTAGTGTCCGGTAAAAAATGCCCGGAGATCTTAAGATCTGAAAGCAAGATATTAAACACTTTACTGCTCTGTTCAGATGAACCATCCATAAGCGCTATACGTGCACGCTGCTCCACATCTTTTTCTATTTTAAGCGTTGCATCTACCCCGAAAACGTTCAATGTAAAAAAGGTAATTGATATGAAAATTATTGATAGATATCTCAAGAATATTCCTCTATTTTAGTGTTTGTTTTAGTCTGTATTGTATCCTTGCTCTCTTAAAATATTCATTAATTAATATCAAAATATTTTTTGGTGATTGAATTTATGATAAAATAAAAAATAAAGGAGTCTACGTTGAATGATATAGTGATAGCCTTAGCCAAAGCTGCTATTTCAGCGGCACTGAATCAACCTCAAGATTTTGATCTGGAATCTGCCTTAAAAACCTATCCCTCCCTTAAAGAGAACGGTGCTGCTTTTGTCACCATTAACACAAAATCCCATGGACAACTTCGGGGATGTATAGGTTCACTGCATGCCTGTCGCCCACTCTATGAAGACATTATACATAATGCACAGTCTGCTGCCCTGTGTGACCCAAGATTTTTACCTCTTAGTATAGAAGAACTAGACCAAATTGATATAGAGGTCTCTATCCTTTCAGAGCCTCAACCCTTATCCTATGACTCTATAGAAGATCTAAAAGCCAAAATTGTTCCTTTCAAAGATGGTATCGTACTGAAACTGAACGGCAGACAAGCTACCTACTTACCGCAGGTTTGGGAGCAGTTGCCTCGCTTTGAAGATTTCTTCTCCAGTCTGTGCTTGAAAGCCAACCTTGGAAATAACTGTCTCTCTCAGCATCCTGAGATCTCTACCTATAGGGTCAAAAAATATAAGGAAGGGTCATAAATATCTTCTCATACAAGACTACCCATTATCAAACATTGTCACCAAAGGGTAATATCCTCTATATTTACATTTTGAACATGTATACTCGCGCTTCATCGTATGGGAAACGTACATCCTAAATATAAAATTACAAAAAAATGCACTACACGATTGAAATACCCTCATAAAATATACCATCTATACAGCAAAAACAAATAGAACAAAAGATACCATGTTACGCAACATGGTATCTGGTCATGGGAGGGAGAGTTTTTTTGGCCTTAATGGGTCAATTCAGTGTTAAAAGGACAAGGATATATTTTCTATGGAGTATTTAAAAGAGCTGTTTCAATTAAGAAAACATAGGGTTGTTGATCAAAACACACTTGACAATGTCTATAACTTTGCAAGAAAATCCCTTATCAGTCTTGTACTACTTGAAACGATCTTTCTTTATCTGCTGACACCTTATGTTGGTAACCATGCATTTGTCTGGTATGGTATAACCGTAGTATTTACACTGTGGAGACTGCATGATGCCTATGACTATAAAAATCATGTGGAGAGATATTCGCTCGAAAGATGGCATAAAAGGTTTGTGATTCGGTCATGGATGACCGCATTGATGTATGCCATCTTGATTCTCTTTATCACTCCCCAGCTCAATGATTATTATCAAATGCTTGTCTTTGTCATTATCCTCGGGATGAGCAGTGCGGAGGCAAACACCCTATCGTATGACTACCGTACTGCGATAGGTTTTCTACTCATACTTTATATCCCTCTTTTTATGACGATGCTTCTCATTACAAAAGTGGAAACTATCATCCTCGCCTTTTTATTGCTGATCTATTTCTTTGCCCAGGCAAATATTATTTTACACTCTTACAATCAGAAAAAAACACTTGAAAGCAAAGAAGAGATCATCTCCGAAATGGAAGTCATGCTTCAGGAAAAACAAGAACTGCTGCACAGTTTATTTGAGGAAGCCCCTATTGGTATATTCTCCTGTGATACAGACTGCAGCATCATCAACTGTAATGAAAAATTGAGTACACTTTTTCAACGTCCACAAGAAGAGATCATTGGTCAGACTGCCTATAAGGTCTTTCAAAACAGCACCTCCGGAGATCTTCATAGGGTGCTCAGAGGTAATTCTCTTGTCTCTAAAGACTCACATCTCCTTCCAAATAATGAAGAGCTACTGGTAGAGATAAAATATTTTCCATTTACTGACAGTGACAATAAAAGCATTGGTCTCATAGGTCTGGTAGATGATAAGACCCAGGAGCATAAAGTACAAGAACAGTTGAGTATACTTGCTGCACAGGATGCATTGACTTCACTTCTTAATAGACGCGGGTTTGAAGAATATATGCAGAGTCTTACAAATGATCTCCGATATGGTACATACTATTCACTGCTTTACTACCTGGATCTGAATGATTTTAAAAATATCAATGACACCTTGGGGCATAGCACAGGTGATATTGTGCTCATTGATATCTCAAGACGATTGAGTAAAGCGTTAACCGTTTCTTGCGAGATCTGCCGACTCGGAGGTGATGAGTTTATCATTATGATACCCTTTATCTCTACAAACATGGAGGTCATGCAAGAAAGAATGCACTATTTTTCTGAAAAGATCATAGATACATTTAAAGAGCCACTGGTGATACATAACTCCTCTCATCTGCTATCTGCAAGTATGGGTATGCTCATAGTAGAGCCCGGTTTTAATGATATAGGGGAACTCATACGCCAAGCGGATATCGCCATGTATCAGGCCAAAGGGTCGGGTGAAGCCACCTCTTTTTACAATGCCGTACTCGATCAAAAACAACAAGAGGAATTTGCACTGCAATCTGATCTACACCATGCATTGAGAAATAGAGAGTTCATACTTCTTCTTCAACCTATCGTCTCTATGACAGATGACACAGTCATTGCAGCAGAAACACTACTACGTTGGCAACATCCGACAAAAGGACTTCTTAATCCGGATAAATTTATCCCTCTTCTTATGAAAAGTGGCTTGCTATGGGATACAACTTGGTGGATCCTCGAGCAGACGTGTATACAGATAAGCACATGGAAAAGACAGAACCGGTGGAATCTTGAATATATATCCATCAATATCGATGTACTACAGCTCCTGGAAGATAATTTTGCCCCGCGTTATCTTAGTATGATAGAACGCCATGGATTAAAATGTTCAGATATTACCTTCGAGATCACGGAGCAAACACTGATAGAAAACTTTAAAAATACCAAAGAGGTCATCTCCACCTTACAGCAGAACGGAGTACGATTTGCTATAGATGACTTCGGTGTAGGATACTCCTCACTTTCCTATATTCAAAATCTCTCTCTGGATACGATCAAGATAGATAAATCATTTGTCCTCAATATAGAAAATAATGTTTCAGATATCGCGCTCATTAAAACCATATTACACATTGCTGAACAGTTCGATTATACACTGGTGATTGAAGGGATTGAAAATGAAAAACAAAAAAAGTTACTCTATGATCTGGATAACAAACTTGTCTATCAAGGTTTCCATTTTTCTAAACCTATAACAAAAGAAGAGTTTGGTATCAGATATTTATACAGCATCAATATGATAGCCTCTTAATATAACTGATTACGCTGCAGCATAATGCATATACTATTCAGTAGCAACGAACTCAACATCCAGCTCATAGGCTCTGTTTCCCTTATGCGGTCCAAAGCCTATCTTTTGCAACTGCTCTAAGTAAGCCATGAGACCTGTATTGAATGCTTCATTTCCGGATGCCGTGATCACTTCATATTGAAATCTACCGTTGGGTTCTACCCTAAGCCATACTTTTGCCTTCTCTCCTGCATATTCACTTTGTGCCGGCCAACCTTTGAGTTTCTCTTCTATCTTGGCCAAATAGGCATTCTCTATACCCGTATCACTCTGTTTTTCTCTCTTTAATGAATCAGAGACAAGATCACTTGCACTGGTTTTATTTGCAACTTTTTTGATCTCAACTTTTTTTGGCTTCACAGGTATTGTCTTAACAGGCTTAGGCTTTTCAATCTTCTTTTTAGAAGTAATATTGGCAAACAGATCTTTTGGTTTATTTACCTTTTTAGGCTTAGTCGTATTGACATCTTTTTTCTTTTTGACAACCTTTGCTTTTTTCACTACCTTCTCTTTAATGATCTTTTTTTCAACTACTTTCTTCTTCACTTCTTTTTTAGGTTTTGGTTTTGGCTTAGGCTTTGGTTTCACTACTTTCTTGGGTGCTGTGGTGATCTCTTTTTTAACCTGAGGTTTAGGTGTACTCATAGAGACGCGAATACGCTCTTCATTTTTCTTCACAAAATGTACCGGTTTTTTTTCATCACGTGTATTGAAATAGAAGAGAAGCAGCGAAATGACACCTATATAGATGCCCACAGCCAACAATCCTGAAATAAGTGTAGAGGGCTTCTTGATCATAATGTTATCAATGAGACCTTCTCGAAACCTGCTGCTTTCACGCTTTTAAGAAGATACATAATATTTTTGTATTTCAAGCTTTCATCTGCTCGGATATAGACTTCGGAGTTTTTATCATATTTTACAGACTGGTTCACAAAATCATCTGCAAAAGTATCTAAGGCATAGGTATCTTTGCCAAGATAGATCTTTTTCTCCTTGTCCATACGGATCGTAAGTGTTTTTGGTTTTTCTACTTTAACGGTTTTTGATCCTTGAGGTAAGGTTATTTGTTCTTGAAAAGTGATCGTAGGGGCCGTGACCATCAGGATAGCCATCAATACAAGCATAACATCCACAAGTGGCGTAATGTTCAAGTCTGGATCATCATCCCAACTAAACATTATTCGTCCCCATTAACCTGGGAGAGGATCACTTCTGATTGAGAAGAGAGCAATGAACTTAGCTCATAAGCCTTGCGCTTGAGTATCAAATGAAACGAATAGGCAAATATCGCTACAGCAATACCTGCTGCAGTCGCGATAAGCGCTTCAGATATCGCTGGGGCAACGACACTCAAAGAGGCACTCGATTGTGCCCCCAGTTTCGTAAATGTTTCAAGTATTCCAACTACCGTACCAAAAAGACCTATGAAAGGGGAAGTGGATGCAATAATAGAGAGCCAGGTAAGTCCTTTTGTGGATACCCTTATCGCATCAGAAGATGCTGCTTGAAGTATAGCTTTATTGGGTACATTGACACGAGACAGATAAGTAAAAATAAGTGAATTACTGGCCACTGATTTTGACTGACCTGTATAGAGAGCTTTGAGTGATTTGGCTTCAGATGCAATACGTGCATTCAAGATATAGAATCTGTCCAGAAATACCCAAAATGTAGCTATAAAGTATCCTGAGAGTAAAAGCAGTACAAATATCGTGATTGCACTGCTTTCAAAGAAATAAGTAGTGAGAGAGCTCAAATTATAAAGACTTTCCGATGTGCTCTACTTTGCTTACCGCTGCTGCGATAGCTGTGCTAGAAGATTCAGCACTTTTGAGTAACTCTTTTGCTGCTTCAAGTGCTTTAGCAAGATCACTATCTGCACCGGAAAGAGCAACTGCACCATCTACGATACAAGTTGTCTTCTCTTCATCGACTTTTACATACCCGGAGTTGATAGCTACTGCTACTTCGCTCCCGTCTGCCTTATCGATCACAATGACACCCGTATCAAGTAATGATACCAAAGTAGCGTGATTGGCTAAAACACCAAATTCACCCTCTGACCCCGGTAGTGTTACCTGTTTTACTTCAGCGTCAAAAATCACACCGTTTGGTGTGACTATTTCTAGCTTCATAAGTTCCATAAATATCCTTTATAAGACAAGAACTAAGATTACTTAGCGTTAATCTTATCGTTTTTAGCAATAGCTTCAGCCATGTTACCTACCATGTAGAACGCAGCTTCATTCATATCGTCATATTTACCTTCGATAAGACCTTTAAATCCTTCAAGTGTATCTTCAAGTGTAACATACACACCTGGAGAACCTGTAAATACTTCAGCAACGTGGAACGGCTGAGAAAGGTATTTTTCAATCTTTCTTGCTCTTTCAACCACAAGTTTGTCATCTTCAGAAAGCTCATCCATACCAAGGATCGCAATGATATCTTGAAGATCTTTATATTTTTGAAGAATCTGCTGTACGCCTCTAGCGATATTGTAGTGATCTTCACCAATGATTTGCGGATCAAGCATTCTAGAAGTCGAATCCAGTGGATCAACCGCAGGATAGATACCTTTTTCAGCAATAGATCTGTTCAATACTGTTGTTGCATCCAAGTGAGCAAATACAGAAGCTGGAGCCGGGTCAGTCAAGTCATCCGCCGGTACATATACTGCTTGAACAGAAGTAATTGAACCTTTTGTTGTCGATGTAATTCTCTCTTGAAGTGCACCCATCTCTCTGCTTAGTGTCGGTTGGTAACCAACAGCTGAAGGGATACGACCAAGAAGTGCAGACATCTCTGAACCTGATTGCGCAAATCTAAAGATGTTATCGATGAACATCAATACATCAAGACCCATCTCATCTCTGAAGTACTCAGCCATAGTAAGACCAGTAAGTGCGATTCTGTTTCTTGCTCCCGGAGGCTCTGACATTTGACCGTAGCACAGTGCAACTTTATCAAGTACGTTTGATTCTTTCATTTCAAAGTAAAGGTCATTACCTTCACGTGTTCTTTCACCAACACCGGCAAATACAGAGTAACCGCTGTGTTTCATTGCAACGTTGTTGATAAGTTCCATGATAATAACGGTTTTACCAACACCGGCACCACCGAAGAGTCCAACTTTACCACCTTTGTTATATGGAGCTAGAAGGTCAACAACTTTGATACCTGTTTCAAATACTTCAGTTTTTGTACTTTGCTCTTCAAATGGTGGTGGTGCTCTGTGGATTGACCAGTACTCTTTTGCATTTACTTCACCAGCCTCATCGATAGGATCACCGATAACGTTGAAGATACGTCCAAGAACTTCTTCACCTACAGGAACTTTGATAGAGTCACCAGTTGCTTTTACTTCTTGACCTCTAACACACCCTTCACTCATATCCATAGCAATTGTTCTAACTCTGTTGTCACCTAGTTGCGCTGCTACTTCTAAAACCAATTTTTGCTCTTTACCGTCAACCATAAACGTAGTTTCTAACGCTTCATTGATCTCCGGTAGATAGTCTGTAAAATCCACATCGATAACGGGACCTAAGACTTGTACTATTTTACCTGTCATTACTTCTCCTCTAATTATTTCATTGATTCCATACCACTGATGATCTCTATGAGCTCAGTAGTAATCGCTTCTTGTCTTGCTTTGTTATACTTCACAGTAAGGTCTTTTACCATCTGCTTAGCATTGCTTGTTGCTGCATCCATCGCTTGCATACGGGCAGAGTGTTCTGCTGCCAATGAATCGATAAGTGAGTAATACATTGTATACTCAATATAACGCTTCACCAATGCATCAAGTAGTGTGTCATCATCATCAGGTTCTACTTCCAGTTCCGAAGTTGAGACCACATCAAGTTTTAATTTTGATGAATCAACCGGTAAAACCTGATCCTCTCTTACTTCTTGAGTGATCATGTTTACATAACCGTTGTGTACCAAAACGATCTTATCCGTCTCACCATTCACATAAGAGTCAGCTACTTCAGAGATAAACTCTGCAGCCTGCTTAAAGTCTGGTGCAGCAGAAAGTCCTACGATCTCATCATTTAATTCAAAATTATTGAATTTAAAATAATCGATACCTTTTCTACCTACAGATCTAAGACGTACTTTTACATTCTGTGCTTTATATTCAGCAATCAATTTGTTGACTCTTTTGATTGTTTGTGAATTAAAACCACCACAAAGACCTTTATCTGCTGTGATAAATACAATGTCTACCATCTTAGGATTCTGCGCATCCTTAAAATAGATATTATCTATACCGTCAGCATTGGACTGCTGCATTTTTTGAGCGATCTCATTCAAAAGACCGGTCAATTTTTCAGCATAGACTCTAGATCTTTTAGCAAGCTCTTCTGTTCTTTTCAATTTAGCAGAAGAGACAAGCTTCATAGCGTTAGTGGTCTTTTGTGTGTTTTTAACACTTCCAATCTTACGCTTTATCTCTTTTAAATTAGCCATATTAAGCCTTTCTTATCCAGCGAATGAAGCTTTGAAATCTTCGATAGCTTTACGTAATTCTCCATCTGTATCATCAGAGATCTTCTTCTCAGTTCTGATAGCATCAAGGATATTCGCATATTTTGCTTCCATAAATGGCATAAGGTCTGCTTCAAACTTTGTTACAGAAGATGCAGCGATATCATCAAGGTATCCATTTGCACCTGCAAAGATGATCACAACTTGTTTCTCAATTGCAACCGGCTGGTATGGCCCTTGTTTAAGTACCTCTACCATTCTCTGACCACGCTCAAGCTGACCTCTTGTATAGTCATCAAGATCAGATGCAAACTGTGCAAATGCCTGAAGCTCTCTAAATGAAGCAAGGTCAAGTCTCAATGTACCAGATACTTGTTTTGTTGCTTTGATCTGTGCAGCACCACCAACTCTTGATACAGAAAGACCTACGTTGATCGCCGGTCTGATACCTGAGTTGAACAAGTCAGTTTCTAGGAAGATCTGACCATCTGTAATAGAGATAACGTTTGTCGGGATATACGCCGCAACATCACCTGCTTGTGTTTCAATGATCGGGAATGCAGTAATAGAACCTGCACCTAGATCATCAGAAAGCTTTGCAGCTCTTTCAAGAAGTCTTGAGTGAAGATAGAAAACATCACCTGGGTATGCTTCTCTACCCGGAGGTCTTCTAAGGATCAATGACATCTCTCTATATGCAACTGCATGTTTAGAAAGGTCATCATAGAAGATAACCGCATGTCTACCGTTGTCTCTGAAGTACTCAGCCATAGTTACACCCGCATATGGAGCAAGGAACTGAAGTGCTGAAGAGTCAGCTGCACCAGCAGTTACAACGATCGTGTAATCCATTGCACCATGCTCTTCAAGCTTCTTCACTGTAGCAGCTACAGTTGATTGCTTTTGACCAATCGCAACATAGATACATACAACATCTTGACCTTTTTGGTTGATGATCGTATCGATAGCCAATGTTGTTTTACCTGTTTGTCTATCACCGATGATAAGCTCTCTTTGTCCTCTACCAACCGGTACAAGTGCATCGATCGCTTTGATACCTGTTTGAAGTGGTTCATGAACTGATTTTCTAGCCATGATCCCTGGTGCTTTTTCTTCAATAAATCTATGCTCAGTTGCTTCAACTGCACCTTTACCATCTACAGGCTCACCAAGTGGGTTTACTACTCTACCCATCATACCGTCACCTACTGGTGTCTTAAGAAGATCTCCCGCTCTTTTAGCACTCATACCTTCTTTGATACCTGCACTTGAACCAAGAACAACCACACCAACGTTTGCTTCCTCAAGGTTTAATACAAGTCCTTTAGCACCGTTATCAAACTCTACAACTTCACCAGCCATAACATTGTTAAGACCATATACTGTTGCAATACCGTCTGCGATACCTACTACTTTTCCTACTTCATTGATGTCAACATCAATTTCAAAATTCTCAATTCTTTCTTTGATGATAGAACTTATCTCATCTGCTTGCAATTTAACTGCCACTGATACTCCTTTCTTTTAGATAACTACAAAGATTTCTTAATGAAATCAATTAACTGTTCTTTAACTCTCTGCTTAGAGAAGTTTACCTCTATACCCAAATCATCAACTGAAACACGTACCCCGTCAAAGTCACTTTTTTCTTGTGTCAGTTTGATCATTGAACCTGTATACTTTTTAAGTGTCTCTTCAAGATTAGCGACTGCTGCCTCATCAAGTGATGATGCACTTTTCAATACACCTTCATATGAATTTGAAGCTTTTTGCTGATCTGAATTCAATACTTTTGTAATAATAGGAAGGAGATCAAGTCTTCCATTTTCACCTAAAATCTTAATGAAGTTCACAAGTGTTGCATCACTCTCACCCAGTGAAGATAAGATCATTGCTGTCTTATCTTCACTTGAAATGATCGGAGATGTCAATGTTGACTTGATCTCTGTACTGCTTACCACTTCACTAAGTACATTAAGTACTTCTAAAACACCTGGAAGGTCTTTAGATACTGAAGAAAGTGCTTTAGCATATCTTTTAGCAATTAACTCTTCCATTACGCCACCTTCTTAGAAATAATTTCAACAACTTTAGCTTCATCTAACATGATGTCATCTGCAGTGATATTTTCACTTAATATCTCATCGATGGCTTCTCTTGCTGCTTTTCTCTCTTCAAGAGACATTTTCTCTTCAAGTTGTTTATCTAAAAGTGCTAACTCATTTTGATTTGCAGTCGCGATCTTTTCTGCTAAGAGAATTGCTTCTGCTTTTGCGTCGGCAAGAATTTCTTCTGCTCTCTTTTTACTTTCATCTAAACGATTCTGCGCTTCTTTTTTCTCATCTTTCGCTGCTTGAAGTTTCTTTTCGATCTCATTTAGTTGCGTTGCAATATCTTCACTTCTGCCTTTAAAGAAGTTTTTGATCGGATTTGCGATCAAGTAATAAAGCAAAGCTGCAAAGATCGTAAAGTTAATGACTCTCGGCCAAAAGTCTGATTCTCTACCAGTTTGAGCAAAGTAACGGCTTGACTCTGCATCACCGCCACTAGCCAAAAGCACAGCAGGTACCATAAGTAAAGACAATAGTACTATTTTTTTCATCTTCATCCCTTCCTATAATTTGCTAAATTTAGCTTTTAGGCTCTCTTTAAATAGAGGCATTTGAGAAAGAAGAGAGTTTTTAAGGTTCTCTTTGTCAGAGTTTAGCTTTTCTACGAATTTGTTATACTCAGTTTCTAATTCATTTTGTCTAGTCTCAATTCGACTTGCAGCCAATGTTTTTTCATCATCAATTGCTTTCTGTCTGATCCCCGCAGCTTCATTTTTAGCATCGCTAATAATTTCATCTGCCTTTGCATTTAGTTCGTCACTGTTACCACTAAGACCTTTTGCAGCTTCCAAATCTTTTGCTATAGAGTGATCTCTGTCATCCATGAATTTTACCAATGGCTGAAATAGCATATTATTTAAAAGAACAAGTAGGGTTAGAAACAAAGCCAATACGAACAACATCAATGGTAAATGTATGTCAAGCATTAAAACTCCTCATGTAATTTCGCGTAATATTAACATTATTGACATGAGGATATGATTAAAATCTGTGAGTATTTTAAATATAAAGAGGAATTATAGGTTTTGTTTTATAAAGTGTTTATCTTCTACCCATTACTTTGTTTGTAACTGTGTCAGGAAGTTTTCAACCTCTTTTTCATTATCAAAACTAATCTCGATACTTTTTGCTTTGAGCTTATGTTTAAAAGGCAAACTCTCTGCTAAAACATCAGCGTATTTTTCCAGTAGCTTCACAGTGACCGGTTTAGAGGTAGTGACAGGAACATTCTCTTTATGACTCTTCACCATATTTTCTGTATCACGTACACTCAGTTTCTGACCAATGACACTGTCTATCACAATTTTTTGTTTCTTTTCATCAAGTCCGACCAGGACCTTTGCGTGTCCCTGCGATATCTTCCCCTCAACAAGTTGCTCTTGAGCATAAGAAGAGAGGCTGAGAAGACGCATTGTATTGGTGATCTGTGAACGGCTTTTGTGCACAATAGAAGAGAGGTCATCATGTGTGATATTATGGACCTCTATCAGCTCGGCATAAGAATTTGCCAGTTCAATTGCATTGAGGTTTTCTCGTTGTATATTTTCAATCAGTGCAAGTTCACGGAGTCTTATCTCATCTATGTCTACATTGGCAATAATGGCTTTTATAGTAGTGAGTTTTGCAAGTTTATGTGCTCTAAGACGACGCTCACCGGCAATAAGAAGATACCCCTCCTCTTTTTCTATCACAACGATAGGCTGAAGCAGTCCATGCTCTGCGATAGAGTGACTTAACTCTTTGAGGGCCTGTTCATCAAAATGTTTACGTGGTTGGAATGGGTTTGCTGCAATACTCTCAACGGCGATATCTTCTACCCTGGCACCTTGAGATTCAAGCTCAAAACTGTCAATATCGCTTAAGTCTCTTTCATACGCCTCTTCTACCTCAGAAAGGATCTCTCCCAGTCCTCTGCCTAATGCCATACCCTAACCTCTTGCAATGACTGTTGCAAGGTCCCTATAGGCAACAGAACCTTTTGAACTTACAGCATATGAAGTCACTGGTTTTCCAAAACTTGGACTCTCTGCGATCTTGACATTTCGCGGTACAACAATACACTTTTTCCCTTTTTTTACATGGAAAAGTTTGTCTTTAAAATGATGACTCAAGTCGGCAAGCACCTGCTTAGAAAGGTTATTCTGACCTGAATACATCGTAGGCAGGAAACCTTTGATCTTGAGTTTCGGATTGATCGTCTTTTTCAAAAGCCCTACTGTATTGAGGAGCTGTGCCAATCCTTCCAGGGCGAAAAATTCACACTGGATCGGTATGATCACAGAATCCGATGCACTCAACGCATTAATGGTAATAGGGCCCAGTGCCGGAGGTGAATCTATAATAATAAAATCAAATTTCGAAGCGACCTCTTGAAGTTTTCCTTTTAGAAACAACTCTCTGTTTTTTGCCTTAGGATTATAAAACTCTTTTTCTATACCGACCAAACCAATGTTAGAAGGCACAAGTTTTAGATTTTTAATATCTGTTTTAAGGATCACTTCTGAAAGTTTTTTACTTCCGATAAGTACATGATAGATATTATATTCATAATCCCCTCTGCTGAAGCCCAAACTCGTGGTTGCATTGGACTGTGGATCAATGTCAAGAAGAAGGACTTTCTTCCCTTTTTCAGCCAAAGAGGCTGCCAAATTTACTGCTGTCGTTGTTTTTCCTACGCCACCTTTTTGATTGGCTATACTAATTATCTCACTCATCGTAAACTAAACACCCTCTTCCCCTCTATAATTAAAGAGCCGTCTGCACATAAAGTCGCATCTGAAAGGCTCTTTTTATCGTTTTCAATATGAACTGAAAACTTTCTGCTAAGCTCAAATTCTATCTCATACAATCTAAAAATTTGCTTCCATGTTGGAAATTTTTCAATTTTCTCAAGGTACATTTCCAGCAGATTTTTGGCTTGAATATCGCATTCTAAGGCTCTATAGCCATTTTGAGAATTTTTTAAATTTATCCCCATTCCACATACTAACGTATTTTTGAATTTATTTGTAATTGTTCCGCCTATTTTTTCATCATTTAGATAAAAGTCATTGGGCCATTTTAACCAAACATCTTCACCAAGTGCCTCAAGCGTTTGCTTCATGATGAAAGAGAAATAGATAGAGGCAGATTCTAGCGGCAAATCTTCAGGCAGATCATCCAAATTCACTGCGATGGAAGCGAAAAAGTTTCCTTCTCCCCCTGACCAGGAATTGTCACGGCTCCCGATACCCGAATGCTGTTGATTTGCGATCACTGCCAAAGGGGCCTGCAGGCTTTGCTTCTTTAATTGTTCTAAAAGATACTTTTGTGTAGAAGCAAGTGTATCAAATGATACTATCTCCAACTTTCAGCCCCCTTCCTACACAATATGCTTTTGCCGACATTGGCTTTTTTGATGCAGGCTGGATCGTTTCCACTTTCAAAGACCCTTCAAGACACCCCACGACAACGCTCTCGTCTATAAAGGAGAGAATCTCAAATGCTTTGTTTTTTGACCCTGTATCTACCAGAGAGAGTCCGTCAAATTTTGTACCGTTCGCAGCAAAAATGCCTGGCCAACCTTCAAATGCTCTGTATTTATTATAGATGATACTTGCATCTTCAAAATCTACTTCACCGTCACTCTTCTTGATCTTTTTACAAAGTGATGCTTCCGCTTCATCTTGCACTTGGGGTGTAATGTTCTCAAAATTCCTGATGGTACTTAGCGTCAGTCTGCATGCATCCAAAGTCAGTTGTGCCATCAGGGCATGAAGACGCATATCTGAAGGTATGTCGAACTCTATTTTTTCAAGCATAGGACCCGTATCCAGCCCCTCTTCCATCAACATGGAAGTGACACCCGTTTTTGTGTCACCGTGAAGTAGAGATTGCTGTACAGGAGAGGCACCTCTATACTGAGGTAAAAGCGAAGCATGCAAGTTGATGCAAGGTGCAATATCCAGTATGCTTTTAGGCAGGATCTGCCCAAATGCTGCTACCACGATGAAATCGGGATTCAATGTTTTGATCCTATCTTCTATACCCTCATCACTCAAACGGCCAGGCTGTAAAACTTCAATACCGTGTTGCAATGCCAACTCTTTTACAGGAGGGGGAGTCAAAACTTTCTTACGTCCTACAGGACGGTCTGGTTGTGTGAGAACCAAAGAGACTTCCATATCTTCAGCCTCTATCAGTGTTTTAAGTATCTCTTTTGCATAATGGGGTGTTCCCATGTAGACTATTTTGTATTTCATTTTATTCTTCTTATTATTATAAATTCACATCATCAGGCTTTAAACAGTGTTCCGCCCTTATGTTCACCCTCTACAAGAAAAGCTTTCACATCACTCAGATCAAATCCACTTGCCAAAAACATCTCTCTTCCCTGTCTCATTAAAAAATCTGCAGATTGCAGTTTTGTCACTATACCACCTGTAGCAAATTCATTATTCGGTGTATGCTCAGCATTGAGTTCATCCTCTTCCAGCCTGTTGACCACTACTCTTCGTTTTGCATCATCATATTTATTTGGATCCTTGTCATAGAAAGCATCGATATCTGAGAGTATGACAAGCAGTGAGGCATCAAAGTAGTGTGCTACATGTGCAGAGAGTCTGTCATTGTCTCCAAAAACCAACTCTTCGATACTGACGGTATCATTTTCATTGATGATAGGTACTACATTGTTTTTTAACAATGTATCTATCGCATTTTTGGCATGTGCGATGTGTTCAGGTTCTCCAAACACATCTGCACTCAAAAGTACTTGAGAACAGAGTAGATTAAATCTGGCAAACTTCTCCTGATACATTTTAAGAAGCAGTGGCTGGCCTATTGCAGCCAATGCCTGCTTGTTTGAGACCTGACTTCTATCCAGTGGTAATTGTGTATATCCTGCAGACACCGCACCCGAACTCACCAAGATCACATCATAGTGATGTGTTTTCAGTTCAGCTATCAGTTGCACCAATGCCAGCATACGTGGTTTGGCAATAGCACCATTTTCTGTTAAAACATGAGAACCCACTTTAATGACTATTCTTTTCATTAGACCTACTTACGCAATTTACTGTTCTGCTTTAACCATTTTGACAAAATCACCGATCGCATAACGCAATGCTTCGGTATTTAAATGTGCTACAGATGAGATAGGAAGTACAAAAAATGGTTTCTCTTCTGGCATCTGTATACCAAAATCTGTCTTGAACCCATAACTTAGATAGTTTGTATCTGCTTTATATTGATGTAATGTATCATTCGCTTCCAAACCGATATCTGCTAAGAATGTTTCTGTCAAAGCATTCACTTCATCTTGTGAAAGTGAATCAATTTTGGTAATAGCGATCGCATGCTTTCGTGTAGCAAGTGTTTCAGAATAACGTTTCAACTCAACCAGAAGTGTCTCATACTGATATTTCATCTCTCTATAGTTTGCCGCATCGATCATAAGAAGCAGTGTTTTGGTTCTTTCAATATGCTTTAAAAACTCTAATCCCAAACCTCTACCGTCACTGGCACCCTCGATGATCCCAGGTATATCCGCCATCATAAAAGAATCGAAGTCACCTACATGTACGACACCGAGTTTCGGTGTCAGGGTTGTAAACTCATAGTTTGCTACTTGCGGCCTTGCATTGGAAAGCGTAGAGATCAGTGTAGATTTTCCTACATTCGGATAGCCCACCAAACCTACATCTGCAATAAGTTTCATTTCAAGTCTTACATGCTTGGTGATCCCAGGAAGTCCAGGTTGTGCATAGGTTGGTCTTTGGTTACTTGAACTTTTAAAGTGCATATTTCCCAGACCGCCTTTGCCTCCTTCAAGAAAGAGTACCACTTCTCCTTCATTGACCAGATCAAGCAACTCTTCACCCGTATCAACATCCACTACAGTAGTACCGGGAGGTACCGTGATTATGGTATCATGTCCCTTACGGCCATAACACTTACGCCCTTCTCCTGGACGTCCATTTTCTGCTTTGATATGATTTCGGCCACGAAGTGCTGAGAGGGTATCTGTATTGTTATCTATTTTAAAATATACAGAACCTCCACGGCCACCGTCACCGCCATCTGGCCCGCCTTTGGTGACAAATTTTTCTGTCCAAAAAGAGATGGCTCCTGCACCACCTTTACCAGAACTAATGGTTAGTTCTACACTATCTACAAACATTTAAAAACCTTTTATCTTGTGAAAAAAACTATCGTATCTTATGACCATAGTATATGAATTACGAAATTATACCTAAATTAGGGGAAGAATCGCTATAATTTTCATATTTGAGCGAAAAGGTGAAGATATGTTTCGACGAAAATCAGTATCATTATTTCTCATCGGCAGTGCATTACTCTATTTAACCGGCTGTGTACATGACGATGAACCTGTACATCAGACAGGCTATTACCATAGTGGTATCTATTTTGGTAAAAACCTTCCTGTAAACTATCAACAAGGCATTATAGATGGGTGCACAACATCAAAAGGTAGATATACCAAATCACATACGCTCTTTAATAACGATCAAAATTATAATAATGGTTGGTTTTTAGGCCGTAACAGATGTAGACATCTATTGGTTATAGAGGATGAAAAAAGTGAGGAAACATAAGCCCGAACCTGTCGGACTTATAAAGGGATTATGCAGGTACTACTGAAACTTTCTTTTGCTTAGCAGATTTATTGTCAAACTTCACTACACCTTCAACAAGTGCAAAGATCGTATGGTCTTTACCCATTCCTACACCATTACCTGGGTGTACTTTAGTTCCTCTTTGTCTGATGATGATGTTACCAGGGATAACTGCTTCACCACCAAATTTTTTAACGCCTAAACGACGTCCAGCTGAATCACGGTTATTTTGAGTGGATCCTTGTCCTTTCTTGTGTGCCATCTGAGCTCCTTATGCTATTTTAGTAATTCTAACTCTTGTAAAGTCTCTTCTGAAACCTCTTTTAAGTTTTGAATCTTTTCTTCTTCTTTTTTTGTAGATGATAACTTTTTTATCTCTACCTTCATTGATTACTTCACCTTTAACTACAGCACCCTCTACGAAAGGAGCTCCTACAGTTAATTCACCGTTGTCTAGTGCTAGAACTTCTTTAAATTCTACCGCTGCTTTTGGCTCAAGATTCATGTTGTCAAAACAGATGATATCACCCTCTTGAACTTTAAATTGTTGGCCACTTGCTTTAATGATTGCGTACATTGCAAAACCCTTTATATCTATTGTTTTTTAAAAAGTTCGTGATTATACCCAAAGTTGTTTTAATATTTTTTTAAACTAAACTACTTTCCCCGGGTATTCACTACTTTTGTCTCTAAAAATTATAATCTGCTCCGGCAATTGCAATACAGTCGATCTCAACCAGTGCATTTTTTGGAAGTGTTTTCACAGCAACTGTACTACGTACCGGTTTATGTGTACCAAAATAGTGTGCATAGATCGCATTGACTTTTTCAAAGTCATTCATGTCTGCCAAAAAGATCGTTGTTTTGATCACATCATTAAAGTGTGCTCCGGCTGCTTCAAGTACATAAAAAAGGTTTTTCATTACTTGATGTGTCTGATTCTCTACATCATCTGCTGCCATCACACCTTCCGGTGTCAATGCGATCTGTCCTGAAGTATAGATGAATCCATTAACCTCAACTGCTTGTGAGTATGGTCCTATTGCTGCGGGTGCTTCGTTTGTCGAAATAAATTTCATTTACCTGTTCTCCTTAATTTCTTTCATAAAATATATACGATGTTGAGTAATCAGAAAATTCAAAATAAACTTTCTTCTCTCCTTCATCTTTTTTACCATTAAAGTTTAGATCATCAATACCGTATCCGTAACGATAAGGTCTTTGCTTACTGTCATTGCTTCCATACGCCGTTGAAAGCTTATCTATTTTGATAAATTTATGTACCAGTTTATCTCCGGCATATATGTCAAGGACGCCATTGGTACCCGTCCAGTTTTGTAGTGAACGGCTAAGACTGTTCTGGGTCTCTTGGGTACATCCGGAAAAGAACAAAATAAGTCCTGATAAAAGCAGACTGTTTAATTTCATAGTATTCCTTTACTCTTTATCATATTTTAGCACTATTTGATTTAGTTTTACGCCTCTGGCATGCCGAATTTTTGTGTCATTAACTCACCTTCATCGTTAAAATAGAGATAATAGAGTTTATCTTTCGTCACGGAAAGCCCCGCAAGATAGCGCAATGCCAGATTGGCCTGCAGAGATCCGATGTGCATCACGATAGGCGCCGTGATACCGCCGGGTTTATGGTCAGAAATATTAAAGACTTGAAAATTTGCTTGATCAAAGAAACAGACCTGTCCGTTAAACTCTTCCACACTTGCATAGATCCAAGGTGTATGGGTCGCTTTGGCATGTTTATCTATCTCACCTCTTACAGGAAGGTTATCTGTTGCATCAAGTATGAGATCATACGTGTTCCCCAGCTCTTTGAATGCATCAAAATCCATATCAAAAGCAAACGCTTTGACAAACGGGTTTTTAGCCTCTATCAATGCAGCTACCGTTTTGGCTTTGTTTTTTCCTTCATCCTTCAGTGTAAATGCAATCTGTCTATGGATATTATGATTTGAAACGGTATCAAAATCCACCATATGTATCTCCCCAATACCTGATGTACCCAGTGCCATCGCCAAAGTAGATCCCAGTCCACCAGAACCGATGATAGCTATCTTTTTATTTTGAAGTGATTTTTGTGTCGCTTCACCCCATAACTGTATCTGTCTGTTAAAGTATTGCTCTGGTGTCATATCAAATCCTTTTTATACATGTTTATCAAACTGTCTCTTCTGGCAAGAAAGAACTACTCCATTCTTAACTGCAACTCTTTCTCAAACGCCCATGCTTTTCTGTGTTCCAGCACATCTGCTTTATCTATCACTTCAACCAACATGGACTCTTTATCTTCCAGCATCATCTCTATCTCTCCCTCCGGAGAGACGAGCATAGTGTCACCATAGAATTTCCATTTGACTTCATTGTCACTGTATTCACCTAAACGGTTTGCTCTTAGGACATAACATCCATGTAAAAAAGCTTTTGTTTTGATGATCTCTCTCCAACGGTTATGGGAACCGAATGTTGAAGCGGTAGGAAGCAAAACAAGATCGACCTTTTTTTCAGTTACCCTTTGCCAGAAATGGTCAAAATGAAGTTCAAATCCGGCCATGACCATCACTTTGAATCCTTTGATATTGAATGTCATAGGATCTTTGAGTGATGTGATTGGATTGGCAAAAAACTTTTTTTCGTTCCAGTGCGCATAAGGGAGAAGGATTTGCTGTTCATAATACCTTGTGGTCTTAGGCGTGATCTTCACAATGGTTTTATGATATCCATCTTTTTTGCTCACAATTATAGGTGCAACAAAGACGATATCATACTTTTGTGCAAGATGTTTAAGAAGTTCTGTATGTTTACGCGTCTGTTCTTTCACCATATTAGGTGACATCGTGGCAAACTCTTTAAAAAAATGATTCAGTACATACTCACCAAGAAGCATCACCTCTGCATTTCTCTGCTTGGCTTGTTTGAGATAGAACTCAAGCCTTGTTGCATTCATACCCAATGTTGGTAATTGGAGTGCTGCTACAACAAGTTGTGCCATTACAGGGTATCTCCTGTGTTTTGGTTCGCCTGTTCTATCACAGTAATTTTCGTTTTGGCCTCTTCTATCAGTGTTTGTGCCTCTTTGATGTTTTTTAACCCCTCTTCATACAGCTTGACAGACTCTTCAAGTGTGATCTCAGGGTTCATCAGCTTTTCAAGTAGGGCTTTTGAATGTTCTAACTTCTCTTCAAATGTTTCGTTTTTCATTGTAATACATCCTTGATATGGTCTTCGAATTTATCCAACTCGACTAAAAAGGCATCATGTCCATAATTGCTCTCAACTTCAAGATAAGTATACTTTTGTCCGTTACGTTCCATCATCTTGGCAATGTGTTCCATCTCACATGGGAAAAAGAGATAATCAGATGAAAAACTGATCAGATGTACATTTGCTTTGATACGTAAAATAGCCTCATGCAAAGAGTCATATCCACGACTTAAATTGAAGGTATTGATCGCTTTAACTATATATAGGTAGGAGAGCGGATCAAATATACGTGAGAAGTTATTGGTATTGTACTCCATGTATCTCTCCACTTCATACCGTCCGAAGAGTTCAAAAAGTCCATCATTATTAACATAATTACGTCCAAACTTATTATCCATAGAATCCGGTGCCAGGTAAGAGATATGTCCTGCGATACGCCCTATGGCCAATCCATCCAGACCATCTTCTTTAAAAGCATCTCTTTCATAGTTACCGTGGTTAAATCTTGGATCTCTGCGGATCGCTTCTACCGCCACTTTGTTAAATGCTATGGTCCAAGGTCTTGTAGCGTAGGTTGCTGCAAGAGAAATGATATCATCAGAAAAATTCGGGTAATCCACGGCAAACTGCAGTGCCTGCATACCTCCCATAGAACCACCTATGATCGCACGTACATGGTAGATACCCAATTGCGAAAGAAGATGCATCTGTGCCCGTACCATATCTTTGATGGTCACTACAGGAAACCGGAGTCTATAAGGATCCTCACTGGGATAGTTGTTGCTCATAGGTCCAGTAGAGCCAAAGCACGAACCTATCACATTAGTACAAATCACAAAATATTTGCTGGTATCAACCGCTTTACCGTCACCTATCAGTCCATCCCACCAGCCGGCCTTTCGTTCACCTTCATAAGTCCCGGCTGCATGATGGGAACCACTCAGGGCATGACAGACTAAAATAACATTGGATTTATCTTCGTTTAACGCTCCGTATGTCTCATAGGCGATCTCATACGGTTCTAAGATACGCCCACTTTCTAGATAGAGAGGAGAGCTAAACTGTGCTGTTTTAGTTGTGATTTCCATAGACTGCTTTTTTATTTATTGAACATTTTTGAGCTAAGTGAAAAAACGATGTTGTCACTATGGCACACCCATGGGTATACACAAGCGATAACCTCAACTCTTGGCTCATGCGATGAGTCACATACAAGCACAATGTCCATTGATTATATTATTTTGTCGTATTTTATCTAATTTGCGCTTTATAACTATCCAAGTGCTTTTGCCAAATCATCTATAAGGTCTTGTGTATCTTCTATCCCCACACTCAGTCTCACCAAACCTCCGGGAACACCAGCCTCTTCAAGCTCCTTGGCCGAAAGCTGTTGATGTGTTGTACTCGCCGGATGCGTGATGATAGACTTACTGTCACCGATGTTGACGACCACGGCAAATATCTCTGTTGCATCTGCGATACTCTGTGCCAACTCTTTACTCTCTACCTCAAATGAAAGAAGACCACTGGCCATCCCCTCTTTAAAGTACTTTTGAACAAGCGGGTTTTGGGTACTGGACTTTAGACCAGGGTAATTGACCTTTTTTACCTTGGGATGTGCTTCCAAAAACTCAGCGATAGCCAATGCTGAAGCAGAGTGCTGCTTCATACGAAGTGGTAAGGTCTCCAGCCCCTGAATATACAACCATGAATTAAAAGGTGACGGTGCGGCACCCAGGTCACGAAGCAGTGCCAAACGTGTTCTAAGTGTAAAGAGCGGCAGTGGTACATCAGAGTATACAAGTCCATGATAACTTGCATCCGGCTCATTAAAGTGAGCGTAACGTGCATTTCCTTTGATCTTCTCTACAAGATTGTGACGCTCTACGATAACACCACCGATCGCCAGTCCCTGACCTGTCGTATATTTACTTGCAGAGTGTACTGTGATATCTACACCATGCTCTAACGGTTTACATAAAATAGGGGTAGCAACCGTATTATCCACACACGTTAAAACACCATGCTTATCGGCAATCGCCACAATCGCATCAAAATCAGCCACATCGATACTCGGATTTGTAATACTCTCAAAAAGTATGATCTTTGTTCTCTCATCTACCAGTGCTTCGATCTCTGAGGGATTTCTTACATCAAAATAACGTGTCTCAATACCAAAACGTTTGATCGTATGTCCGGTCAGTGTTGTCGTTCCACCATATACTTGTTTTGCTACGATGATATTATCACCCGCTTCAGCCACATTTGCAATAGCATAAAAGATCGCTGACATACCAGAAGCAGTGCCGATCGCAGCTACCCCACCTTCGAGTGCTGCAAAACGTTTTTCAAAGACATCTGTAGTAGGGTTCATCAATCTTGAATAGATATTTCCAAGCTCTTTCAGTGCAAAGAGGTTCGCTGCATGTTCTGTATCTCTAAACTCATAGGCTGTACTTTGGTAAATAGGTACTGCCATAGTCCCTTGTGCATCTTTCTCATATCCTGCATGGACGGCCAGTGTTTGTTCGTGCATTACAATTCCTTATTTCATTATATAGGTAAATTATAGCTTGTGCTTGCTTGAAGAGAGGATTAATTGGAAGAAAAGATATCGTATTTATAAATGAAAGGAATCCCCGTATCACATACGGAGAGTTTGGTAAGAATCTTTAAGAAGAGTAGTTTGGAGATTCTTTAGTGATCGTTACATCATGTACATGAGATTCTTTCAGTCCTGCAGAGGTAATTTCAACAAATTCCGCTTTTTCCCAGAATACTTTGATCGATTCCGAACCGCAGTATCCCATAGATGAACGGAGTCCCCCTACCATTTGATGTACAACATCTGCCATACGTCCTCTGTAAGGTACACGTCCTTCGATCCCTTCTGGTACCAGTTTATCTGCTGCGGTACCTTCCTGGAAGTAACGGTCTGTACTTCCTTTGGTCATCGCACCGATACTTCCCATACCTCTGTACTCTTTAAACTGTCTTCCGTTGAAGAGGATCATATCTCCCGGTGCTTCGTATGTTCCTGCAAGTGCAGAACCCAACATCACCGAGCTGGCACCTACAGCCAAGGCTTTTGCTACATCACCAGAGTATTTAATACCACCATCAGCCACTACTGGTACACCCGCTTTGTTTGCCACTGCTGCTACTTCATCAATCGCAGAGATCTGAGGTACCCCCACACCTGCAACGATACGTGTCGTACAGATAGACCCAGGCCCGATACCTACTTTGACTGCGTCAGCACCTGCATCTATAAGATCTTGTGCTCCTTCAGCAGTGGCAATATTTCCTGCGATCACATCGACATCCAATGTTTTTTTAATGAGTTTCAGTGTATCAATGATACCTTGTGAGTGCCCGTGCGCCGAGTCAAGTACTATCACATCCACACCTGCTTCTACCAGTGCCGTCGCACGATCAATCTGACCTACGCCTATCGCCCCACCTACTCTTAAACGTCCATGCTCATCCTTATTGGCATTAGGGAACTTCTCTTTTTTCTCGATATCTTTAATGGTCACAAGCCCCTGAAGTACACCATTATCATCTACAAGCGGCAGTTTTTCGATCTTATGTTCCTGAAGTACTTTTGCTGCTTCATCCAATGTAATACCTACTTTTGCTGTCACCAAAGGTGCTTTGGTCATCACATCAGCGATGCTTAAACTCATATCCGTGATAAAACGCATATCACGGTTTGTGATGATCCCCAGAAGTTTCAACTCATCATCCACTACCGGTACACCGGAGATCTTATATTCGCCCATCAAAGCATCCGCATCTGCCACCGTTTTATCCGGACCTATAAAAATAGGATCAATAATAATACCACTCTCAGACTTCTTAACTTTCGTGATCTGCTTTGCCTGTGTTTCAATATCCATATTTTTATGAATGATACCGATACCACCCAAGTGTGCCATAGCGATCGCTGCTTTGTACTCAGTTACCGTATCCATCGCTGCTGAAACAATAGGTGTATTCAGTGTTACACGTTTCGTCAAATTACTTTTTAAACAAACTTCTTTAGGAAGTACAACTGAATGTTGTGGTACTAGTAATACATCTTCAAATGTTAATGCTCTTTTTTTAATTCTCATTTTTTTATTTCCTTCGTTTATTTAATATAGTTTACAGCTTTTTCCATGCTTGCAGCACCGTCAAAAAGTGTTTTTTCGTTAAATGCTTTAGCAATGAGTTGTAACCCTATAGGCATCCCCTCATCATTTTTAGCAACTGGTAGTGAAATGGCAGGAAGTCCTGCAAGGTTGATCGCAATAGTATACATATCACTCTTGTACATTTCAAGCGGGTCTTCAGATGATCCTATCTTCGGTGCAACAGATGGTGCAACCGGAGAGAGTATAAGATCAGCCTCTTCAAAAATAGCATTGAACTCATCTCTGATAAGGTGTCTTACCTTTTGTGCTTTGACATAGTATGCATCGTAATAACCTGATGAAAGGACAAAGTTACCAAGCAGGATACGTCTCTTCACCTCTTCTCCAAAGCCTTCGGAGCGTGTATGGTAAAAAAGTTCTTCCGTCGTTTTTGATTCTGCTCTTGTTCCGTAACGTACCCCGTCAAAACGTGCAAGGTTCGTTGCTGCTTCTGCCGTGGCCAAAATATAATAGGTCGCGATATCATACTTTGTGTTTTGCATATTTTTATGTACGATCGTATGGCCTGCCTCTTCAAGCACCTTGACTGTATGGGCATAGGCTTTTTGTGTATCTTCATCTGCTTCAGAGATGTAGTTGTCGATCACTGCGATCGTCAGTTTTACATCTGTGTTGATGTTGTTAGCGATATCTTCTATCTCAAAATCTGCTGACGTCGAGTCTTTTTCATCATGTCCTTTGATCGCATCATACAAAATCGCTGCATCTTCAACATTCTGAGTGATGGGACCTATCTGGTCAAGAGAAGAAGCATAGGCAGCCAGCCCAAAACGGCTCACTCTTCCATAGGTCGGTTTCATTCCTACTACACCACAATAGGCTGCCGGCTGTCTGATAGATCCGCCTGTATCTGATCCGAGTGCAGCAATAGCAATACCTCCGGCAACAGCTGCAGCTGACCCACCCGAAGATCCTCCAGGCACACGGTCTGTACCATGTGGATTCTTCGTAGGTCCATAAAAAGAGCTCTCCGTGGTTGAGCCCATTGCGAACTCATCCATATTGGCTCTACCGAATGCCATCATCCCTTTAGATTTAAGGTTAGTGATAGCTGTCGCTTCATAAGGAGCAATATACCCCTGAAGAATTTTAGATGCTGAAGTCACAGACCACCCTTTAACTTGAATGTTATCTTTGATAAGGATCGGTACACCCTCACCTGAACTTTCAAACCCTACATAGGCATTGAGTCCGCTCTCTTTGGCTTTGACTTCAAGTTGTGCTTTTATCTCTTCTAATTCTTCATTAGATTTTGTTAGCGCTTCTTTTAGTGTTATCACGAATTGCTTCCTTTTCTCTTATAATATTCTACGACTGCCAAACCTATCCCCACCAATCCAAAGATGAAAACGATCGAACCGATGATCACCTCCATCTGTATGGGTTGAGACATATCAAACATTAGGCAACGACCTTTGCACATCTCTCACAGGCACACTCATCACTGCTGCTTGTAAATCTCCAACATCTCGGACATTTTGAAGCGGTTGCTTTATGTACCGTATACGTTGAACCATCTACTTCGAAAGAAGCAACCTGCTCACCCTCACTGCTTGATTTCATCGCTGAAACCACAAACCAGTCTTCAAGGTCTTTACTGTCATTAATCGCAAACTTACTTATATCTCCTGCGATCTCCACTTCAAGCGTCGATTTCATCAATTTCTCTTTTTTGAGTTTGTCTACCGCCTCAGAGAATTTTTCACGTGCCGTGATAAGTATAGTATCATCAAAACTTGCCTCAACTGTTGGTACTGCAACATATACAAGATCAAATACATTCTCCATTCCATCTTTGAAAAGTGCCGGTGCATACTCCAGGATCTCATCTGCCGTATAGGTCAATACAGGAGCAACAAGTCCCAACATCGCTTTGGCAATATGTGCCATGGCAGACTGTGTGGCTCTTCTGACAGGATCATTTTTATCTTCACAATAGAGTCTGTCTTTCGTGATATCCATATAGATACCTGAAAGCTCATTGGTGATAAAGTGGTTCAGTGTTGCAAACCCTCTAAGGAAATCATAGGCATCAAATGAGCTTTTGACCGATGCAAATACCTCTGCTGCCTTAGTGAGGATCCATCTGTCCAATTCACCATAGGCATCATTGGCCACATAGTTTTCAAGATCATCCACATTTGCAAGTAGGAACCTGAATGTATTTCTTATCTTTCTATACTGTTCAGCTGTCTGTTTCAAAATATTGTCAGAGATCTTCAAGTCTGACTGATAATCTGAAAGCGCTACCCAGAGTCTCAGAATTTCAGAACCATACTCTTTGACAACTTTGTCCGGAGCGACAACGTTACCTTTGGACTTGGACATCTTCTCACCCTTCTCATCCACAGTAAAGCCATGCGTGATCAGTGTTTTATACGGAGACACTTCATTCACTGCTGCTGAAAGCAATAGTGAAGACTGGAACCACCCTCTATGCTGGTCACTTCCTTCGATATACAGGGATGCAGGGTATTCACCCGCATCATAATTTCCGCTTTTGATCACAGAATTCCAGGTCGAACCTGAGTCAAACCATACATCCAGGATATCATTGATCTTTTCGAGATCATCAGCATTGTAACCTGAGTTCTCTGGAAGAAGCTCTTCGATACTCATAGAGTACCAGGCATCTGCCCCCTGCGCATCAAAAAGCGTAGCCACATGGTCCAATACCTTTACATCGAAGATCACCTCTTTGGTACTCTTGTTTCTAAAGAATGCGATAGGCACTCCCCAAGAACGCTGACGAGAGATACACCAGTCAGGTCTTCCTTCGATCATCGGCTTGAGACGGTTTTTAGATGTTTTAGGATAAAAATCCACACCTTCGATCGCATGAAGTGCTGTATCTCTAAGAGACTCTTTGGCACCTTTAGCTGTATCATCTATGGAGATGAACCATTGGTTCGTTGCTCTATAGATCAGCGGTTTTTTTGTTCTCCAACAGTGTGGATAGGAGTGAACGAATTTACTTTGTTTTAACAATGCATCACCCAGGATCTCCAAGATAGGCTCATTGGCTTTAAAGATATGCATCCCCACAAACTCGTCTGGATTAGGAAGTAGGTTTAATCCTTTGACACTCTCATCATAACATCCGCGCTCATCGACAGGCATCACCACTTCAAGGCCATACTTCAATCCTACTTTGTAGTCATCTTCACCATGTCCGGGAGCGGTATGTACACATCCGGTACCGCCGTCCATCAGTACATGGTCACCAAGGACCACGGTAGAAGTACGACCGTTTACAGGGTTTATCGCCAAAAGATTTTCCATCTCTTTGGCTGCGATCTTTCTATTTGCATGTCCTGAGACCACACCCTCTTCTATCATCGCTTCATGACGAGCCTCTGCTACGATATGCCCATCATCGGTCAAGACATACATCTCGTCAGGATTCAGAGAGATACCTGTATTCGCCGGCAGTGTCCAAGGCGTGGTGGTCCAGATCACAAGACCGGCTTTACCTTCTAGTCCCAGCTTCTCTTTGGCTGCATCGCTGAGTTCAAAGTGTACATAGATAGAGTAGTCTTCTTTATCTTCATACTCTACTTCTGCATCCGCAAGTGCAGTTCTCGCAGCCCATGACCAGAAAATAGGTTTATGTCTTTCGACCAAGAGACCTTTTTGTGCTACTTCGCAAAGTGTTCTATAAATGTTTGCTTCAAATTTAAAATCCATCGTTACATAAGGATTTTCCCAATCTGCAATGACACCCAAAGCTTTAAATCCGTCTCTTTGTATATCTACAAACTTTTCAGCATGTGCACGGCAAAGCTCTCTGAACTTCTCTGTAGGCATTGCTTCCTTCTTGCTTTTGCCCAGTTTCTCTTCAACTTTCTGTTCGATCGGAAGACCATGACAATCCCAGCCCGGAGTCATACGCACCGCTTTGCCTTGAAAATAGTTATATTTTAAGATGATATCTTTGAGTATTTTGTTCAGTGCATGTCCAATGTGAATGTCGCCGTTGGCATACGGAGGTCCATCATGAAGTGTAAACATTTCAGCACCTGCGCGTT
The DNA here is from genome assembly GCF_023213175.1 of Sulfurovum sp. XGS-02. Lineage (GTDB taxonomy): Bacteria > Campylobacterota > Campylobacteria > Campylobacterales > Sulfurovaceae > Sulfurovum. Next base: position 1,658,640 of record NZ_CP093312.1, read on the forward strand.
TTGTTTTCATCTGCTCATAAATATCGGCATCAAACCATGCATTGTACTTTTTAGGTTCATTGTTTGGAAGATTTCCACGCATTGGAAAATCGGTTTTTGGGAGGAGAAGTGTGTCTTTAAAATCCATGTTTGATAATACCTTAGTCTTATATTATCCCGTGATTGTATCCAAAAGAGCATTAGAAGCTACTTTTGATACAATTATCTTATGAAAAATATAAAAGAACTCACAGAAAAAATCATTCAAAAATTGACGAAAGAGGGACAAACGATCTCTTTTGCAGAAAGTTGTACGGGTGGTCGTATCGTTGCAGCCTTTACTTCCATATCAGGTGCCTCTGAGGTACTGCATGGCTCTTGCATCACCTACTCGAACGATATCAAACATCTCTGGCTGGGTGTAAGCAAAGAGGTACTTGAAAACTTCGGTGCAGTCAGCGAACAGTGTGTATCACAGATGTTGGACGGTATACAAAAGATGGCAAGTTCTGACTATGCCATAGCTGTTTCCGGTATAGCAGGTCCTACCGGCGGTACAGAGTTCAAACCTGTGGGAACCGTATATATAGGGTTGAAAACACCTTTTTCTAAAGAGGTTTTTCATTGCAATTTCAAAGGTTCAAGAGATGAAGTTCAGGAACAATCTACCCTCTTTGCTATCGAGAAATTGGCTGAAGTATTGGAAATTTAAAAACATTTCCCATAATTCTCTTGACAATCAAAGGTTTCTGAGCTATAATTCCGTCCACTTATTCAAAAAATGAGTGCAAAAAACGTGTGACCTTTTAGCTCAGTTGGTAGAGCAACTCCCTTTTAAGGAGTGGGCCCATGGTTCGAATCCATGAAGGGTCACCACTATTATTTTTTATAGGTGCGGTGGTAGTTCAGTTGGTTAGAATACCTGCCTGTCACGCAGGGGGTCGCGAGTTCGAGTCTCGTCCACCGCGCCATAATATTTTATGACCTTTTAGCTCAGTTGGTAGAGCAACTCCCTTTTAAGGAGTGGGCCCATGGTTCGAATCCATGAAGGGTCACCACTATATATAATGTTTGGTCGCTTAGCTCAGTTGGTAGAGCGCTACCCTTACAAGGTAGATGTCACAAGTTCGAGTCTTGTAGCGACCACCATTTTTGACAATTTATGTTTATGGTTCTTGATGACCCTTTCATCTAGTGGCCAAGGATATTACGTTTTCAACGTAAAAACAGAGGTTCAAATCCTTTAGGGGTCGCCAATCTTTTCCAAATAAACATTAAAATATGGTCGCTTAGCTCAGTTGGTAGAGCGCTACCCTTACAAGGTAGATGTCACAAGTTCGAGTCTTGTAGCGACCACCATGTACATTTAAGTAAATTAATGTACAATTCTTTTCAACCATATATATGGTCTTAGGTGCGGTGGTAGTTCAGTTGGTTAGAATACCTGCCTGTCACGCAGGGGGTCGCGAGTTCGAGTCTCGTCCACCGCGCCATTTTCTCAAAAAAATCACTTCAATTTTTATCTCTTCATTCAAAAAATAAAAAAATATTCATTTACAATATTTACGTGTTTAAAAATTCAAAAACAAATGGAAATTTGTGATGGACGACAGTTCTTTGCATTCTCTTTTTTTGGGTTCGTTTTATTCTTTTGTTGCATCAACAAAGAAAAAAAGGAATAAAAAGAAACTTGAATAGTAAAGAAAGTATGTTATAGAATTGAAGCATTCGTTACTATGGAGAACATAGTAACGAAAAAAAAGTAGATTAATCCCTCAGTCTAATACGCACAGACTCCTCATGCGCCGTCAAACCTTCCGTATTTGCGATCATGGCACACGCACCACCGATCTCCTGCATCCCCTCTTTACTCATAGAGATAATAGAAGATTTCTTCAAAAAGTGTTCTACACTTAAAGGTGAATAGAATTTTGCTGTCCCGCCTGTAGGCAGTGTGTGGTTTGGTCCCGCTACATAGTCACCTATCGGTTCTGGTGTATTTTCACCTAGGAAGATCGCACCTGCATGTTTGATCTTGTCCAGTAAAGACATTGGATCATTCGTGATCACTTCCAAGTGCTCAGGAGCGATCTCATTCATCAGTTCGATCGCTTCATCCATATCCTGGGTCACGATAATGGCACCTCTCTCCTCTATAGACTTTCTGGCGATCTCTTCACGTGAAAGCGTGCCTAAAAATTCTTCTACCTTGTCACTGACCCTGTTTGCCAACTCTCCATCGGTTGTAATAAGGATAGAACTTGCCATCTCGTCATGTTCAGCCTGTGAAAGAAGGTCAATGGCAATGTAGTCTTCTCTTGCACTCTCATCTGCCAGGATCCCTATCTCGGACGGACCTGCGATCATATCTATGTTCACTTCACCGTAAACCAGTTTTTTTGCTGTAGCTACGAAGATATTTCCAGGACCGGTAATGACATCCACTTTAGGAATCGTCTCTGTTCCATATGCCATCGCACCGATCGCAGAAGCACCACCCACTTTAAAGACTTTTGTCACTTTACAAAGGTGACAAGCCGCCAGTAGGAGTTCATTGATCTCATCATCCGGTGTAGGTGTACATACCACTATCTCATCCACACCTGCAACTTGTGCAGGTATCACATTCATTAACAGTGAACTTGGATAGGCTGCTTTCCCACCGGGAATGTAAAGCCCAGCTCTATCTACGGCAGTGACTTTTTGTCCCAGGATCGTTCCATTGGCTTCTTTGTCCATCCATGTCTTTGGCATCAGTTTTTGGTGATAACTTTCTATACGGTCATACGCAAGGTGGAGAGCATCACGAAGGTCAGGATCTATAGCTTCATAGGCTTTTTTCATCTCTTCTGTGGACACCAAAAGTGCCTCATCATTTGCAGGTTCCCATCTGTCAAACTTCGCTATCTGACTTTTAACTGCACTGTTCCCTTGGGTTTGTATCTCTTTTAAAAGTCCCGATACAATGCTTGTCACACCCTCTATATCCATTTTACCACGCTGGAGCAATTCATCAAAATTTGCATCAAATGTATCATCACTACTGTAAAATATTTTCACAATATATCCTTATCTATATCTTTATATTTTCGTTCATATCTCGGGAGCATACTCTCATTGCCTAACACACCACCTTGATGGATGTAGAGTGTCGGTATAGAAAAGACCTCAGGATGGGCAAGTAAAACCCTCCATCCGAGGGGATCATAGAGGAGATCAAACTCAACTCCCGTCTGTTGATGTAATTTTAGCCAAATTTTATAGTTTTCTTTATAAAGTTTGGCAAAATGGTGTTTTTTATCCAAACTCAAGGTCACAGGATGTACATTCTCATCCTTTTCTAACGATAAAAACTGTTCTTTGAGATAGTTCTCATCTCCTACACATGCTGTCGTATATACCCTGTTTGAAGGAAGATATTTTTGTAAAAAAAGTGCCGTTGTACCGGTCCCGGAAGGTAGAAATATATTTAACTGTGTTATATCATTCTCTTCTTTCCATGCTACAATTTCTTCAGCCAAGGCTCTTATACCAAACTCTGCTTCTTGTTGCCTTCCACCCTCTTCTATAAAAAGAACACTCTTAGGATAACTTGAAGAAATGCTCTCTTTTTGAATGATCTTCATGCCGTTATCCAGTGCAGCCTTGTAATTACCATGGGGATGTGCTTTCAGATAGTCAGCGATGTGGTCTACTGCATACTCAAACTCCCATCCTTTCATCTTTGCCAAGACAGAGAGTGAATACATCGCATTAGACTGTGCAGAGCCATAAGAGACAAGCTTCCTGACATCAGGAAAATCGTGTTGAAGAAAATAGTAAAATTTTCGTGCTTTGTTACCTGAGAAATCAGAATCTATCAAATCATCCCGTTTCAGATAAAAATGATGTTCGTCAAAAGTGATGGATTGGATCGGAGAGGGGAAATGTAACGTTTTCATTTGTAGATTCTCGGGTTCTACCCGAGAATAAGAAACAATATGTTAGTTTCTATTTAAACAGTTAAGGTCATCAAATGCCCTCTCGAGTCTTGCAACCGTTGACTCTTCTGCAGCACGTAACCATTTTCTTGGATCATAATACTTTTTGTTCGGTTTGTCCTCGCCCTCAGGGTTACCGATCTGCCCCTGCAAGTAGTCATGATACTTGGCAACATAGGTACGTACACCATCCCAGAATGACCACTGTGTATCGGTATCTATGTTCATTTTGATCACACCGTAACTGATCGCTTCTCTGATGTCAGAGAGTTCAGAACCTGAACCACCGTGGAAAACAAAATTCACAGGTTTTTTGGCTGTATTGTACTTCTCTTCGATATAGGATTGAGAGTTATCAAGTATCTTCGGTGTAAGGGTCACATTCCCAGGTTTATACACCCCGTGTACATTTCCAAAAGAAGCAGCAATAGTGAACTTGTCAGAGATCTTTGAAAGTTCTTCATACGCATACGCTACCTCTTCAGGCTGAGTATAGAGCAGTGCATTATCGATATGTGTATTATCAACCCCGTCTTCTTCTCCGCCTGTGACACCGAGTTCTATCTCAAGTGTCATGCCCATCTTAGACATACGCTCCAAATAGACCTTACATGTAGCGATATTCTCTTCTATAGGTTCTTCAGAGAGGTCTATCATATGAGAAGAGAAAAGAGGAACCCCGTGTACCTTGTAATGTGCTTCACTTGCATCCAGCAGTGCATCGATCCAAGGCAGAAGTTTTCTTGCTGCATGGTCTGTATGAAGTACAACAGGTATACCATAGGCTTTTGCCACCGTATGTACGTGCTGTGCACCTGAGATACACCCTAATATCGCTGCCTCGTCTGAAGGCAGTCCTTTACCTGCATAGTATGCACCACCGCCATTTGAAAACTGGACCATGATAGGAGAGTTCACTTTCTTTGCAGCTTCGAGTACAGCATTCACAGAAGAGGTACTTACCACGTTCACAGCAGGTAAAGCAAACCCGTCCTCTTTTGCAATTTTAAATAACTTTTGAAGGTCATCCCCCGTCACTACACCTGCCGGTACTACATCTAGAACTTTTGTAGACATTTACAATTTCCTTTTTATGCAATTATTTTATTTTAATGTTTGCATTTTTCATCAACTGACCCACAACTTTTTCCTGTGCAAGTTGCATCTTAATATTATTTTTCACTACATCAAATGCCGGTATAGTTTGTGTGCTTTTTGCTTCTTTGGCTGCTTTTTTCATCTTGTCATATGCATCTTGTGCTTCTTTATCCGTCACTTCAGTGGATAACATTTTTTTCTGCATCCAGTAACCTGCGAGTGCAGCTTCTTTTTCTTTATCCGTTAAAGATTTGTTTGATTCTGCCACTAACAATTTATCTAAAGCCATTCTTTCAATCAGTTGTTTTTTACCGTCAGCTGGAAGTTTTTCCCACGTCATCTTGCCTTTTGTCAGTGTATTAAGCACACTGTTTGCTTCTTCAACTGTGATTGTCGTACCATTCACTGTACCTGCAGCCGTTGCAGCTACTGCATGATGTGTTGTGAATGCCAACGCGAGACCTAATATAACAAGAGTTTTTTTCATTCTCTATTTCCTTTTGTATTTGTATAATGTTGTGTGTATTCTACCTAATATTTACCAATTACTCATTAATAAACGTGCTTACAATACTTCTATCTTTGCATCTTTTACAAGTTTATCGACCAGGGTCTTCTCAATGATCTGGATTTTCAGTTTATCCTTGATCGTTTCAAATGATGGGATATTTTGGGTAGCATTGTTCTCTTCGGCTTGCTGTTTCAACTGATTATATACGGTCAACGCCTCTTCATCCGTGACGTTGATCTTACGTCCTTCTTTTTGCATCCATGCACGTGTATAGACTGACTGTTTCTCTTTTTCAGTCAACTCTTTTTGTGCAGCATCCAGTACTATGATAGGAAGTACCAGCTCTTGAATAAGACGTGGACGTTGCTCTGGCGGCAAGTGATCAAAATTAGTCACTTTCCCCTGTGTACGCTGTTCAAGATAACTGTCCGCCTCTTTTTTGATGATCTTATGTCCATTGACCGTAGCGATCACTGCTTTAGAAGATCTTGTTTTTGGCTGTTTAGGTTTTGCATCTAGGTTGATACTACCCAGGTCCACCACTCCTGATGTCTCTTTTGTGTTTAACATATCTGTTAAACTGTTTTTTAAATCATCTGCAGATATTGAAGTTATCATTAAGACAGACGATACCCCCAACATCATAAAAATTTTTGTCATACTCTTTTCCCTATTTTAATGGCTAAAATTACTATTTGGTTGTATTTGCTTCTTCTGTCATATCAACAATAGTAGCTTTACTTTTAAGTTCTTTTGCGACCTCTTTAATTTTAACAGTAAACTGCTGTTGCTTTAGTAAAGCAATGATATTATCTTTCACTTTCTCATAAGGCGCCGGTTTTGCTTCCGTTTTTGTTTCAAGGTAGATCACGTGGTAACCAAACTTTGTTTTCACAGGCTTTGTCGTTATTTTACCATTCTCAAGTGCCCACACTGCTTCTGAAAACTCTGGAACCATCTGTCCTTTACTGAATGTACCAAGATCCCCACCATTTGGTCCGGAAGGTCCTGTAGATTTAGATTTAGCCAATTCGATGAACTTGGTTTTGAGCGCCTCGCCTTTCAGTGGCTTTAGCGTATCAATGATATCTTGTGCATCTTTTTCATTTTCAAGTAAAATGTGTCTTGCACGCATAGAAGCTTTTTCCATGAACTTTTCACTGTTTTTATCATAAAATGCTTTTGCTTCACTCTCACTTACAATAGCATTATCCAACTGTTCTTTCATCCACATGTTTACTAAAAGTTCATCTTTGATCTTTTCCATGTTTCTTTTAAATTCAGGTTTTTTGTCTATACCCTCTTGTGCTGCAAGCTCTGTAAAAAGGACTTTTTCTACCAGTCTATCTGTAACCATTTTTTTCTCAGCAGGTGGAAGTTCCATGAAGTTTGCCTGAGGTGCAGAGGCAGATACAAATGCTTGTGCATCCTGCTTCGTGATATTTTTGCCATTGACTGTTATAAGTATGTCTGACGCCACTACTGATGTTGCCATGACAGCCACAGCAAGAAGTGAAGTTTTTGCGAGTTTTAACATTTCGAATTATCCTTAATTACTTAAATTTACCCAAGAAGTATATACCTCTTGGGTAAATCATTTATTAATGTGCTACTATTCTAATTACTATTTTATTAGAAGAAGGCAAAGAAGTATGGCAAAAGTCAAAAAAGCAACCAAAAAAGAGATAGAAGAGATAAAAAGTATCTTTCTTGAACACTATCCTGATTCTGTCACAGAATTAGAGTATCGTAATCTCTATGAACTGCTCATTGCGGTCATGCTTTCTGCGCAGTGTACAGATAAACGTGTGAATATCATTACCCCTGCTCTTTTTAAAGCCTATCCGGACCCGGTATCTCTTGCCAATGCTGATCTGGATGAAGTCAAATCCTACATCAATACCTGTTCATTTTTCAACAACAAAGCCAAAAACCTCATCAAAATGGCACAGAGTGTGGTAGAGAACTATGGGAATGAAGTCCCGCTGGAGCGTGATGAACTGGTCAAACTTGCAGGCGTAGGCCAAAAAACAGCCAATGTTGTCATGATAGAGTATACCGGAGCCAATCTCATGGCTGTAGATACCCATGTATACAGGGTCGCACACCGTTTAGGACTCTCGGATGCCAAAACCGCTGTCAAATGTGAAGAGGAGTTAAGCAAGAAGTTCAAAACAGACCTACACCTGCTCCATCAGGCGATGGTGCTCTTTGGACGCTACAGATGTAAAGCGGTCAAACCCGAATGTGAAGGGTGCTTTATGGAGGCCCATTGTAAAACAAAACAAACCTTTAAAGTATAGGTTATCTTAAGACTTGTTCAATCTATTTCTGTGCTTCATTGACCGATCTTATGATCAGTTTCACTACCTCAAACGTACGCTCTACGGATTCCAGATCCACCATCTCTCTGGTAGAATGAGGATAACGGATCGTTGGACCAATGGAAGCAAACTTCATGTCAGGATATTTCTCTGCGATGACACCACACTCAAGTCCTGCATGTATCGCCATCATCTTTGTTTTACCGAACACCGATTGCATCTCTTGACTCACAAGATTGGTAAAATCACTGATATCCGGTTTCCACGCAGGGTATTTATCTTCAAGTTTTACGTTAAAACCGTAAGCATTAAAGAACGCCAATGTTTCTTTTGAAATATCTTCCAGCTTCACCGCATCCATGGCACGTGCGCTGGTTTCCACAAGAAGCCCACCCTTCTCATCTGCAGTGATAATAGCCAAGTTGATACTGACGTCAGGAATCCCCATTTCTTCATTTTGGGCATGTACGCCATGCTTGAATCGATGTATCATCTCTATGGTTTTATTGCCCTCACGCAAAACTTTCGGCCTCTCAGTCAGTTCACGTACCTTCACCAACTCTGTGTTTTCTAGCTTCGATTCACTGCATACTATGGCCACTGCATTGGCTGGAATAGAATTTCGACGTTCTCCTGCATAGATACTTGCCAACTGAGTGATCTGCTGTTCATACAAATACTCACCCAGTACTTTAATCGCAGAAGGAATGCCCTTATCGATATCTACACCTGAGTGTCCACCGACCAGTCCTTTGACTGCCACTTCATAACACGTCCCATTTCCATCAACATAACTGTCTTGTTTTGAGGCTGTAATATCGACACCACCTGCACACCCTATATAGACCTCTGCTTCATCTTCACTGTCCAGGTTTAACATATAGGGACTCTGAAGATCAAAGGAGACTTGATTTGCACCTATCAGTCCCACCTCTTCATCAGACGTAAACAGGAACTCCAACTCTTTACCTTCATCCATCAGCTGCATCATCATTGCAATGGCCATACCGTTATCTGCACCTAATGAAGCATCTTTGGCTTTCATCCATCCATCCTCCACGTAGGTTTCTAAGATAGGAGCCTTACCCATGCAGACCATGTCATAGTGTGCTTGAAGACAGAGTGTCGGTCTGCCTTTTGATAGGTAAATATTTTTAGCATCATCTACTTCAACCTCATACCCTCTCTCTTTAGCGAATGTAACTAAAAATTCCAATAACTTATCTGCTATCTTACTGCAGTGGGGGATCTGTGTAAGGGTTTGAAAGTGTTCGATGATCGATGACATATATACTCTTTTTTCCAAATTATAGTACAATCATATAAAAAACAGGGAGCATTCATGGAGCATTTCTTTACCTGCCCCTACTGCTGGGAACGTATCTCTATGATACTCGACTATTCCGAAGAGCAAAGCGATTATATAGAGGATTGTGAAGTATGCTGTCGTCCCATAGAACTCCGTTTTAGGTTTTCCGGGGAAAATTTAGTGAGTTTTGAGGCGAGAAGAATGGAAGGGATCTAATCCTCATCCTCTAGTTTTTCAAAGCGGGGTATAAAGAGTCCCTCTACTTCAACTTTTTCCACAAACATCTCATACGGACGCACCCACATCCCCTGATCCCCATACAAAGCCTTATAGACTACCATCCACTCCTCGGTCTCTGAGTGTTGTGCTGTCATAAAGACCTCATAAAGGTTCCCTTTATAATGTTTATAAATCCCTTTTTCCAGTTGCATCTTCAACATCCTTCTTTTTAATTATTTAAATATGGTTTATAGCATTTTCCATAAAGATACTATAATATACTTATAATTATAGATTTTACTCAAAAGGATAGAAAGTGAAAAAATGGCGTTTGGATTTTAGAGTGTGGCACTGGATACATGCGACTGTTATTTTAGGGCTGTTAGGTACAGTATTTTTACGAAAAACCTTTTTAAGTTGGAGAGCGAACTCTGAGCTCATTACACAAAAACTTTCAGAGATCAACATTGAAGTCACGTCTGATCAGGCGAAAGGACTCGCCACAGCCATCCGTGCGCCCATGTGGGAGTGGCATATCCTCTTAGGGTATGCGTTCGCTATTTTAGTTCTATGGAGACTCCTACTCTTTTTTACCCAAAGCGGAAAAACCAACTACCAAAACTTCAAAGAAAAGACACTCCACAAAAAAATCGTAGCACTGAGTTATATCGTTCTCTATGCTGTCCTTCTATTTATGGCAGTTTCAGGATTGGCCATTCACTTTCATGAAGCACTTTCCCTTACAAAAGATACGGCCCATGACATCAAAGAGATACACGAACTTGTTTACAATGCCGTATTGATCTTTGTTCCCTTGCATATCATCGGGGTCATTCTTGCTGAGAACAGAGATGAAAAAGGGATCATTTCAAATATGATCCATGGAGGAAGTCAAACTTGATCTACTGGATCGATGGGAACTGAACCCATAAGAGAGAAAGCCCTCCTATAGATCTTTGGAACAAATGAAAATGTAAAATCTATAACGAATAATAGGTCGCACTTTTATGGTGTACCACCAGTGCCGTAGTACTCTGTTCCGGAACGATCTGGAATGTTTCAGAGAGTTCTATACCAAACTCTTCAGGCTTTAACATATCAAACAACTCTCTACTCTGTTCAAGGTCAGGACATGCCGGGTAACCGAACGAATATCTCGCACCCTGGTAACGGTTCATCCGTACATCACGCAACGTATTACCTTCATCTTCCGAAGCGATATTGAGATCCAAGCGTATCTGTTTATGTACCACTTCAGCCAGTGCTTCAGCCAGTTCAACAGAGAGCCCGTGTACCATGTTATACTCCAGATATTTACCTGCATCATAAAGCTCTTTCTCATATGCAGAGAACTTTGCTCCGGCACTGACACAGGTAAGAGCTATCACATCGTGTCTATCATGTCTGTAGAAGTCAGAAAGTGCCCGGTGGGGTTTTCTACTTTGTCTAGGAAAAGAGAATTTGGTAACTGCCCTGCCGATGACCTGGTTTAAAGGTTCACGGTTGGCATTGGCATCGACATTCCACCCTTCACTCTCATCAAACAGGTACAACTCCTGATCATCACTCCTACAAGGATAATATCCGTAGATGATCGTCGGTTCAAACAGCTCTTTTTCGATAAACTCTTTTTTCAAACGTTCAAAAGCAGGATAGACCGTCTCATCCATGAGCTTTTGATACGCCTCTTTGTCCATACCTTTACTCTTATAACCCCAGTGCATTTTAAAGACAGAACGTGTATTGATCCACTCGTAGATCATAGAGAGATCCAAATCTTCTTTTTGAAGGACTCTTCTTCCCCAGAATGGCGGTGTTGGTATCTCCACTTTCTCAGGCATCTCTATCTCTTCAAAAGGTGGTATAATCACCTCTTTTTTTACTTTCTCCTGGCGTTCTTCCATATCTCCGGCAAGTCGCGTGTCCAGTCCTACACTTGGGTCTTCATTGAACTTCTCTATACGGCTCATAGCGATCACCCCGTCAAAGGCATCACGACAGTAGAATATAGGCCCTTTATAGATTGGACGGCAGAAGTCATCAACAAAAGAGCGTGTGAGCGCTGCGCCTCCCAAAAGTACCGGTATCTCCATACCCATCTCGGCCATCGTTTCAAGATTCTCTTTCATCACCGCTGTAGACTTTACTAAAAGACCACTCATCCCTATAGCCTGTATCGGTTGTTTTTCTAGAACATCCAGATACTCTTGAAGTTCGGTTTTGATCCCTACATTAATCACCTTGAAGCCATTATTTGAAAGGATAATGTCTACAAGGTTTTTACCCACATCATGTACATCCCCTTTGACCGTACCGATGACCAGTGTGGTATCTGTCTCTTTTTCCTGTTTGGTCAGGTGGGGATTGAGGTAATCTACTGTAGCTTTCATCGTTTCAGCTGACTGAAGAACAAAAGGAAGCTGCATCTGTCCCGAACCAAAGAGTTCACCCACCACTTTCATCGCATCGATAAGGATCTCATTAACGATCATATCCGGGTGTATCTCATGACGAGCCTCTTCCACAAGTGGGAGCATCCGTTCTTTGTCACCGTCCATAAGCAGTTTTTTGATCTTCTCTTCACTGCTCATCGCCTCATAAGCCTCATCGGCACCCTCATCCTCCACCACAGCATCTGCAAAATGGTCAATAAATTTAAAGAGTGAGTGCTCATCTGGGGTAAAGAGCAGCTCTTCACATACTGCAATATCTTCTGGTGTCATTTTAGCCAGTGGTATAATGTGCTTTACATTGATGATCACAGAGGTCATACCTGCCTGTACACAGTGATGTAAGAAGACTGAATTGAGGTAGAATCTTGCATGCTTTTCCAAACCGAATGAGATATTTGAAAGTCCAAGCGTAGAACCTACTTCAGGGTAGATCTCATGTATCTCTTTAATGGCTTCATAGGCATTCTTTCCTGCAAACCTGTCTTCCTCTTCACCTGTCCCCACAGTAAAGGCCAACATATCGAACATGATATTTTGAGGTTTCAGTCCATGTGTGTTCACAGCAAGGTCATACATGCGTTTTGCCACTGCTACTTTCTTCTCTTTGGTTCTTGCCATCCCCTCTTCATCGATCACAAGACAGACAAGCACAGCCCCATACTTTTTGGCCAACTTACAATAGGTTGCAAAGTTCTCTTCTCCATCTTCGAGGTTCGTAGAGTTGATGATAGGCTTTCCACCGATACACTTAAGTCCCTCTTCGATGGTATTGGGTCGTGTTGCATCCGGCATCAAAGGAAGCGGAATCTTCTGATTATAAAGCTCCATGACCGCTCTCATATCCTTGGCCCCATCACGCCCTGCAAACTCTACGTTGACGTCGAGCATATGTGCTCCATCTCGTACCTGTGCTTGACCTACCGTCAGTGTACCTTCATAGTCACTGGCCAATATAAGTTCTCTAAATGCCTTTGAACCCGTCGCATTAGAACGCTCTCCTATCAACAATGGCGCAGGTTCTTGAAAAAGCTCAACAGTGTTGAACAAAGATGCAACACTTGGTTTGATACTACCTGTTGGTGTTTTAGGAACTATCACTTCAACTGCTTTTTTGAGTGCTTGTATATGCTGTGGTGTTGTTCCGCAACATCCACCTAAAAAGCTTACGCCATCATACCCTGTGAACTCCAATTGTTTTTCAGTAAATTCATCCGGTCCCATAGGATAGTAGGTATACCCGCCACGGTTCTGTGGCAACCCTGCATTCGCATGCACGGAGATAGGTATATTACAAAGTTCAGAGAGTGTCTTGAGGTGTTTTTTGACTTGGTCCGGTCCCGTACCGCAGTTAAATCCTAAAGAGAGAATATCAAACGGCTCCAAAATAGTAACGATAGTTTCTGCATTGGTCCCTATAAGCATCGTACCGCTGAGCTCAATGGTCACTGAAACCATGATCGGAAGCTTGCTGCCACGCTCCTCATTTGCATCCTGACAAGCATGTAGTGCTGCTTTGATCTGTAGAGGATCTTGACAGGTCTCTAAAAGAAAAACATCACATCCGCCATCGATAAGCCCAAGTGCGACAAGTTTATATCCTGCATACATCTCGTCATAGTGAATATGCCCCAGAGAAGGAAGCTTTGTCCCAGGCCCTATAGAACCTAAGACAAACTTTGGTGACTCCTGTGTGCCATATGCCTTACAGACCTCTTTGACAATTTCAGCACCTTTTTTAGAAAGTTCATAGGCGCGTTCACCCATCTGATACTCATCAAGTACCCAGGGCATCGTACCAAATGTGTTCGTCTTAAGCAGATCAGCCCCTGCCATAGCATAACGCTTATGAATACGTTCTATAAGTTCTGGTGCAGTGTGGTTCAGCAGTTCATTACATCCTTCCTGATCCACACCTTTATCATCGATCCATGCTTCTGATGGAACTTTAAGATCTTGTATCTGAGTACCCATTGCACCATCGATGACGAGTATACGCTCTTGTAAAAGTGATTTGATTGTTTCTGTAATAGACAAAAAACGCCCCTTTATCATAATTCTGTAATTGTAGCAAAGTATGAAGAAAATATGATTAATCTTTATCATAAGGTAGTGCATTATGTCCATATAAGCTTTAGATAGATACCATATTAATGTAAAAGCTAAACTCATTGTAAAGTGAGGACAGAAAGTTATGGGTCTCAATGCAGATCGCCAAACTGCCAGATATGTTTGCTCTGCATTTGTACTCCATTTTGTCCTATAATACTTTTAATGCAACTTATCTATTGTCCTTGGAGAAATAATGGGAAAAACAATTAAAAACACTATTACAGGTAAAGAGATCACAAAGCCGGATCCTGTAGATATAGAAGTGCCATTTGATGGTGGTGTGATGATCACGGAGACTGACCCGGCAGGTATCATCACCTATGCCAACCGTAAATTTCGTGATCTTACCGGTTATACGAAAGAAGAACTCATCGGCTCACCACACAGTATAAACAGACATCCAGATATGCCAAAAGCTGCCTTCAAAGAGTTATGGGAGACAATAAAAGGTGGAAACTACTGGGAAGGTTTTGTCAGAAATATGACAAGTGAAGGGAAATATTACAATGTTGTTGTATGGATAAAACCCAAGTTGGATGATGATGGCAATATCATCGGATATATTGCAGGAAGAAAGATCCCTGATAAAGACCTCATGCAAAGAGCTTTCGACAAATACAAGGTCATGAAGCATGATGAAGTGTAGTTAATGGGGTCATCCCATTAACCAGAAAGTATCTACAATACTATAATGCCTTTTTTGCCTCTTGCAATGCTTCGATCACTGCATCGATATTTGCTTTAGGAATATGCACTTTCCAATCCGGTTCTTCAGCACCTGCCTGCAGTGAAATACCGATACTTGCTACACTTTCACTCTTTGGTCCATATGGTTCTTCTACTGTCGTAACCGTAATCTTCCCGTCTTTTGTACCGCTCAAAGTCATTTCATCTATTTTTGTGACTGTTCCGCTCATATATACTCCTTTAAAATTTTTATATCAATGAGTATATTACAATGACTTAACTATTTTTTACCTTTGAGCAAACCCATCATTTTTGCCTGCAGACGCAACCACATTTTATGATCAATAGCAGGGAAACCAGCATAGGTTTTACCGCCTTCAAGAGATTTCGTGACACCACCTTTCCCTGCAATAGTTGCAAAGGCACCCACTTCCAAATGTCCTGCAGTGGCACTTTGTCCGCCCATGACCACATTTCTGCCTAAAGTGGTAGAACCTGCTAGACCCACCTGTGCTGCACAAAGGGTATGTTCTCCTACATCACAGTTATGTGCAATCTGTATAAGGTTATCTAGTTTGGTACCTTTGCGTATATAGGTAGTGCCAAATACGGCTCTGTCTATGGCACAATTCGCACCGATCTCTACCCTATCTTCTACAAGGACATTGCCATTCTGATAGATCTTCACATGTTCTCCGAGCTTTGTATGTGCAAAGCCGTACCCATCACAACCGATCACGGTACCGCTATGAATCATACACTCAGCACCGATTTTTGTATGATGATACAAGGTCACATTAGGATGCAATACTGTTCCGGAACCAACAGTCACATTGTCTCCGAGATAACAACCCGGTAAAATGGTCACGTGGTCTCCAAGTGTCACATTCTTACCAAAAGAGACGCTCTTGTCTATATCACATCCCTCACCTACAGTAGGCTCTGATGTCCCATTTTCAAGTTTATGTGCAAAGAACTTAGAGGCCAGTGCCAGTTTAAGATAGGCTTCATCAGTGATCAGTGCAATGGTTCCGGAAGGCAGCAGTTTGGCATGCTTTTCATCAATCAATACTGCAGCAGCCTTGGTATCTGCCAATTGTGAAGCATATTTGCTGTCTGTAAAAAAACTGAGTTGTGTGGAAGTAGCTTCACTTAAGGTATGTATCCCTTCTATAGTGATATCTTCACCATGAAAATCTACACCGATATCTTCTGATATTTGAGAAAGCGGGTAAGTCATAAAGTGGTCCTTTTAACTTAAAGTAGGGGTCACCCTCCTTAGAGAAGAGTGACAGAAGTAAAATAATTCTTATCTTTCTATCGCTACAACACCGCCACGTACAATCTCATAAGGATTGTAACGTTGTGCTGCTTCTATAAAATGCTGTATACGTATAGGTTCATCTGCTACCATTGCAATGATCATCTCTTTACCCACATTTGCGATACCACCATTATATGCTGCACATAATGCGCCAATATCGCTTAAGTGCTCTGTAATAGGGAACTTCACCAATACCATCTCTTTTTCAACCATCTCTTCATGCTCGATCACCTTATAGACAGGTATGAGCTTATGTAGTTGCTTGGTGATCTGCTCCATGACTTTAGGAGAACCGTTCGTTTCAATCGTAATATGTGACATTTCACTATCAGGGATAGGTGCCACAGTGAGTGATGCGATGTTATACCCACGTGCTGCAAAAAGTGCCGTTACACGTGCAAGAACAGAACTCTCATTCAATACGATAACAGAAATAACACGTCTTTCATTCATAGAATTTTCCATTATTTCTCTCCTTTTTGCGGTAACATCATATTAAAGAGTGCTCCACCTGCTGGTACCATTGGAAGTACGTTTTCATAACGGTTCACGGCAACATTCATGAAACATACTTTATCTTGCGCTATCGCATCTTTGATCGCTGCATCAAACTCTTCTTTGGTGGTAACATCATACCCTATTCCGCCACATGCCTCAGCCAAGGCTTTCCAATTTGGTTGGAATGTCAAGTCTGTTTCAGAGTAGCGTTTTTCATAGAAGAATGTCTGCCACTGTCTAACCATCCCCAGGAAATGGTTATTGAGTATAAGATTGATGACCGGTATTTTATACTCAGCTGCCGTCACCAATTCTTGCATATTCATCAGGATCGAACCGTCACCTGTGACATTAATCACCGTTTTATCAGGGAAGGCTCTTTTAGCACCCAATGCTGCAGGGAAACCAAAGCCCATCGTTCCCAGTCCGCCGGAATTGATCCACTGGCGCGGTCTGTCAAACGGATAATGCTGTGCTGCCCACATTTGGTGTTGTCCGACATCTGAAGTAATGATGGCATTTTCACCTACCAGTTCACCGATACGCTCTATGGCCCATTGCGGTTTGATAACCTCATCTGAATCGACATAGGATTGAGGGTGAAGCTCATCATAACGCTTCAATATCTCTCTCCATGCCTGGAATCTGTCCGTATCGATACCATCAAGAAGCGGTAACATCGCCTCAAGAACTTCGGTTACATCACCTACGATAGGATAGTCAACATCAACCAGTTTACCGATATTCGCTGCATCAATATCTACATGAATAATGTCTGCATATTTGGCAAATTCGGAAAGTTTACCTGTCACCCTGTCATCAAACCTTGCACCCAGAGAGATAACCAGGTCTGTCTCAGACATCGCCATGTTAGATGCATAGTTTCCATGCATTCCCAACATACCAAGAAGCAGTGGGTTCTTTGCTCCCATCACACCTCTTGCCATCAATGTTTCAACCGTAGGGATCTGTGTTTTTTCAGCCAATTTACGTACAAGGTCACTTGCATTTGAAAGTACAGCTCCACCCCCGATATAAAGCAGAGGTTTCTTAGCATTTTTTATCGCTTCAACTGCTTTCTCTATCTGTTTTTTGTTTCCTTTGTATGTTGGTTTATACGTAGGGATATCTACAGAATCAGGATAAACAAACTCACCGATATCCACAGTGATATCTTTAGGAATATCGATAAGTACCGGTCCCGGTCGTCCAGAACGCGCGATGTAAAATGCTTCTTTCAACAAACGAGGAAGTTCTTCCAGTGAACGTACCAGAAAGTTATGTTTTGTACATGGTCTGGATATACCTACTGCATCTATCTCTTGAAATCCGTCTGTACCGATAAGCGACAAAGGCACCTGTCCTGAGATAACGACCATAGGAATGGAATCCATATAGGCAGTTGCAAGTCCGGTGACCGCGTTTGTAAATCCTGGTCCACTTGTCACCATCGCAACACCCACTTCACCTGTAGCTCTTGCATAACCATCTGCTGCGTGAACAGCTGCCTGTTCGTGACGGTTCAAGATATGCTCAAACCCTTCTTGTTTGTAAATTTCATCATAAACGTGCATGATCGCCCCGCCGGGGTAACCGAATACGGTCTTAACACCCTCAGCGATGATCGCTTCACACACCATTTGTGCACCACTCATTTGCATGGTCTACACTCCATTTAAATTTTTTTTGATTATATCTAAAAAAGATTAGAGTTTAATGGGCCTGATGCCCGCAAGCTTCTATCGCTACACCCTCACGTAAGCCATCATCTATCACAATACCACTTTCAAATCCCAATAATCTGAAAAGTTGTTTATAGATAAGTATACCTGCAGCGATAAGATCGGAACGTCCCGTACCTACAGCGATCTCTCTCTGTTCAAATGGCATAGAGAGTAATTTTTTCAAGTAAAGGTCCAACTCATCTATCTCAAG
Organism: Sulfurovum sp. XGS-02; assembly: GCF_023213175.1. Taxonomy (GTDB): domain Bacteria; phylum Campylobacterota; class Campylobacteria; order Campylobacterales; family Sulfurovaceae; genus Sulfurovum. Next base: position 1,677,066 of record NZ_CP093312.1, read on the forward strand.
GGATGTACCGTTTATCTTTGATGCGTCATAGGTTTCATAGTTTTGTCCGAGTTTCATGGCCGCTACGGTCGTAGGTGTCCCGGCTGTGGCTACGAAAGTATTGATTTTACCTTTACTATCATAAAGGTGCTCACAAAATCGTTGCATCTCTGCCATCTCTTTGGGAAGGGCTTTCTCTATCTTTTCCAACGTTTCATAGGTTTGTGCAATGGTCACGATCCCTAAAGGAAAACTTTTGGAGATCGTTTCATCTCCATAATGAAAGATAAGTTCAGTAGAACCTCCACCTATATCAATAAGCACAAAACTCTCCGAAATAACTTGCAATGCGGAGAGTCTGTGCTTTACCGCGAGTAAAGTGAGCCTTGCTTCTTCTTCACCGGATATGATATCAAAATGCACACCTGTCTCTTTTTGGATCTGAGCAAGTACCTCATCCGAGTTCACTGCTCTGCGCACAGCTTCGGTTGTGACAGCCCTGACTACAGAAGAGGAGAAATCGATCTGTTGTTGTGCTTCCAGTATGGCTGAGATGACCCTCTTTACAGCATCGTTATTGATCACCCCATACTGTACCAGACCGTCTGCCGTCTTCACGATCTTTTCAAATTCAGCTGTCTGTGTACCTGTACTACATTCATACTCCAATACCCGTAAGGTATTTGAACCTAGATCTATCGCTATCATCAATGCTCTTCTTTAAAAGAAAATCCACCCTCTTTGAGTTGTTCTCTTATCTGTTCCTGATGCTCCACCCCTTTGGTTTCCAAGGAGACAGAGACATTTGCATCACCGAATTCCAGGTCTATAGATGTTCTGTCGTAGCCTATCTGTACAATATTTGCACCTATTCTTGTAAGTATCTCGGTCAATGCCTGTAAAGCTCCCGGTTTGTCTACGAGCGTAACAAGCAGTTTCATCTTACGTGCAGACTTCATTAATCCTTTTTCAATGATCAAAGAAAGCATTGTCACATCTATGTTTCCACCACTCAATACTATCGCTACTTTTGAACCTTTAGGTAAGTCTATCTTTCCATGTAAAAGTGCGGCGACACCTACGGCACCTGCTCCCTCTACCAATACTTTTTGTTTTTCCAGTAAAAAGAGTATGGCAGCAGCGATCTCATCTTCACACACTGTACTAAAAACATCCACATTCTTTAAGATATACTCTAAAGTGACCGGTGAAGTATCTCTTACGGCAATACCATCGGCGATCGTCCTTACAGAAGTCGTATCGATCGCTGTTTTTGCATCGTAAGACTGTTTCATTGCAGGTGCTCCTGCTGCAGAGATACCGATGATCTTGCACTGAGGTTTCAGTGCTTTGCTTGCCACAGACATACCAGAGATAAGCCCTCCCCCGCCTACAGGGACAACAAGTGCATCAAGATCAGCTAGATCTTCAAACATTTCAAGGGTTACCGTACCTTGACCTGACATCACTTCATCATCTTCAAAAGGGTGTACAAATGTATAGTTGTTCTCTTCCCCAAATTTCACAGCATACCCATAGGCTTCATCATAGTTAGAGCCGTGAAGTATCACATTGGCACCAAACTCTTTCACCCCCATCACTTTGGTAAGCGGTGTGGATTCCGGCATGACAATGGTGGCTTCGATACCAAAATATTTTGCTGAAAAAGCCACACCTTGTGCATGGTTACCAGCAGAAGAAGCAACAACGCCACCTCTGTCACCCGCTTCTATCAAAGAAGCGATCTTATTAAAAGCACCTCTAAGTTTAAAGGCACCGGTACGTTGAAGATTCTCTTTTTTAAGGTACACCTCATAGCCACTCATTTGGCTTAAAATAGGGGCGTAAGAGAAGGGTGTACGGTGTACAACATCCGATACTCTTTCATAGGCTTTTTGGATACTTTTTAAGTCTAACATTATCTTTCCTAGCTATTATATTGTCCGAAGTATATCAAAATTAAGGATAAAGCATGAAATGTGAAATGCCGCTGGTCAACTCTAACCGTGAAGAGATGAAAGAAATATTTGAAAGTGTCAAGACGATCGCGATACTTGGTCTTTCACCGGATGAAAGCAAAGCAAGCAATATGGTTGCAAGATATCTTAAAAATGCCGGATATAAAATAGTCCCTGTATATCCTAAAGAAGAGAAAATATTAGGAGAGAAGGTCTACCGTTCACTTGAAGAGATCCCTTTTGAGATCGATATGGTGAATATCTTCAGAAAACCCAATGCTTTTGATGCGATCGCAGATGCATGCATTAGAAGAGGTGATGTTAAAGTATTTTGGGGTCAACTTGGACTGGTGAATAATGATGCAGCACAAAAGGCTAAAGAGGCAGGTATGAAAGTGGTACAGAATTACTGTAGTAAAATTGAACATCAAGCCTTAATAGCATAACTTGGACTACTATGAAAAAAACACTTATCATCACACTTACCCTACTTTGTACAGCTGCACTACAGGCAGAACTTTTTACAGATCATTTTGAAAATGGCGTGGTCAAATCACAGATTGAATATCTCAAAGGTACAAGAACAGAAACTGCAGAGGGTGTCAAAGACGGAGTAGAAAAGGTCTATTATAATACAGGTCAACTGGCATTCGAAGTGAAGAACGTTAAAGGGTTAAGAGAAGGACCGCTCAATTGGTATGACAGAGAAGGAAATCATCTTGAAGTGATCCATTATCAAAAAGGGAAACGTCACGGTATGAATCAAATATTTTATGCTGACGGTACACTGCGTATAGAGGTCAACTATATCAATGACCATAAAGAGGGTCCTGAGAAATACTATTTTAGTACAGGAAAACTCGCCTCTGAGGTCATGTTTAAACATGGTAAAAAAGAGGGGTTGCAAAAAGAGTACAATGAAGATGGGACACTTAACAATGATGTCATCTATAAACATGGATATAAAGAGGGAGAAAAACGATGGTATGACAAAGAGGGGAAAGTGATCAGAACGGAACTCTATAAAATGGACAGGCCTATCAATGTCATGAAAAAAGTACAGGCTAAAAAACCCGATACGGCCATTGAAGCACTTCATGGTTTAGATTTTAACCCTAACAACAGAAAAGTAAAATAGTACGAGATAGATAGACTCTACGCTATACATTTATATAATATGAAAGGTACAGTTTACCGGTGAAATGTACCTTCCACATATGTTCTACTCTCCAGCAATAAAAAGTCAATTTATTCAAATGGGAAATATACCTTTTCTCCCTCTTTATCTGACGTACTTATTCTTCCATTAAAACCTCATTTTTTCACAATTATTCACCAAACTTATAATAACTATTCATATAGAAAATAATAATCATTTATTATATTAAAATATTTGTATTTTTATGATATTTTAAAGTTTTCTTAACATCACACATGTAAAAATAAATGGTAATCAAATTTAAAAGGAGACTAAAATGATTTCAAAAATTGTAAAAAGCACCGTAGCCTTGTCACTTCTTACTACTGCTGCTTTTTCTGCCGCTGATTATGACAAAACGCCGCCGTTTTCGATGGATAAATTAGAAGCAGTAAAAATAAAAGGAAAAACCGCCTATCAACCAAAAGCAGACTATAGCATGTTCGTAAACTACGAACTTGGTATGCACTGTGTCGGTTTTGATATGAGCTATTGTTGTGTAATCCCTCCATACAACTCCATCCAATCACAAGCGATCAGGGTAGGAAAAGGGAGCAGCCTTCCTAAGCTTATGACACCCAATGACAATGTAAAGCTATTTGCCTATACCAGAGACAACTCATACTCTGAAGGGAATAAAATGAAATACTGGATGGTAGCGAAAGATGCCGATGGGGATGGGCATCTTGACAGTCCGGGTGATAATGTTGCCAACTATGTATGGACACACCTTTTTATCTACAAAGATCTTGAAGGTACCATGCCTGCAGGTGTCACAGAGAAGGACCGACTTAGAGTAGGCCGTCAGATCCAGGTAAAAGTGGACCATGGTCCTTCTGGCGCACCTATGACCGGGTATATGACCTATGCCGGTAAAGACGGTGGTAACGTGGTGATGACCGATACCCTCGTACCTCCGGTAAAAGATGTTAAACTTGTCCTGACAGCTTCACACTTATGGGATGCACTGGGTCTGCCTCTGACAGCATTCAACGATAGTACAAGAAAAGGTTCACTTCGTACGGTCACAGAAAGAGATTTCCAACCCTTCCAATACTCTACCGTTGAACTTCATACAGATGCAGGACAGCAGATAAAACAGCCTGATGGAAGCGCGGTTTCTTACTTCGGTACAAACCCTGTGGATATTCCTAACTGTTATTCATGTCACTCGCGTACCGGTAAAGCAGCTCAAATGGCTAGAGATGAAGGTCTCAAACAAGGAGATCAAGAGTATGACTACTGGAAATCGTACCCGGATACATCCGAGTATATGGCGAGACTTTCTGAAGGTTCTATCAATATCCTTTCACTCCACGATAAGCATCATGGTACGACATTTCTTGCAGACTATCGTCCGGATGCACCTGCACAGCGTTTAGGTAAAGTCGGTTTTGTGAATTGTACTGACTGTCACGGGGATAATGTTTCTGGTAACCTTCAAGAACCAAGAGTCACAGCAATGGGTTACAAAACCGTGAAGGCAAAACCTCTTTCAGAAGCGGTGCACGGATTCCACCTTGCAATGGTGCCTATGCCTGATGCTGCGGGGAGATCACAATCATGCCAATCTTGTCACCCAACACACTTCCAAAACCCTAATATGAATGATGACACGAACCCATTCCGTGTAACAGACAGATATGGTGAAGCAAGATTCTCTAAAGGTGATATCAGAAAATCCGGTGGTGGATGTTATGTAAGACGTGATGCACACTCCAACCCTAATGCTAAACCTCCGTTCTTCCTTAATGCTTATGGTAAATGGCAGCTTGAGAACGTTGCAACAAAAGATGAGCATGGTAAAGATGCCAGTGAACTTCGAGGTTTATACTGTACGAACTGTCACACGAAAGTGGCGCAAGCACTCTATGCTACAGATGACTTGACAAATGATTCCAAACAAGAAGGGAAAACACTGAGAAACAAATCTCTTAAAGAAATGGTAGCAGGTATCACAGGTGGAGACATGAAGAAATTTGCTTCTTGGGCAGACCCTAAATCAACTGGTGAGAAGGATGAAGTCCTTAGTTACTACGCAGATCACAAATCTGCAACATTGGTTAAAAATGTAGGTAAAGACGGTAAACTGGATCTCAAACCTTGGAATCATAAAACAGGTGGAGATGTACCGTATTCAGCAGCTTCTGCCGGTAATGACTGGTGGTTGGCAGCTTCTGAGCCTCACTGTGCAGATTGTCACTTAGCACCGTTTGTTGAGCAAGATACCGGTGGTAAATACTTCCCGATCGATCAGCCTAACAAATATTCACTCTATAGATACTCTAAAGCACATGGTAACCTTGCATGTCAAACATGTCATGAGTCGACGCATGGTCTTTACTCAACAAGATATGACGGTGATGAGAGATCTGTAGATGTCACAACACACCAGCAAGCACTTCAGTATAGCCCAGATGGTAAATATACCGGACCGGTTACATGTTCTGCATGTCACGCAGTCAATAAAAACGGTGTAGCGATACAGCTAGAAGGTACGGAGTATGCAAATGACTATTGGGCTTCGGTCACATTGGCTCACTTCATGAGAGAAGGAGACCAAAAACTTTCAGTCAAAGAGTTGGTTAAAAAATACCCTTACAAAAAATCTGCACAAATTGTGAAAGATGGTTGGAAGTAATCCCAACCCTCTTTGAACTTACTATCTTGTATGGTAAGTTCCATTTCCCTTCTTCATTGAAGGGTTTTTACTCTACTCACTTCATCTATTAATATATTCAATTTTCAAAAAAAACATAACTTCTATATCTACTTATTTGACTCTTTACAGATAAAATTGTCACTTATTTAAAATCATATACGCTGCTAAAAAAGAAGTATAGAGATCACTTTTTATGAGGAGATATACTACACACACTGTAGCTGTGTCGCATAAAAGAAACATGTCATATATAGCCTATGCTATGGAATTCACAGAATGAATCTCTCTTGTTACGACTTACACTTAAAAGAGTGAAAGTCTCTTTATGACTCTTTTTTGAGTCCCATCATGATATTTCGTGTATAGATAATAAACCCAAAAAGTTGCCCTAGAAGCAAAACAGGATCTTTTCTGAAAATGGCATAACTTAAGATCATGAATGAACCGGTCAGACTTAACATCCAAAAACCAAGTGGAAGATGGGATCTTTTCATCCGCTCAGAGTAGATCCACTGATAGACAAATCTAAATGTAAAAAGAATCTGTCCGATGCTCCCCCAGAGTAAAAGAAACAAAGGAATATCCTCATTTTTAAAGAGACGGTGCACATCGATCACATTATTGTTGTATGCGTAAAGGACAATGAGTGCAGGAAAGATCCATAAAAAGATCTGTAACAGATAGGGAAGCTTTCTCCAAGATCCTTGAAGTTGCATATTTCTTATATAGATAAAATAGGTGATCGACTGCCCCAACATGATCGCAAAGTCATCACGTAACCATCCATAGATAAATAACAAAAAAGAGGCCATAAGACTCAATTCCCAAAAAAGTTCCGGGGTGAGTACTTTCTTCACTTTTTCTGACTGTATCCATTGTACAAGAAGACGTGCTGAAAAAAGAATTTGTGCACTGAATCCAATAACATAGACAAAGAGTCCATACGAGAGCCATCCACTACTCATACAGTATGGTTACTCTCTTCAACTTTATAGGTAATATATCTGTTTTTCATCCATCGGTAGGCAAAAGCATCCTGAAGTGGCTTGATGGAACGGTTAAAGATATTAAATTTTGATACTCCAGCAGTTCGTTCAAAATGTTGAACACTTTTTTGCTGTATCTGGCCGCCCTGAAGTTTGATCAGGGCAGGAATAAAACGATGCATCCCGTCAAAAAAAGGTATCTTTTTTGCCACATCGGTTTTCATGATCTTTAGAGGACATCCTGTATCGATCACACCATCATCGATCAAAGCGCGTCTGATAGAGTTGGCAAAAGAGGATTGTACTTTCTTGCTTAAGGTGTCTTTTCGTTTACCTCTAAAACCAATGACTGCCTCATACTGGTCTATCTCTTCGAGGAGCAGATCAAAGTCAAAGGGTGTGGTTTGCAGATCTGCATCGATATACCCGACAAGCTCTGTATCACACACATCAATCCCTGCTTTAATAGCCGTACTCAATCCATAGTTTTGATCAAATTTTATATAGCTGAAATCATCTTTTTTACAAATTTCCATTATTTTCTCAAAACTGCCATCTGTTGAGCCGTCATCAACGAATATTACTTTACTTTTGGTGTGACTTTTAGCAAAATACTCTGTAAAAACAGCCTCTATCCTATCAAGATTGTCCACCTCATTGTAGACAGGTACAATGATACTCATTCTATAGTTATTTTTCATATCACCCTATTTCCATATGTTTTTTTAATGTAGATTCACAGTATTATAACGTACTATAATATAAAAGCGCTCAATGGTTCTCCATGCATACTTTTTTAGCTATGTCATTATGGCGTATTTTGACTGACCCTTACACTAGGATAGAGATAAAATTTCAACCATTGAAAATGATGTTAAAGAGAATAAGGATATACTTTCCGTCACATACCCCATCATACGTTTTATACTCAGGAAAGAGTTCATTCTATCTGCAAAAGTTAAGACGATATGTATTTGATCTCTATCTATACTGAAGGAAAAACGTACAAGTCATGATAAAACATCTCTCCATTCCCTTTTTCATACTTATTCTGATAGCAGCTATCGGCATCTATTTTCGTCCTATTTGGATCATCGATGAAACACGTTATCTTAGTGTCGCATGGGAGATGTGGGATAAAGGATCCTTTTTGGTACCCCTGCTCAATGGTGAACCCTACCACCATAAACCTCCATTTATATTTTGGTTGGTGCATTTAAACTGGTCACTTTTGGGTGTGAATGAAACAACTGTACGTTTTATTCCTATGTTGTTTGGTTTTGGAACACTGGTCATGGCCTATAGACTCTATCTTGCACTATGGAAAGAGGATGTTCAAGGTGCCCAAAACACACTTCTGATCCTCGCAGGTACCCTGATATTCACTTTCTACAATTCACTTTTTATGTTTGATATCATACTGACATTTTGGGTATTTGTCGGTGTTTTGGGTATCGTACAGGCTGTACAGAAACAGACCCTTCTCTCCTTTGTCCTCATCTCGCTTTCATTCGGCTTTGGCATACTGACCAAAGGGCCGGTCATTTTGGTACATCTCCTGCCGCTCTTACTCCTTGCACCCTATTGGAGTGATAACAAAACGGATAAACATTTGTATATGAAATTCTTCTTTGCATTTTTAGGGGGTGTAGCGATTGCACTTTCCTGGGCGATCCCTGCAGGTATTGCCGGTGGTGAAGCCTATCAACATGCTATCTTTTGGGGACAGACAGCTGACAGGATGGTAAACTCTTTTGCCCACCAAAGAGGTATTTGGTGGTACTTTGCACTGTTGCCATTACTACTTTTTCCATGGTCATTCCATAAAGCATTGTATCGTTCATTTAGACAGGCAACAATGGATCATGGGTTGAAAATGCTGTTGATCTGGATGCTCTCAGCACTGCTTGTATTTTCATTCATCAGTGGCAAACAGGTACATTATATCTTGCCGGAAATTGCTGCATTCTCCCTCTTTTGTGCAAGGCTTCTCACGACTGCTGCCCCTGACATGAAAAACTATACAAAGTCTCTAGGGTATACCTATCTTTTCTTTGCCATAGTATTTGCCATTGCACCTTTTGTTGCACCGAAATCCATTACATTTACTGTAGACAGTACCGCTTTCTTACTCTCTGCATTGTTGCTGTTCCTTCTTGGACTCTATCTTTCAAAAAAGAATTTCAAGTTGCAACACAATGCCATACAGGCCATGGCATTAAGTATCATAGTAGCTGTTTTCGCCGTGCATTTTTCCATCCACAGTTTTTTAGCACAACAGAACATTTCTGGCTTTTCACAAAAAATTTCCTCTTTACAGCAAAAAGGCATACCCGTAGCACAGGATAAAAAATACCATGACCAGTTTCATTTTTTAGGAAGACTCCATGATCCTATCATCGTCTTATCGGGTAAAAAAAATATCACTACGTTCATACAGGAGCACCCTGATGGTATGATCATTACCTATCGGAAAAAAAAGCATATGCATAAGATAGATCAAGATCTTATTACTGAAAAGACGAGCTTCAAAGGCAAATACGCCATCCTCGTCAAAGCAGATCTCTACGACAAACTCGATCGTGCCCCTTGAATTACATTGACTTCTTCTTCAAAAATACGCCGCTTTCCACATGCTCCGTATGTGGAAACTGATCGAACATTGCTGCTTCGATTACCTCATGTGTTTGGGTCAGTGTTGCAAGATCTCTTGCAAGTGTTTCAGGGTTGCATGAGATATAGATAATATTCTCTATATTTGAAATGAGTGCTATGGTTCCCTCATCCAATCCTGCTCTTGGCGGATCTACCAGTACCGTACTGAAGTTGTAACTCTCCAGATCTATCCCTTTGAGTCTGGAAAATTCTCTTACACCATTCAAGGCCTCTGTCATCTCTTCTGATGCCAGTCTTGCAAACGTTATATTTTCGATAGCGTTAAATGCACAATTTTCAAGTGCCGCGTGAATGGAGCGTTTACTGATCTCCGTAGCCAACACTCTGTCAAAGTAGTGAGAGAGAGGCAGTGTAAAGTTCCCCAGGCCGCAGTAACTCTCCAAGAAATCTCCATACCCTACGCTTTTGGCTTGCTTGATGGCCCACTCTATCATTTTGACATTCACTGCAGGGTTTGGCTGGGTAAAACCGCTTTCATACTGCACATAGGTGAATCTTTTACCATCGACATCCAACTTTTCTGTGACGAATTCATCCGAAAGGATCACTTTTTGTTTACGGCTTCGCCCCATGATCTTGCAGTTGAGCTCTGCTTCAAGCGCTTTTGCCTCAGCACTCCACACATCATCGAGTTTTCTATGATAGAGCATGGTAATAAGACACTCATCGGTGGTCGTTGCCAAAAATTCCACGGCAAAAAGACGTGCTTTTAACACTTCTGTAGAAGCATTGATCTTTTCAAGCAACTTCCACATACGCTTCTCTATGGGTTCAATGACCTTAGGACACTCTTCTATGGTGATGGCACCTTTTTTCTCGATGTTTCCCATCGCATAATCACACCTCTCACCCTCATGCCAGATACGAAACTCTGCTCTGGCCCTGTAATGATCGTTAGGAGAGTCAAAAACTTCCAGGTCACCCTGATAAAAAGGAGCCAAAAGCCCGGAAACCCTCTGCTCTTTTTGCTTTAATTGTTCCTCATACCCTATTTCATAGAGTCCGCAGGAGCCACAACTTCCAAAATGTTTACAGTTCAAATTTCATACCTTTAATTTGCATTGGATATAATCACAATAATAAAATATATCTGTAATTTTACCCAAAAGGTCCAAAATGTCTATAAGTGTTGTCATACTCGCAGCAGGTCAAGGTACAAGAATGAAGTCCACGACCCCTAAAGTGCTTCATGAAATCTCCGGAAAACCTATGCTCTTCCATGCCATTGATGCAGCGCAGAAGATCTCGGATGACATCACTGTGGTACTCTACCATCAGGCAGCACGTATCCAAGAAGCTATAGAGGCTCACTACAGCGGCATACATTTTCATATGCAGGATGCAGAACAGTTTCCGGGTACAGGCGGAGCGATGAAAGGTGTCAAAGTCACACATGCTAAAGTATTGATACTCAATGGTGACATGCCGCTTGTCACGATGTCTGCACTGGAGTCATTGATGCAGGGAGACGCTGACATCAATATGTCTGTGATCAAACTGGACAACCCTACCGGTTATGGACGTGTGGTCATTAGCCAAGATAAGGTCGTTGAGATCGTGGAAGAGAAGGATTGCATTCCTGCACAAAAGGATATACAAACCGTCAATGCGGGTGTATACTGTGTTAAAAAAGAAGTACTGGAACGTTATATCCCTGAACTCAGTAACGACAATGCCCAAAAAGAGTACTATCTTACAGATATCATCAAAATGGCAGTAGATGAAGCGAAGATCATCCATCCTGTCATGGTAGAAGAAGAGGAGTTCAAAGGGGTGAACTCCAAACTCGATCTTGCACATGCAGAAGAGATCATGCAAAGAAGAATTAAAACAGAGTGGATGAAAGCCGGTGTCTCGATGCGTTTGCCAGAGACCATTTACATTGATTCTCGGGCCACTTTTGAGGGTGAATGTCTATTGGAAAATGGCGTAAGCATCCAGGGTGCTTCACATATCATCGCTTCACACATTAAAACGCATTCTGTCATAGAAGATGCACATATAGAAAATTCTGATGTAGGTCCTATGGGAAGAGTAAGACCAAACTCAAAACTCATCGGCACACATATCGGTAACTTTGTTGAAGTGAAGAAATCCTCACTGACAGGGGTCAAAGCCGGACACCTCTCTTACATAGGAGATGCAACCATAGATGAGGGTACGAACATCGGTGCAGGTGTCATTACCTGTAATTATGACGGAAAGAACAAGTACCCAACCAAAATCGGAAAAAATGTCTTTGTCGGTTCTGATACACAGCTTGTTGCACCTGTGAGCATAGATGATGATGTGATGATAGCCGCAGGAAGCACCATCAACAAAAACGTAGCGCAAGGTGAGCTTGCCATCTCAAGAGCACCTCTAAGAACGGTCAAAAACTTCTTTTATAAATTTTTCGGAGACAAATAAGATGCAAATTGATCTAACAGGCAAATCTGTACTCTTAGGTGTCACAGGCAGTATCTCAGCCTATAAAGCCTGTGATCTTGCACGTCTATTTGTCAAAGCAGGGGCAGAGGTACATGTGGTCATGAGTCCCTCTGCCGAACGTTTTGTGTCAGCATTGACTTTTGAGGCTCTCACACGTAATCCTGTTTTAACAGAACAGAGTGAGTCATGGGCCAGTGAGATGAATCATATTGAGCTGGGTAAAAAGTGTGATGTGTTTGTGATTGCTCCTGCCACTGCCAACACCATTAACAAAATCGCACAGGGTATTGCGGATAACATTTTGACCCAAACTGCATTGGCATTTAAAGATAAGATACTTATTGCTCCTGCAGCCAATACACAGATGCTTGCAAAAACTGCTACATGCAATGCCATGACATTTTTACAGGACAATGGCTATAGTATGATCAACCCGCAAGATAAACTCCTTGCCTGCGGAGATGTGGGGTCCGGTGCTCTGGCAGAACCTACTGAGATATTTTTTGAAGTTGCCAAAGCATTATGTAGTGATCCGTTCTGGAAAGACAGATCTGTCATTGTGACGGGTGGAGGCACACGTGAAAAACTGGATGAAGTACGCTATATATCGAACTTCTCATCCGGCAAAATGGCAAAGTCACTCTGTATTGCACTCTATCTGAGGGGTGCAAATGTCACCTATATCTCTACAATGGGGTTTGATGAGCTGCCCGCTGCCATGACAACCATTGAAGCTAACGATGCACAAGATATTCTAGAGGCCACACAGCAATCTATCCAAAAAGTAACCACAGACAGGCACAAAATGAAAACACCTTATATATTTATGGTAGCAGCGGTTGCGGACTTTACACCCAAAGCGCCGCAAAGCGGTAAACTGAAGAAATCCATGCTTGGTGATACATGGCATATAGAACTCAAGCAGACTACCGATGTACTGGCCTCTATCGATAAAAGCGCTATAAAAACAGTAGGCTTTAAAGCTGAAATGGATACACAAGAGGGATTGAACAATGCTGCCGCTCTTTTAGATAAAAAAGGTGTGGATGCAGTGTGTTATAACCTTTTAAAAGATGCCAAGAGTTTCGGTGGCAATGAAAATGAAATTACATTTATTACCAAGGACACACAAGTTTCTCTAGGACGTGCAGATAAGCTCACACTCTCCAATAAGATACTCGATGAAGCAAAAAAGCTGATCCATGAAGAAGCGTCCAATGTCTGAAAATTCAATCAAGCATCTTGCTATCATCATGGATGGTAACGGAAGATGGGCAAAAGAACGCGGTCTCAGTCGTACAAAAGGTCATGAGGCAGGTGCAGAAGTTATTCGTGATATTACCACCTACTGTGCTGAACATCCAACGATCAAAACCGCTACATTTTATGCATTTAGTACCGAAAACTGGAAACGGCCTAAACTTGAAGTAGAATTCCTTATGAAACTGCTTGACCGATACCTCCAAAAAGAACTGGAAACCTACCAATCACATAATATACGTTTCCAGGCTATCGGCAATATTGAAGCCTTTAGCAAGTCTCTGCAGGAACGTATCAGACAAACGGAAGAACTCACCAAAGACAATTCCAGCCTTACGCAGATACTGGCGTTAAACTATGGTGGACGTGCGGAAATAACCTCTGCAGTAAACAGACTTATAGCAGAGGGTAAGAGAAGTGTGACAGAGGAAGAGATCTCTTCTGCACTGCAAACGCCCTACAGCGATATAGATCTGCTTATCCGTACCAGCGGTGAAGAACGTATTTCCAACTTTCTGTTATGGCAGATCTCTTACAGTGAATTCTATTTCACTCCGACGCTCTGGCCAGATTTTTCAAGCGAAGAGTTGAAGGAGATCATCGAAAATTTTGAACAACGCAACAGACGTTTTGGAGGTATTAAATGATAGAAACAGTGACAGGCATCCTCGTTTTTATATTGGGTATTATGATAGGATCATTTTTGAATGTGGTCATTTACCGTATACCAAAAGGCGAAAGTATCGTCTTCCCTGCATCCAAATGCCAAAGCTGCCAAACTCCGCTTAAGTGGTATCATAATATCCCTCTTTTTTCATGGATGGCACTGGGCGGTCAATGCGGTTTTTGTAAAGAGAAGATATCTGTACAATACCCGGTCGTTGAACTCCTTACAGGGATCATCTTTCTTGTACTCTACTTCAAATTGGGGTTGGTCTGGTATCTGCCTTTCATGGCTGCTTCATTTGCTGCACTCCTTGCCCTTGTGATGATAGATTTCAAATATATGGCCGTCCCGGACAATGTGAACTTTGCTGCACTTATTTTTGCCCTTGTTCAACCTGAATTCCTGATGGCACTTCTCTACGCAAGTATCGCAGCGGGCGGCCTCTACCTGATAGGACTACTCTCATCACTGATCGCAAGAAAACAAGCGATGGGTGGGGCAGATGTCATAGTTGCGGGGACGATGGGTGCGTTGCTTGGGTTCCCGAACTTTTTTGTTGCACTCTTCCTCTCTGCCTTGTTAGCAATGATACCTGCACTCATCCGGAGAGACAAAGGTGTACCTTTCGTACCTTTCTTGGCTTTAGCCACATTTATTGTCTATCTCTATGATACACAAGCTACACAACTCTTGGAAACGATCATTTATGGTTAATGTAAAAGGCTATATATCATCAAACTTCACCAAGTCGTTTTTGACGATATTTCTGCCATTTTTCATTATTATATCTCTCGTATTTTTTGTAAAAATATCCTCACTTACTTCTAAAATACAGATCAGCTTTGCAGAATTGATCCTCCTGTACAGTTATTCTGTACCAGAGATCATTTTTTATACGATACCCCTCTCTTTTGTCGCTGCTTTGGCAAATGTACTGATCAACCTCTCTCAAGGCAATGAACTCATTGCACTCTATGCACTCGGACTGAAAGCAAAAAAGATACTCAACAGTCTGCTACTTCTCGGCCTTCTCTTTTCACTCCTATTGGCCAGTATCTCTTTTCTGGCTATGCCATTGAGTAAACAGTTCTATAAAGCCTTCAAAGAAGAGAAGAGGAATGAAGCAAAACTGAACATCGTTCCTGGTGAACTGGGTCAAAAGTTTGGAGACTACTATATGTATGTCAAAGAGAAAACAGGTGATACTTTTCATGATATCGTTATCTATAACCGCACAAATAAAGCAGATGAACAGTTCTTTTCATCCCAGACGGGTGAGATCAACAACTATGAAAATGTGACGTCCCTGCTTCTGCATAAGGGGTATGGATACACGTATGCAAAAACCAAATTGCAGCAGGCAGAGTACGAAACCATGGAAGTGTTTGACAGGTCACAAAGTCATGGGTTTGAGTTTCAGAGTATCCTCTCCTATTGGAGTGAAGGGAAAGAAAGTAAAGAGAAGGTCATGCACAGGATCCTATTTTATGTTTTCACGAGCCTCATTCCTCTGCTTTCGGTGTATCTTGTTGCATCTTTTACCATGATCAACCCCCGTTATCAGCAGAACCGTTCATTTCTCATTATCTTTGTCACAACTCTCTTCTTCTATGTCATCGCATCCTCTTTAGAGAAATGGGGAAATCCTCTTATCTTGATCCTTACTATCTCTATGGTTGAGATACTCGGGCAGTGGCTCTTTAAAAAACGTGTAGCCAAGTACTTCTAAGGGCCTTTCTATGCGTGTAAAAGCTGTGATCAGTTATGATGGGAGCCGCTATCAAGGCTTTCAAAAACAAAAATCTACCAAATTGACCATCACTGCTGACATAGAGGAAGCACTCTCCTCTTTGCAAATAGATTCACCTATCATCGGGAGTGGAAGAACGGATGCCGGTGTCCATGCTACGGGTCAGGTCATACACTTTGATCTGCCGGATTTCTGGTATGACCTGGAGAAACTCAAACACAATGTAAACCGAAAATTGACAGATATTTCTTTTAAACATATCTCTGTTGCTAGCAATGATTTTCATGCTCGATTCAGTGCGAAAAAAAGAGTCTACCGTTATGTCTTTAAAACACATAAACCTTCTGTGTTTGAACAAAAATATATTTCATATTATAAAACGTTCGATCCTGTTGTACTGATCAATGCACTTAAAACATTTGAAGGGAAACATGATTTTAACTTCTTTCATAAGACAGGTACCATCACACATACTACCGTTCGGGAGATCTATCGTACCGATTATGTAGAACGTAACGGGTACCATTTCATATATTTCCAAGCCAACGGCTTTCTACGTTCTCAAGTACGTATGATGGTGGATGCAGCGATGCTTTGTGCCAGAGGTGAACTGAGTTTAACACAACTTCAAGAACAGCTACAATGCCAAAAAAAGCACACCACCAGACTCGCTCCTCCTGAAGGGCTTTATCTGGCACGAATCATCTATAAATGACCCTTTTCATTTTCTATCTGCATTTTTTTGTTAGAATGTCATAAGAAGACAGTAAAGGATCTAATTTTTGAAAAAACTCTTTATTTTAACTACCCTCTTATATTTTTCCTATGCAAACAGCGAAATGGAAGCACTCTATCTGCAAAACGGATGTAACGGATGCCATGGTATGTATGGTGAAGGTATGGGCGCGTCTCCCAGACTACAAGGGATACGGGAAGACATATTACTCAGAAGACTTAAAGATCTACAAAAAGGAAAGACCCGTTCTGCTTTTGGTACCATCATGATATCATTTGCCAAAGCACTGGATGAAAATCAGACCAGAGAGATGGCAAAGTATCTTTCAAATTTAAAAACAGATGTAGATGATGAACGATATGAGATAGAGTATACACCCGCCGGAGACGGCGGATCATAAGCTAAAAGATAGCTGCTTAATGTGTAGCAATTTCGGGCTGTACCATCTCTTCGGGCATGCCTTCTACCTGTAATGGTTCTGCTTCTTTTTGCACTTCAGTTTTTACACTTTCTGTGATGGTCTCAACAGGGGTAGTCTCTACGGCTGTTTTTGCTTCAGTCTGCGTAGTATTTGTTTCCACAGTCTCTTCGCTCTTGGCTTCAGCAGAAGATTTCATCTCTTCAAGTTCTTCTGTCGTTTCATCAAGTTCTTCTTGAACATCAAAGAGTTCATCATCAAGTACTTTGACCTGTTCAACATTCAGACCATGCTTATAGACAAGTTCTCCACCCTCTTCACCTTGTTCAAAAATACCTGCAACAAATGCGATAAGAATGACGATATATATGGCTCTTATAACACTTTTCTCGGTAAGCATGGAGATCAGTTTAAACAGTAAGATAACCCCTGATGCCAACATCAGGTAAGTCCCTAAGTTTTTGTGCGCAGCAAGGGCTTCTTTCGCCACATCATTCAATGCAGGATAGGCTTCTTTCCCATCTACCAGTCCTGTAAAATATGCACCAACCGCCGCAACTACAGTTAAAAGGATCAAAAAGAGAGACATACCGCTTATTGCTTTCTTTCTCATCACTAAATTGACAAGCTCCAACAAGAGGATCACTACAGGCAAAGCGATGACAAAATGGTCTACAACAGGGTGCCATAAAACCGGGATATCAAACGGAAGTTCTATTTTTGGTAATGTGATAGTCGGTAACTGCATACTACTCTCCTTTTTCTAATCTATTTCTTTTTCTAAGATGATAGCGATTGATTATAACACAAATGGATTAAAAGGGTTTAACCACCACCATAATCACGATAAATATCATCAGAAGAGTCGGTACCTCATTATAGATCCTGAAGTATTTACTGCTTTTATAGTGTGGATTTTCTATAAGTGTTCTGCGAATACGCTCCAAAGAGAAATGATAGGCTATAAGGAACGCGAGAAGCAGCAGTTTGGCATGCATCCATCCGCCGCTTGAAAAAATACCCGAATTCAGATAGAGCATAAAAGCACCAGAGATGATCGTTGCCCACATCGCCGGTACACCTATATACTTAAAAAGTTTATACTCTTGAATTTCCACAATATCGGTAAATGCTTTCGTATCAGCATTTTCACGATGATAGATGAACAGTCTCGGCAGATAAAACAACATCGCCATCCAGGAGACAAAGCTCATCACGTGAAATGCCAACATCCAACTATAATATGCCATATTTACTCCAATATCTCAAAATCTTTTTTATTGTAGATCACTACTTGTAGCTTCTTATAATAACCAAGATGTGCATAGTGTATCTTTAGACGGCTGCCATTTGCAGGGGTAAATTTCTTCTTTTTAAAATAGAGAGGAACCTTTTTATCATTGAAATACAAAAATTTATTTTTATAGATACCCGAGATCTCTTTGAGTACTTCGTTCTGCGGTATTTCATTAGATGCAAAAGTATCACCGCTCAGCATATATTGTTCACTCTCTACTACACCTTTGTCTTTTAAGCTGTAGGCATGGGTGATCTCTTTTAACCCATGATAGGTTTTGATGCCTTCTACAAGGAGATCATACTTGTGCCCTTCTTGTAATCTGCCTGCACAGCCGTACAGATAAATGCCTCGTCCCTGCATACGCTGTTTTACGACGGCATTACGGCCTCTTTTCAATACCACTACGACATTTTCAAGTTTGATCTTCCCTTCCAAAGCCTCTATGTTATAGAGATCCTCGATGCTTTTTGTTTCTACTCTTTTCAGAGCTCTTTTTTTCTCTTCAGCGATATAAGACTTGGTATCAAAATAGGCATAGACAGGGAGATGGTCAGAATAGCCTTTTGCCCTGTGTTTACCGTTTTTATACTCCCATTTGTTGATGTACCCTCTCTTTGTAAAAAGGTAAGATCTTTTAAAGACTTTAAAAGAGTTGTTGACATAATCCACCCCTTGACCATCGAACATCTGTCTGGGAAGGACGATCTGGTCCAGACTGGATTTTTTCCCGTAGAACTTATGGCTCCAGCGCTGATCTACCGGCAACTCCTTCCATAAGGTATAGTGTACACCCTTATCTGCTTTTAGCATCTCCTCTTCTTCCACAAGATAGGCGCCTACTTTGGTTTTTAGTACATCATTGAATGCCGTTTTACCATACGTATCGTTGATCTTGTTTTCTAATGTCAGGTAAGCATTATGATCACTGTTAAAATCACCCAATATGATGTACTCTTTTGTCTCAGGCATCTGTGCGATACGTGACTGCAGGGCTTTGGCATACTTGATACGTTTGCTCTCATACCCATGATAGGCCTTGGATTTCCAATGGTTCACAAACAATGTTAGCGGGGTCCCTTTGATATCTACCTCCACTTCCAATATATTTCTCACACCTGCAGCCGTACTCACCGCTATCTCGTTTTGTTTTGCAATAGGGTAACGTGATAACAGTGCCACTTGGATCGGTGCATTCTTTTTATGGGTGATGGCCGAATATCCATAGGGGCATCCCACTCTCTTCAGCCTTGTCATCAGCTGTTGGAGTATATGATCGTTCTCGATTTCCTGAAGCCCCAGGATATCTGCATCAAGATCACAGATGACCTCAGCTGTATGGTTCAGTTTGATGTCTACCATACGTTGTGTCCAGTTGTGTTTTACCGTGTAGTCATCATATTCCGTACCAACATACTCTGCATCAAAAAGGTTTTCCACATTATAGGTGGCTACTTTAAAAGGTTTGGAAAATACAAAAATGGGTAGTAAAAATAAAAGTAAATATCGCACATCATATCCCGTAGTTTTAACACTATTCTAGCGAAGTATGAAAAGAATACGATAAGTATGACATATTGTCATACAAAGAATATAAACATTGAGATTAAAAACCTTATAAAATATATAATTTTATAAGGTATTAAAGCAGATATTCTGTCTGACTATAGATCCATTTCTTACTAAAAGAGACCATTACTATAATTTATTATTATAAAATTTCATTTATATAAATATATTTTGATATACTCTATAGAAGAACTTTTTGTTCTTTTCAGAGATAGTCAGACCATATCAAATGGTAGATAAAACCATAAGGAGGAAACGACTATGATAGCAGATCAACCTTGTATGTGGCATGGGGGAGGAATGTGGATTTTCCCTATGCTTATGTTCGTAATTATGATTATCATCTTCTTTGTATTTTTTGGACGTGGCCACGGAGGCTGCCGAGTACCGTGGTGGGGACCAGAAGGATATTACAAAAAAGGTGAAGAAACGGATTCAGCCTTAGAAATATTGAAAAAGAGATATGCGAATGGAGAGATTACAAAGGAGGAGTTTGAACAGATGAAAAAGGATATCCTTAGTTAAGGATGTATACCTTATATTTTAAAGAGCGTCGATGAGTGAAGTTGTGAGTGACCACGGACGCTCACGGGTTTCTCTATCCTTCCAATATAAGTATCTCAACGTAATACTCTTTAAAACCTGGCCATTAATTTTTGCCAGGTCATAGGGATAAGACGACTTATGAACTCGTAAAAATTAGCGTCCGGCCCTACCAGGATACTAGGTTTATTTTTCTTAATGCCTTTAATGATTATCTTTGCAGCTTTGTCAGGAGAGATCCAGCATACATATTTTTCAAACCTCGCTGCTTCATCCTCTTTAGAGAGTTCAGGCTGTGAAATCTTGTAGAATCTTTCGTTCTTCACAATGTTGGTACGCACTCCACCCGGGTATACACAAGAGACATTGACGTTAGAATTTCTTAGCTCCTGGGCCAATGTCAAGGTAAATCCCCGCACGGCAAATTTACTGGTACAGTATGGGCCGCTGTTGGGGTTAGTAAAAAAGCCTTGTACACTTGAGATGTTGACAAGGTTGGCTATGGGCTCTTTTTTCAAATACGGAAGGAATGCTTTACAGCCGTATATGACACCGTAAAGGTTGATACCCATCAGCCAATCGAAATCTTCATAAGTGACATCTTCTAGTGTCTCTTTCAGTTGTACACCTGCATTGTTGATAACGATGTCTACCTTGCCAAAGGCTTCGATCACTTCATCGGCAAAACGATAGACACGTTCTTTGTCGGAAACATCTACCCGGTATCTTCTGGCCTCTACATTTTTATCTTCAAGCAGTTTGAGAGTTTCGACCAAACCTGTTTCATCCACATCAGCCAAAGCCAGAGAACATCCTTCTTTTGCCAGGTTGATAGCCAGCCCGCGGCCGATACCGGAGCCCGCGCCGGTAATGACGGCTACTTTACCCCTTAGATCCCGCATCTTCTATTCTCCTTTGAAGTCTGTCAGATTACCACTATTAAGGTCATCATAGAGCTCGAACCGTTTTTCCGGTTCCACACCTTTGAATTGGGAGGCGACACGGGTCACGTAGGCTTTCATACCACGGCCCGCATCTTCAGAGTTCATGGCTGTAAGTGCTCCAGCCATTTCCAATACTTGCCCCTTGGACCAGTCCATCCGGCTGCCCTTTCGTACCGATCTACGGATGCATGCCTGTGCTATGGGGGCTCCACGTGAGAGTTTTTTAGCCAGCTTCATGACTGTAGGCATTAATTCATCCGGTGGAAGGGCATGGTTGATCAGACCCATCGCTTCTGCTTTGGATGGAGGATAGATCCCACCGGTCATTAGCATCTCCATAGCTCTGCCTTCTCCAATGATACGTGGAAGCCGAAGCGGTGTACCTGTTCCCCCGGGTGTGATACCTAGTAGTACTTCTGGCAGTCCTATACGGTAATTATCGCCATCGGCCATATATCGAAAATCACAGCAAAGAGAGATCTCACAACCGCCGCCAAGTGCCAAGCCGTTGATCGCTGCGATTACAGGCTTAGGAAAGTTCTCGAGGATCTGCAGACAACGGCTCCAGTAAAAAATACTCTGTTCACCATTGGAACGCTTTTGTGTGTGTTTTAGGACCATACGCTCAAGCCAGGACCATCGATCCATTTTGTCAAACAGCCAGCAAAGAAAATAAGCAGCCATACGGTTGGCAACGGAGGACCTTTTTTTGGCGATAGCGTTGTGAAAGTCTATGAGATCATCAACATCGTAATGGGTAAGAAAGGTATCTTCCAGACCGCCGCTGAGTACCATAACCCGTATAGAATCATCATCACGGTCTTTGAGAAGCTGGTCATATAGTTCACGCAGCATAGTAAGGGTTATATAGTTATACGGTGGATTGTAGAACTCAATGGTCCGTACAGTGTCTTCTTTTTTTATCTTGATCTGTTCGTTCATGCATAACTCCAAAATTAGAATTGTGATAACCATAACTTCAATACTTAACAGCCATACCAAATATAATAGGAAATACACCGATCAACCATTGATTAAAGAAACAAAATACCAATCGATCGTGTATAGCAATATTAAGAGTATATCAAAAGTGTCTTGATATAAAAAAAATATCTTCGATGGAAGACCATCATAAAGTTATATATTTTATAAGGTTTTGGATGTGAGCTATTTTTGATATACTCTTACTATTGAAATATCATATGTAGAAAAACACTTTGTTCCTTTAATTAAATAGTTATGAGAACAAAGAGTATAATAAGGAAACAAATGCTCACTGATACTATTTTTTATATCGGTATAGTACTTCTGTTAACTCACGAACTTGACGCCATTTCATCTCATGAATGGAGGATGTTTCCTTTTATACACCGACTTGAAGAAAGTCTTGGGTATCGGATTTTTGTTATACTTCATATACCTCTACTGCTATTAATCTTCTGGGCTATAACGCACTCGTCAGAGAGTATGCGTTATAGGTTTCAGATTATTATGGATATTTTTCTCATACTCCATCTGGGAATTCACTATTTATTTAGATCACATCCCAAAAATGAATTTACTGGGACATTTTCATTATCACTCATTGTTTTGACTGCAATGGTAGGGGCTACACATTTGATACTGCTTTTTTTTGGCTAAAACATCTTCCAGTTCCTTAACAATATTTAAGAAGTCATTGAAGAAAAAATCTTCGATAATCCAAATAGCTATTTTAATGCAGTATAAACGAAAAACTTAATACACAAATTTCACAAAAAATAAAAACCTTATAAAATGTTCTATATTAGTAGTTTTTATAAGGTTTTCGCATGATCAGATACATATCATCTAAGATGCTTATCTGAACATCTTGCCCAGCATCTCCATAGCCCCATTAGGTCCACCGGCATTAGAGAGCATTTCATCCATGACCGTCGCTTCTCCTCTTGTTGCCATATCTACGACCTTAGGTATGACATCAGCTAAAGCACCTGCTGCACTCTCTTGAGAGATGCCAAGATCTGAAGCAAAGGTGTCAATGTTATCGGCACCCAGAAGTGTTGTGATCTGCTCCAGGGAGATAGGTCTGTTTTCACCATTACCTAGCCATGATCCTACGATCTCACCCAAACCATTTTGAGACAATCCGCCTACAAATTTTACAAGATCAAGTCCACCCTGACCATTTCCTACAAGCGTATTAAGCGCATTAGCGATATCCTCTGCATCTAATCCGGCCGTTGCTTCATCGCCATTGCCTTGTATCATAGATGCAGCTACTTTTAATAAATCCATTAATTCCATATTTTTTCCTTTATGATTTCACTCATGAGACTATCACAATAAAACGATTGCATCATCTGTTAATTCTATTTTTTTACTTTCTATCAGTTCTGTCAACGTACGTTTGAAATTTTTCTTGCTCATGCCAAAGACCTTTTTGATCTCTTCTGCATCACTTTTATAGGTAAAAGGCAACGTACCATCCGCTTCTTTCAACAGTTGCAAGATATTGCCTTGAGCCTGACTTAACGCTGCTTGTTTTCCAATGGGCTGTAACGAAAGGTCTAACTTATAGTCTTTTCTCACCTTTTTGATATAGACTTCTTTACGGTCGCCTACACGTATCTCTTCAAAAATCTCATTGTCAAAAAGCATGCCTTCGTACTGGTTATCGGCTACGACTTTATACCCCAACGGTGTCTTAGCCAGAACAATGGCATCCAGCTTTTTGTTCTGATGCAGACCGCTCATGTCCCTGTTGAAATATTTGCCTATTTTCTGTGTACCGTAGAGACGACCCGTCTGCTCATCCAGACAGACACGTAACAGATACTTTTTACCGATATTAAAATACTCTTTTTGCTGTGAAAGAGGAACGAAAAGATCTTTAGGAAGTCCCCAGTTCACAAATGCACCGTAAGACTTGTAATCCACGACCGTAAAGTAGCCGTACTCTCCAAGTTTTGCATAAGGCATTTTGGTGGTTGCTACAGGACGGTCTTCACTGTCGGTATAGACAAAGACATCTATCAGTGCACCTATAGGCATCTCATCTTCCATGACATAGACATTGGGGAGCAGTACTTCACTGTCATCTTTTGCCTCTAAAAACAAACCGTAGTCCGTATCTCTAGCGACTTCGAGGGTATTGATCTTTCCGATCTCTATATGCAGGTTTTTTGATTTTTCATTCATGTGTGTTATTCC
This sequence comes from Sulfurovum sp. XGS-02, assembly GCF_023213175.1. GTDB lineage: Bacteria > Campylobacterota > Campylobacteria > Campylobacterales > Sulfurovaceae > Sulfurovum. The sequence goes on from NZ_CP093312.1 coordinate 1,701,331, forward strand.
GTTTCTTTGTATTGTGATATACTCACAATGTGATAGTGACATTATAGCTGAATAATCCACTAACCTGTACTACTATTTACTGCAGAAGGATATCCACCCTTCTACATGCAAACTCGATCAGTATTTATAATCGAACATTACCCAGTATTTATTCGTATCTACATAAGTCGTTGCAGCATCACCTTTTGCATACATTGCACCTTTGAGCATCATATTTACATCTTTCATCACTTTTTTCGTGTAGACGATATCGAACTCTGAACCGTAATCGACACTTCCTGCATCACTGTCAAACTTATGATACACACCCAGTATCTTTCCAAATGTTTTATCTCCGTATCCCAGTTTGACAGAGATATCTTCAAGACCGTCAGCAGGTGTAGCTAGGAACATATCTGCCCACCCGTTATGTGCATGCAGTGTGGCAAGCGGTGTACTAAATGGACTTGCACCGCTTCCAGCTTCTCCCAACACTTCATAACATGCACCCGCAGTAAACCCGTGGTGACTCCCGCTCAATCCAAATCTGTAGTAGTCGGCATCCTGCTCAGGTTCAGCATCATTGAATGGTGCACTCTCTTCAGTGAGTGACGGATCCATCTGTTTCGCATACTCTGCCATGTAGTTCAGTTTCACCCCATTGTCCAGTGTAGTTCCCCCTGTTGCCCTGATACCGACATGGTCCGCAAAACTTGCAACCATATAATCATAAGCAGTAATGGTCAACTCAGGCATAGCTTTATAAGAAGCATGCAATAATACTGTATTGGTATCAAAATCCGGGGTTTTTAGTCCGCCTAGTTCTCTGTCGAAAATTCTATTGACACCCCAAACATATGCGGCCATGAGGTCAAGCTTCTCTATACCCTTATATGCTACGGATGCCAGATCATAAGTCTGTGGCATCTGTCTCCAGCCTACTGTTCCTATAAATCTCATATTATCTAAATTGACACCTTTTCGTCCTACCATACCGACGAAACCATCTTTGGCATAGGAGAGATTTGCCTGAGTGACTCTCGTCTGCTCACCATCTGCAACCACAGAATATTCTGCACTTTCTGGTGCATAATTGTCCGCACCGAAATTGCTTACATTGGTCATTTCCAATTGTGCTGCCAACCCATCAACACCCAATGTATCAAATTTCGCTCCAAGCACTGTTCTCACCGTAAATGCATTGGCATTCTCTTTGGCATTGTCTTGATCTACAAATTCATATCTTGGTCTGATCTGAAGAGAGTACTTCCCATTACTCAATATCTCTGATACACTGTTTACTTCTTCTGCTTGCGCTACAGAAGTGGTTCCCATCATCACACTCATTGCAGCGATAGCAATATAACTCATTTTGCTCATTTTCATATTTTACGTTCCTTGTCTTGTAATATTTGTACAAAAATGATAACATGATAACCACAATTTATAATCAACATAATGGTTAATTTTTAATCATTATAGGATAGTAATAAATAAATTCAGTGAATGATACTCCCCCTAGGAGCATCATAGGAACCATATAAAATTCAATGATCAGGTGTAGAAAAATGCTTTATACAGCAAGAAGTATGAGAGTTTATTGCGTGATACTCTCTAAATGTGTGGCAAAATCTGCAGGAGGAACAAACCCTGTCAAGCTCTTTTCAGGCAAATAGTTATTTGTTTTATCAAAAAAGATGATGTTCGGTGTACCGAAAAGTTCAAACTTCTTCAGTAATGCTTTGTCGGCATCCGTATTGTCAGTGAGGTCTATCTTGATAAATGTGAAGTTTTTAAGATGTTCTTGTACACGTGGATCCGGGAACGTAATCTCTTCAAGTTCTGTACATGCAGTACAAGACTTTTTACCAAAGTCCACCACTACAGGCTTCTCTGACTCACGTACCTCTTTCATAAGGCGCTCGACACTATAGCCTCTGTGACTCTCTTTCTCTACACTCATTGATACACTGTTTGCTGCACCAATATGCACCTGTGTAAATCTTTCAAAAGGTCTGAGCATTGAACTTGCGCCGCTTATCCCGCCGATGAAGAGTGATACCCCGTAAAGTAAGAACACCATAGCCAAGAGCTGAAGGAGTTTCTTTGCACCTTGTGTCGCGCTGCTAGGATTAAAGACTCCCATATAGAGTGCCGTACCTATCAGCAACAATGCCCACAATATCATCGTAAGACCCTCGGGGAGTATACGTGAAAGCATAAAGATTCCAAGACCCAGCATCATCACACCAAACGTTTGAGAAACCGCTGTCATCCATCCACCAGGTTTTGGCATAAATTTACCTGCTCCCAGTCCCACGATAAGCAACGGCATACCCATACCGATACTCATGATAAAGAGTGCCGACCCGCCCAAAAGTGCATCACCCGTATGGGAAATGAACAGTACCGCCCCGCCAAGCGGTGGTGCTACACACGGCCCGACGATCAGTGCAGAGAGTAGACCCATAATAGACGTACCCACGATACCTTTACCTTGGGCATTGTCGCTTACACTGCTCAATTTTGACTGCCATGAAGCGGGAAGTCCGATCTCATAATATCCAAATAGGGAAAATGCCAACGCTACGAACATCGCTGCAAAAAGCGTCAGGACCCAAGGTGTTTGCATCGCGGCCTGTATATCTGCACCGACCAGTCCCGCTATGATCCCTACAGCCGTATAGGTCAGAGCCATAGAAACCACATAGACCAAAGAGGTAAAAAATGCCTGGGCTACGCTTGGTTTTTCATTGCCTCCCTGCTGTGAAACGATGATTGATGACAAGATAGGTATCATAGGGAAAATACATGGTGTCAAAGATAACAATAAACCAAAAATAAAGAAAAGAAGCAAGATGAATATGGAACTTTCATTCACCAAAAGATCTGCTATTTTTGCTGTATTCCCCTCTTTTAAAGATTGTGATATCTTGTCGAACAGACCGAGTTCTTCTCCTTTGAAATCAAAGGTTTTTTTAATAGGTTGATAGCAGATACCTGCATCTGAACATCCCTGAAACTCGATCTCAATAGTGTAGTCACCTTTCACTTTGGAGGTGATCTCTTTTGTAGGAATGGTGACAAGCACCTCTTTTTCATACACCATATCACCATCAAAATCATGTGCTTGTGGTTTTGTAACCGTCAATTCTAAAGATGAGGGAGAAATGATTCTATAGATCAATGTGTCTTTATAGACATGGATCTTATCTGCCATGATGATCTTGGTTTCTATCGCATCCTCTTTGAGTACAGCACTCACTTGAAATGCTTCCTCCGGCGATAAAAACTTCTGTTTTTTCAATACACTCTCAAAACCTGCAGATGCAAATGTACTGAAAATGAAACTCAATAAGAGTAACTTTTTTACTAAATCATTCATTATTTTCTCTTTTATATTAAACTTTTATAGTATTCTATTGTACTATTCGTGTATACGCTGTGTAATATTACCAATAATTGGTTAACAATAAAGGTTAAAAATGGCAAATCATCTTAAAAATGAGCACTCCCCTTACTTACAGCAACATGCTGACAATCCTGTAGACTGGTACCCTTGGGGAGAAGAAGCCTTTGAGAAAGCACGAAAAGAGAACAAAGCGATCTTTCTTTCCATAGGGTATAGCTCTTGCCACTGGTGCCATGTCATGGAAGATGAGTCTTTTAAAGATGAAGCGACTGCAAAGATCCTGAATAAACATTTCATTGCAGTCAAGGTAGACAGGGAAGAGCGTCCGGACATAGATAAACATTTTCAAGAGGTCTACCAGCTGATGAACCAGCGTCCTGGAGGTTGGCCTACTTCCATCTTTTTAACACAGGAACAAAAGCCTTTTTACTCAGCCACCTACATACCTGATGAACCGCGTTACGGGATGATGAGCTTTTCAAGTCTACTCGAGGTCATTGCTGACAAATACAGCAAAGAGAAAGCGCTGCTTACTGAAAAAGCCGATGAGATACTCCGTTTCCTCAATCCAAAAGAAGACAGGATACAAGCTACAAAACTGGACCTAAGTATCATTCCAAGGGTCTCAGATCAGGCCAAACAACTCTTTGATAATACGAACGGCGGCTTTAACAAAGCACCTAAATTCCCTCAGGCATCCATGCTTGATCTACTTTTGGACCTCTACCGTATCACCGGAGATAAAGAGACACGGGAGATGGCGCTTCACTCACTCACCTGTATGGCCAAAGGCGGATTGAGAGATCTTGTAGAGGGTGGTTTCTGCCGCTACTCTACCGATAATGAATGGCTCGTACCCCATTTTGAAAAGATGACATACGACAATGCCCTGCTGGCAGAGGTCTACCTCAAAGCCTATCATGTCAGTGGCAAGGATTTTTACAGATCTGTTGCTTTTGAAACGATAGACTTTATGATACAAAATAGGAGTGAAGAGGGCCTTTTCTACTCTGCCTCGGATGCCGATACGGAAGGAGAAGAGGGTAAATACTTTGTCTATACCTATGAAAAGGCTTTAAAGTCTTTTGATAAAGCCGGTATCCCAAAAGAGGAGCATGCTGCACTTGCCGAGGCACTGCATATCACAGAAGAGGGAAACTTTGAAGGCAAGAACATCGTTCGTATAGATGACCCCGCACAATGCGACATTCCTTACTATGATGAAGCGATACAGGCACTGAGAAAACGCAGAGAAAAGCGTACCCATCCTTTCATAGACAAAAAAGTACTTGTCTCATGGAATGCCATGATGATCAAAACACTTTTCAAAGCCTCCCGTACAGATAATGCCTACCTCAAACCGGCTATCAGATCTCTGGATGCATTGCTGGAGAGTATGTATATCAATTCTGAACTCTTTCACTCTACACTGATGGGTAAAAAACCGAAGATCAAAGCATTTTTGGAAGATTATGCCTATCTTGCGGAAACGCTCATCGAAGCGTATCAGAGTACGCTTGATGAGACCTATCTTATGACGGCAACCAAACTGGCGAACAGTGCCATTGAAAAGTACTTTGACCAGGGAAAATGGAAGTTCTCACGCGGAGAGTTTGAAACCAATGCGGACATTTATGACAGCTCCTACCCTTCTTCCGTTGCTACCATGATCTCAGTACTCTATAGCATCTCATCCTTGGTGGATACCGTCTATAAAAAGTTCGTCTTTAAAACGCTGGAGATCTATTCTTATGATATCATGCGCCAACCCATCTCTACTCCGCGTATGAGCCGTATGGTGATCCGTTATCTCAAAGATGATGTCATTATCAAAGCCAAAGAGGATGCACTTAAGACACATATCAATGACCTAGATACCCTTCCTCACCCTTTCTCACTTTTGAAAAATGACACCAATGAGGGTTTTATGCTCTGTAACTCCAACAGCTGTTTTGGGCATGAAAAAGATTTTAAAGGGATCATCGAAATATTAGAGAAGCGTTAATGCGACTTCTCATTGTTCTCCTCTACCCTCTGTTTGTACTTGCACAGGAGGGCCTGCAAACACGTACACAGGTTCATATGGGGACTTTCGTAAGCATTTCACTACCAGAAACATACAGCCAAGAGATCACCCGATCCTTTGAACTGATTCAGCGTATCGAAAATTCCCTCTCTACCTATGATGAGAGTGCCATACTGGCAAAACTGAACAAGACCCATCACGTAGCGTATGACCCTTATCTGGCTGAAGCACTTCGACTCTCCATATCTTACTATCATCAGAGCAACGGGTACTTTGATATCACGATCGGATCGATCTCAAAAAAACTCTACCATTTTGGAGAAGAGACAACCTACTCTCCCTCAAGAGAAGCTTTAGAAAAGGCCCATTTGGATATTCACGGCATAGTTATAGATAATCAGAATATCATGACTGATAAAAACATCACTATAGACCTGGGTGGTATGGGTAAAGGATATGGTGCAGACAAAGTTGCCCACTACCTTGATGAACAAAATATCACCGAAGGGATCATCGCTCTGAGCGGGGATATCCGATGTTTGGATCGATGTGAGGTCTATCTTCAGTCACCCTATTCTGAACAGACCTTTGCCAGGGTCAAAAGCAAAAAAGCGCAACTCTCTATCTCTACAAGCGGTACCTATAGGAGATTTGCCACCACTAAAGAAGAACATCACCTCATCAATCCAAAAACAGCTTCACAGGGGCGTGAATTTGTTTCCGTATCGCTTTTTACGACTGCGAACAATGCCAAGATCGATGCCTATGCCACCGCACTCTCGGTGATGTCTAAAGCAGAAGCATTGGCATTTTTAAAAGAGAGAAAAGAGATAGGCTTTGTACTGGTAGATAATGAAGGAAAGGTTCACTATGGAAATTTGACCGATCTTGTGACTATTGAGTGGTTAGACTACAAAGAAAACCCGACCAGCCCAAGCATCAGCAAAAATAGCAGTACAAAACCAGAAAGTGCCGCAAGTTTGATCCATCCTGATACTACCAGCCCAAAGGCAACGGCAAAGTAGGAAAAGATATCGAACAATGCAAAAACAAAAAGGGCCATTGCCACGATCAAAGAGATCTTTTGTGAAAAATTGGTACTGAACAGCATAAAGTGTGCCACTACAAAAATAAGCGTACCTATGGCAAACATATGCGGCGTAGCCACTTCGATCAATCCTTCTACACTCTTTTCTGCAGGAGTAATGACAACACTTTTCAGCGTACTGAAAACACTCTCATTGCACTCCAATCCCTGAGAAAGCAAAAAGAGCCACAGTCCGCTCACTAAGATTAAAATGACATAGATAACCATATATATGATAGGTATGTTATAGAGTGCTGTATTTTTCATTTGAACAAAAGTTTCTTCAGAATCAAAAGAGCAACGATAGATGCCAGAAGATGCCACAGTACAAAGCTTATCAGCCATACAGCTGTCAATGATGCAGTGGCAAAATAGGCAAGCAGCAATGTCACAGGTGCCAGCATTCCCATGATGAAGAGAAGATGTACCACCCATTTGGTCTTTACTTTTTCCGAATAGAGACGGATATAGATGGAGGAGAGTATCAAAAGTGCAAAGAGTGTCATAAAGAGATCGATATGTACCTGCAGCAGCAGTGAATCTATCAGTATAGGTTCAACAAAGTTCTCTGCATCACCCAAAAGTGTCACAGAAACACTCTGCATATCCAAACCGATCACATACCCATGAAGCACCATATCAAACCCGAGATAGAGGAGGATCGCAAATACGACACTCCCCATCAGATAACTCAGCAGTGTAGAGTGTGCCAGATCTTTTGTCACTAAAAATTTCATGGTCTCTTACTTCAAAATAATTTCATAAATGGCTCTGGCCACTCTTGCACCCTCGGTGATCGACCTTGCCGAGAGGGTGGAACCGCTGATCGTCGGTATATCTTTTCCTACAGTCAGTGTCGCTGATGCATCTCTATTTTGAAGCTGACCCATCCATGTTTTGTTCGGTATATACTCAGGCGGTTCGCCAAATGCCATAATTTCGGTAAACTTCAAAGTACCAGAGTTGTCAAATGCATAAAGTACAGTGGCTTTCTTCCCTCTTACTTTTCTTGAAATGAGTACTGCATACCCCAATCTTTCATTCTTACTTTTAATATCGTAATAACGATAAATTTTAGTTCTCACAGCTGCCTTCGCTCTGGACTGTACCTGGGAAAACTGTTTTTTTGTCAGTATGATCTGCTTGGGCTCTATCGTACTGACCCCTGTAAATGAAGATTTTATCACCTCATCCACAGATGCTTTGCTGCCGGCAACACTGCTTTGGGAAAGAAGTGTCCCGAGAAGCAGTGTAAAAAAGATTTTTTTCATTGTGTATCCACGTATTAAAATATAAAGCCTAGACCGAAAGAAAATGTATTACTGTCTACATTATTTACTTCTTTCATCGCATAGTCAGCCTTAAGTACCACCTGATCTGCAGGGAAGAAATTTAAGCCGATTGTAACAATTTCTGTCTGAAATGTATCTTCATTCAAGCCATCTACCGTCTTTTCTACCGGGTTATAATCTTCATACTGTGCAAAAACCGGTAACTTATAATCAAGTCCCACCAAAGAAGAGAGATCATAAGATGCATTCACATAATAACCGCTTGCTTTTTCAACAGCTGTCCCACTTAAGTTCTCTGCCCCATCCAGGTTCGTCTGTGTATAAAGCCCATACGCTGAGAACGGACCATTGTCATACGTCGCATGGATATCAAACATCGTTGTTGTAAGCCCAGAGACATCAGCAGTATCATCTTTAACATTTGAGCCATCTCCATAATAGACAGAAGCACCCACCGTCAGTCCGTTGATACCTGTATAATCCAATCGACCTACAAATGCCGGTTCAAATGATGCTTTTTCACTTGACCCTAATCTTGCGCTTCTTATCCAAGACCCATCTGGTGTTTTAGTCTTGTCGTTATTCAAATTCAATGCATTGATCACACCTGCCGTATATTCAATGTCTGCAGTGTCAAATCTACCATAAACCAATGCACCATTTTCATGCCAGGTACTTGGAAGAAGGTATTTTTCAATATCCGGTCGTTGTACGGTGTTGAAAAGTGTCGGTTCATGTCTTTGGTTTATAAGACCCATTGGAGTGAGTACATGTCCCAATCTTAGATTGGCCTGTTCACTGAGCAAGAAGTCAAGATATAAAAACTCAACGACAACTTCACCTCCCTTATCTGCATTAGCACCATGCTCAAACTCTATTTCTGTATTCAGTACGATCCAATCATTGAACTTGTACCCGAAATAGGTAATGAATCTATAGACATCTGCATAATCACCACCCTCCTCTGGATTTGCATAATACATTTCACCATATCCCCCTATAGAGAGCGGATTTTTAGAAAAATAGACTTTAGAGGCTGCCGGTCCCATACCGCTGTAAGATTTTTGTGTATCTACCAGTGTAAATCCACCTGTCTGTGTAGCAAGTACCTCTTCTGTAAGTACTGTGTTTTGTTCTTCTAATGCTGCCACTCTCTCCTCTAATGATGCTGCTTGAACTCCAGTTGCCAATATAGCCGCTAGGCTTAATGCCGTAGTGAATCTTTTCATTTGTATTCCCTTTTCTTTTTTCTTTTAAATTGATAATTATTATCTAAATTATTATCTAAGCGGAAATTTATCAAAAGAATTCTTAAGAGCTTATTAAATTGATAACAATTATTAAAATAAAAACAAAAAAATACTTTTAAATTATTTTCACATTCCTGTAATACAGTTACATATCAATATCTTGTTAAAAATGAAAACATACCGAAAAATCTTTGTATAGAGACAACATTGAATATTCTAGATAGATATACTATGCGTTACACACTTACTCCTCACAACTATGTCATAATGACACTATCATCATTAAAGGAGTCGATCATGACATGTAACATTGGGAAAGTAGATAGAATCATTAGGCTTGTAGTCGGTGCAGCAGTCCTGGGCTGGGGAATCATGAATGGCAATATCATTGCGGATGTGGTTGGAGGATTGCTTCTCTTTACTGCGATCATCGGATGGTGTCCACCCTATGCACTGTTTGGCATCAATACCGGATGTAAAACCAAGAACGATTAAGTTTTAGCCCCCCCTTAACTCTGAGAGTTGAAACCAGAGGATACAGTTTTACATTTCGATAGAGGAACCTATGCTTTTATACCATATAATAATCTTATAATAGATATAATTTCTTTCAATGAAAGAAAGTTTACATATATTTTATGGAGATCTAAAAAATTCTTTTAAAGATCTTCTTCCCATTATCATAGTTGTTGCACTGTTTCAAGCTATCATCATCCGGACTGTGCCTGATAATCTCACTTCGATTGTCATAGGTCTTACGATCGTCGCAATAGGATTGGCACTTTTTATCCGTGGTCTTGAACTGGGTATCTTCCCCATAGGTGAAGGATTGGCCATAGACTTTGCTAAAAAAGGCTCGGTCTTTTGGCTATTGCTTTTTGCGTTTACCATAGGATTTTCAACCACTGTGGCAGAACCTGCACTTATCGCTATCGCAGACAAAGCCGCACTGATATCTAATGGTCTGGTAGATGCATTCTGGCTTCGTATGACCGTGGCGCTCTCTGTAGGATTTGCCATTGCACTGGGGACACTTCGTATCTTACTGGGACACCCTATCGCTTACTATATCATTACAGGGTACATCTTAGTCGTAGTCGTTACATTTTTTGCCCCTAGAGAGATCATAGGCCTGGCTTACGATAGTGGTGGGGTTACCACTTCAACTGTTACAGTACCGCTTGTTGCTGCACTGGGTATAGGTCTATCTTCAAGTATCAAAGGCCGTAATCCTGCCATAGACGGTTTTGGTCTGATCGCTTTTGCATCCCTGACACCTATGATATTTGTACAGATCTACGGTATCATCGTTTACAATTTAGGAGAGACAAGCTCCCTATCTCCCGTAGTTACAGAAGCGACTGAAAGTGCAAAGTCTGTAGCAACTGCCTATACATTTTCTGCGATGGACACCTTTATGGAACTTCTAGGAGTGATCAAGGACGTTGCTCCTATTCTTATCGTGATATTCTTTTTTCAGTATATCATTATCAAAAAACCTGTAGCACACTTACATAAGATTGCCACAGGTATCATTATGGTGATCCTGGGGCTTTATGCATTCATCGTAGGACTTGAAATGGGACTTTTCCCTATAGGAGAGACCATAGCCTTTCAGCTTACGGACATGGAGAACTACCTCCTTATCTATCTGTTCGCATTTCTTATAGGTTTCTCTACGACAATGGCAGAACCTGCACTGTTGGCCATCGCCATTAAAGCAGAAGAGATAAGTGAAGGGAAAATTAAACAAAATATACTTAGAATAATAGTAGCATTTGGTGTGGCTATCGGGATCGGGTTGGGTTCATACCGTATCGTCGCTGGTGATCCTATCCATTACTATATTATTGTAGGCTATATCTTCGTGATTATATTTACCTATTTTGCACCAAAATACATTATACCTATTGCCTATGACAGTGGTGGGGTTACCACTTCCACAGTGACTGTACCACTGGTTGCAGCACTGGGCCTGGGATTGGCAGAAAACTTGGAATGGTGTGACCCGCTGATAGATGGATTTGGTCTCATTGCATTTGCCTCACTGTTTCCGATGCTTACTGTGATGGGCTATGGTATCCACGCAGAGTATTATAAAAAGAAACAGAAGGTAGAACCATCCAATATTGAAGGAGAAGCATTATGAAATTTACCGCACTGATCGTTATCATACAGGATAAAGATGAAGAAGCCGCTATAGAAGCTGCCAAGGGAGCAGGCGCAGGTTCTGTGACTATTTTACATGGAAAAAATATCGGGCTTGAAGAGAAAAAAGTATTCTTTGGTCTCACACTTGAAGAAAATGTCTCTGTGCTGCTTTTTGTCTTACCAAGAAAACTCTCACTGCAAGTGATGCGCTTACTTCGTGAAAAGTTTGATCTGGACAACCCGGAAAATAGTGGTTTAGCATTTACCCTACCATTAACGCATGTCGCAGGTCTTGATACAAAAGAGCTACACAAATTTGAACATGATATCAAATCGATGATATAAAGGAGAAATCAATGTTAGTAGAAAAGGTAATGACCCCTAAAGAAAAATTGATAGTGATCTCAGCAATGTCGACAGTCAGGGAAGCACTGAAGTTAATGAAGGAGCACCGGGTACGCTCTGTCGTTGTAGATAAGAATACAGAAGATGGCGCCTATGGACTTTTGACCTTTAAAAATATTCTGCAAAGTATTGTTGCAGAAGACGGTGACATCGATCTGCTCAATGTTTATGACATCGCCTCGACACCGGCCTTCTCTGTCTCTGCAAAACTGGATGTAAAATATGCGGCAAAAATGATGGTACAAAATAGCATTAAACGTCTACTGGTCATTGATAACAATGAACTTTACGGTATCCTCACCATGACAGATATCATTGGTATCCTTATGGATAGTGTAGAATAACGTTATTTTTTCGCCACAGGGAAGGTCAGTATAAAGGTACTTCCCTCTCCTTTTTCAGACTCCAGGTCCAATTTTATTTTGTATTGTTTACAAATAGCAAGTACGATATTCAACCCTATGCCAAAACCGCCACGTTCATCATTTTCTCTGTAATAGCGTTTAAAGATATCATCCTGTACCTTTTTATCTATACCAACCCCCGTATCTTTCACTTTTAAGACATGATCCTTCAGTGTAATAGAAATACTATCCCCCACATCAGAATATTTGATGGCATTGGAGAGCAGGTTATCTATGAGTCTACACGAAGAGGTTTTAGGCATCAAAACTTCTGTAGGTTCAAGATCCAGTGAGATATGCAGACGCTTGGAATCAATGAGTTCCTTCACATACTCAACACGCTCTTTGACCACTTCAGAAAAATTCAATACCTCTGAAGGCTCCACCTTACCCTCAAGCCTGTAAGTGAGAGAACTGTACATCACAGAAAGCCTTTTGGCACTGGCTTCCAAACGCTGCAACTTTTTAGGCTCGATATCTTTCAGAGACTGTATCGTCATCAGTATGGCAGAAATGGGGGTATTGAGTTCATGTGTGGTATCTGAAATAAAATTATCCAAAGACTCTATCTGTTCCCTGACCGGTCTTAGAAACAGGCGGCCTAAAAAATACCCTACGATTCCCATCAGTATGAAAGAGAGGACTAAATATCCGATGATCCTGATACGCATCTTCTGTACGATCTTTGCAAGATTACTCTCTTTCAATACGATATAGTGTACCCCTAAATGATCGCTCTTGTCTTCTGTCACGGTATAGCAACTATTATCTTTGATAAAAAAATCTTTATTGACCACTTCAAAATCATCAAATTCCGTATAGATGGGCTTTTTACTCTTATCATAATATCCTGTTTGAAAGCGGCAAAGTTTTAAATTTTTTAAAAAGTGTTTGAGCTTTTCTCTATCCATGACCTCTTGTTCATCCTCTGTCATGGCTTTCATGATGATGGATGAGGAGAGCATGCGTGCCTGGTACATCATTTCAAATTTCATGGCATTTTGCACAGAAACACGGTTATTTTCAAAGAAAAGGTACCCTATGATAGCGAGTAATATAAAGACCGATATCAGATAAACAGCTAAAAAACTAAAAAGTGATTTACGCTCATACGATGTTAAAACGATAGCCCTCTCCTTTAATGTTCTCAAAATACTCTTTATCAAACATCTTTCTCAGATTCTTAATATACGTACGTATCGTTGCATGTGCAGGAATATTTTCATCATCCCAGACATTTTCTATGATCTCATCGCAAGAGATGATCTTTCCTATATTACGGATAAAATACTCCAGCACCTGTGATTCTTTCTGTCTCATCTCGATGACACCCTCTTTTAGAAAAATCTGATGTGCTTTTGGAATAAACCTCATACCGTCAAACTCTATCTCTTCTTGTAGACGGTAAAGCCTGACAATATGTTCTATCCGGGCATTCAACTCTTCGAGCTCAAAAGGCTTTTTCAAGTAATCATCTGCCCCCAGATCGAAACCTTTTTTAAGGTCCTCTACCCCTGCAAGAGAGGTGATATATATCGCCGGCGTGGTATTACCGATCTCACGTAAGTATGAAAGTATCTCAAAGCCATCTATGTTGGGGACATTCACATCTAAAAGCAGCATATCATAAGAACCCGAGCCTATCGCATCAAGTGCTTTTTCACCATCAAAGAAACTCTCTACTTCATATCCCTTTTCTACAAGGAATTCTTCCATGATCTCCTGTAGTATCACATCATCTTCAAGCAATAATATATTCATGCCAAACCTTCTTTTAATTCAATGGTATATTTTAACATACTCTTTGTGTAGAGGAGTACACAAAAAGTTTATGCTATAATCCCGCATCAAAATGACAGCCCATTCACTACAGGGAGCCACACCATGCCAAGACTTAAAAGATCAACACTCTATCTGCTCATCACTCTGCTTTTATTTTCGGGATGTACACAAGTCGTAACAGCACCTATCTCTGTTGCAGGTTCTGTCGTAGATACGACTGTAGATGTAGCGGGTTCAGCGGTCAATGCAGTCACAGATTCAGAGGATGAAGATTAATACCTCTGTGCATTTTTAAATTCAGAGATCTCACTCTCCACCATCTCATCTATCATTCTTACATAAAGATCATTGATAAGGTTAGGAGACAAGCCAAGAGAAATAGCTTGTTCTCTCACATGGGCAATCACATCTGAGATCCTATCCTCTGCTTTGACCTCTTCCACACTGGTTTTAAAATGTGCGATCTGTTTAATATACTCATTGCGTTTAGCGATCAATTCTACTATCTCTCTATCTACACTATCGATCTCATTTCTCGCTTCTTCAAGTGTGCTACACTTTTTAATATCCATATTCTATCCTTCATGCTATCGCTATCGTAGCTGTATTATAACCTAAAAATATCCAAAGTAATATTTTAGGTATAATGGTAAAATGAAGAATAAAAAATATCTCTTATTTGCTTTGTTAAGTACCACTCTTATAAGTGCGGCACAAGAAGATTGCAATGCAACAAAAGGCAAAGAATGGATTTTTTTACCTTATGCATTTTCAAGTGATGCTACAGGGTTTGCAGGGGGTATCAGTGCCATGAAAAGGGCTTTGTTCCAACCTCAAACTACATTTCTCGCTACTCTCTTTACCGGCCTTCCACAAGATGTTACCATCAATGATCAGCCGGATGAAGCGAGCTTTTCCGGAGGGTTTATCTCTTTTTCAGACTATAAACTTCCTTACACAGACCGACTCTTTTTTTCCTTCATGGGTTTAAAAAGTTATTTTCCAAAAAACCGCTACTATATAGATGGCTCACATACCTCTGATAAAGCTGATGCCTACATCAGTTCGGGTGACTCCGACTTCTTCACAAGCACCTTCAGATACACACTCCCTATAGGAGAAGGTGTAGATAACCCTGCCGGCCTCTACAGACTCGAAGGGGGTTTTTGTGTAGGTAGAGAAGATTGCGGAGGCGGTATTCCTTTTATCACAGGTAGAACTTCGATAGGGATAAAGACATTTTTCCAGACAGATAACACGGAAAACACTGAGATGTGGCAAGATTCCATTTGGTGGAAAAGTGGAGCATCTCGACCTACATGGAATACCAATGGACTCAGATTTTTTCTTACCCATGATAATACAGATTTTGATATCAACCCTGCTAGAGGATACCAGTTCCAACTGCAATACTCAAAAGATTTTGGCTGGGGAGACTCCCTTCAGAGTTGGGATTTTTTAGAGTTTGCATACAACCAATACTTTGAACTGGATACGTTTTCATTTACCAAGCAAAATGTGCTGGCTCTAAGTCTATGGACAGGCTACTCATTCTCCTGGGATAATGATACAGAGATCTCTCCCGGGTTTGATGCACATCGTCCCCCTATGTGGGAGGGTGCCAGACTGGGCGGATTCAACAGAATGAGAGGCTATGACCAGGACCGTTTTTCAGACAAGGCAGCCTTCTACGCTGCTGCAGAATACAGAGCCATCATCGACTACAATCCTCTAAAGGACATCTCATGGATACCGGCGAAAGTAGATTGGTTCCAGGTCGTTCTGTTTGCGGAAGCCGGAAGAGTGCATGACCAATACACGCTTGATCTTGTAAGTGACATGAAATATGATGCAGGTATCAGCTTGCGTGCCATGGTATCGGAGTTACCCATACGGTTTGATGTGGCCACTGGAGAAGAAGGTACCTACCTGTGGCTGATGGCACAGCATCCGTTTGACTTTTGATTCATAGAACGCTAACGCTGATTCAACTTACGACTCGGCATTTAATGCCTCGCTTACACTGCAATTTAGTTGCTTGTCAGCAGTTGGCTCATACGACTAGTCATATTTTACGACATTAATAAAACTCAAAATACAAAATCTTTATTTCGTCTTTTCAATCTTATCTCAAGGACAAGAGGCCATGCCTCTTGTCCTTATATAGGTAAGCTGAGTCCTACTCTACTTCTGCATCGATAACATCGTCATCGTCTGCTTTTTTTGCTTCCGGGTTTGCACCGCCTTGCTCTTTGGCATACATCGCTTCAGCTAGCTTATGACTTTTTTCAGTCAATGCTTTTACTTTTTCGTCTATCTGCTCTTTTGTAGCAGCGTCATCTTTAAGTACAGTTTCAAGCTCTTCGATAGCCGCTTCAATACTTGCTTTTTCTGCTGCATCAAAGTTTTCACCTAGGTCACTCAATGACTTTTTCGTTTGGTGAACGAGTGCATCAGCTTGGTTTCTAGCCTCTACCACTGCTTTTCTTTTCTCATCTTCAGCTTTGTTCGCTTCAGCATCTTGAACCATTTTTTCGATCTCTTCATCCGAAAGTCCTGACGAACCAGTGATCTTGATCTCTTGAGATTTACCCGTACCTTTATCTTGCGCAGATACAGTCAAGATACCGTTCGCATCGATATCAAATGTTACTTCGATCTGTGGTACACCTCTTGGTGCTGCCGGGATATCTCTAAGCTCGAACATACCAAGTGATTTGTTGTCTTTTGAGAACTCTCTTTCACCTTGAAGTACATGAATGCTTACCGCTGGTTGGTTATCTTCTGCTGTTGAGAATACTTGTGATTTCTTCGCCGGGATCGTTGTTCCTTTTTCGATCACTTTTGTTGTGACCCCACCTAGTGTCTCAATACCAAGAGAAAGTGGTGTAACATCAAGAAGAAGTACATCTTTTACATCACCAGCAAGTACCCCACCCTGGATCGCCGCACCAAGTGCAACCACTTCATCAGGGTTCACAGATTTGTTCAACTCTTTACCGAAGAATTTCTTCATCTCTTCTTGAACCAACGGTACTCTTGTAGAACCACCGACCATAACTACTTCGTTAATATCTGAAGTGTTAAGACCGGCATCTTTAAGTACACCTTGTACTGTTTTGATCGTGCTTGCTACCAGATCACCGATCAATGATTCAAATTTCGCTCTAGTAATCTTTGTCACCAAGTGCTTTGGTCCTGATGCATCAGCTGTAATGAATGGGAGGTTTATTTCCGTTTCAGTCGATGAAGAGAGCTCTTTTTTAGCTGTTTCTGCTGCATCTTTCACTCTCTGAAGCGCCATGACATCCGCTTTTACATCAATACCGGTCTCTGATTTAAATTGCTCAGCTACATAATCGATGATCTTGTTATCAAAGTCATCACCACCAAGGAATGCATCCCCGCCAGTCGCCATAACTTCAACGACACCGTCACCTGTTTCAAGTGCAGTCACGTCAAACGTACCACCACCAAGATCGTAAACAACGATCTGCTCTGATTCTTTTTTATCAAGACCATAAGCCAATGCAGCTGATGTAGGCTCGTTGATGATACGAAGTACATTCAATCCAGCGATCGTTCCGGCTTCTTTTGTCGCTTTTCTTTGCGCATCGTTGAAGTATGCCGGCACTGTAATAACTGCATCTGTCACAGTCTCACCAAGGTATGCTTCTGCATCCTCTTTCATCTTGATAAGAACTTTTGCAGAGATCTCTTGCGGTGTATATGTTTTACCTGCCACTTCGATCGCACATGCACCAGATCTGTCTATAATGTGGTAAGGAAGTTTCTCTTGTGCTTCTTTTGCCTTATCTTCACTCATCATCAGACCCATAATTCTCTTAATAGAGTAGATCGTCTTCTCAGGGTTAGTGATCGCTTGTCTTTTCGCAGACTCACCTACAAGGATCTCACCTTTATCTGTAAATGCTACGATAGAAGGTGTTGTATTCTTACCCTCTTTGTTTGCAATGATCTTTGCTTCACCATTATCATACACTGCCATTGCAGAGTTTGTTGTCCCTAAATCTATTCCTAATACTTTTGCCATATTAAATCCTTAACTATTCTATTTATTCTTATTTACAGGTTGAAACCATCGCTGGTCTCAATACACGGTCTTTTATCGTATACCCTTTTTGCATCACTTGAACGATATCACCTGTTTCATGTGCGTCACTTTCCACTTGCATAATCGCTTGATGCACTTCTGGATCAAATTCACCCTCACAAGAAACTTCTTTAATATGATTTTTTTCTAAAATCTTTTTCAGTTGCTCATGCGTAAGGTTGACACCCTCTTTCATCTTTTCCAAGACTTCAGAACTCTCACCACTCTCTTCCATTGATGCCAATGCATTTTCAAAAGAATCCATGACTGTTAAAATATCTTTTGCAAAACTTTCATTTGCATACGACACGGCATTCATTTTATCTTTCTCTAAACGTTTTTTAGAGTTTTCAAAGTCAGCATGGGCTCTGAGGTACTTATCTTTATAGTCAGCAGCTTCTGCAAGCGCAGCTTCAAGGGGATCAACTTCCGCAGTCTCCTCTCCTTCTGTCTGCGCTTCGAGTTCTTCAGCCTGGGGCTCTTCAAGATTTTCATTCTCTTGACTCATATACAGACCTCCTTTTGTTTATGAATTTTATAAATATTGCATCTTCATATCTAATGCTTGCGGCAATTATACAACATTGAGCGTACCTTTGTCAAGTACTAGTTGAGTTGATATGACTAAACTTAGTTAAAAGTGCCTAAGTGTCTATTTGCAGGGTATCAAATTGATGTGTAGCTTACGTGTAAAATAAAATGTTTGGGGAGTTGGATGGGGAATGTATTTGTATGTAATATGTATAGAATGTATCAGCCCAAAGGCTGATACGAGGTGAAGTATTAGTTTCTAATACCAAGATCTGCTTTGATAGCGTTCCATCTAGCAAGATCTGTTTTCTTAAGATATCTCATAAGTCTTCTTCTTTGACCTACCAGTTTAAGTAGTCCTAATCTTGAAGAGTGATCTTTTTTATTTGTTTTAAGGTGATCAGTTAAGTATTTGATTCTCTCTGTAATAAGAGCTACTTGCACTTCTGTTGAACCTGTATCGCCGTTTCCTCTAGCATATTTAGCAATAATTTCTGCTTTTTTCGCCTGATCTAAAGCCATAATGACCTCCTGATTGGTATTTAATTTCCAAAATTCTATTTGGGAACGCAATCATAGCATAATAAGCTTAGACGAATATTGTTATCTACCATGCTTGTTATAATGTTAGTTTTTAATGTAAATTAGAGTAAAATACTCCTAATTAAGAAAAAGGTTTTATTATGCTATTGACCCGTGCAAGTGAATATGCTCTACTCTCTTTGGATGCTATACGAAAATCTGACACCCCTATCGGTGCAGAACAGTTGGCCAATGAACTGTGTATCCCTAAAAGTTTTCTTGCAAAGATTTTACAAAGTCTTGCAAAAAAAGGTATCCTTGAATCACGTAAAGGTGCACATGGTGGATTTATCTTAGCCAAAGAGGTGAATGAGATCAGTGTGAATGATATTATTTTTGCTGCTGAAGGTAAAGCGCCTGCTGTTTTTGACTGTACCAGCTACACGAGTACCTGTCCAAACGGGACTATAGGCAGTTGTGCTATTTCACCTTTTCTCATCAATTTCCAAACGAAGATAGATGACTTTTTAAATGGTTTGACCCTGGGCGACATACTTTAAAGCCGCATAAATTACTTCTCTTCAGGGTCTATCCTATAGACCTACAAGTACTTCATTGTTATAATACACTTATATTTAACCCTAAAAAGGCATATTTTAATGAAACAACATGTTTACCACCTCTCACATATTGATCTCGATGGCTACGGATGTCAATATCTCTCAGAACAATGTTTCGACACTATCGACTGCTATAATGCAAACTACGGTCCGGAAGTCACAGCAAGACTTGCTGAGATCGTCAAAAAGATCGAACAGGACAAATTTTTACATGGAGATGAGATCGAAGCACTTATTCTTATCACTGACCTCAACCTTACGACCAAAGAGGGTAACTGGATAGAAAACGAAGCTCTTCGTATCGGTGCAAAGCTTCAACTGCTTGATCACCATGCTACAGGCGCAAGTGCTGCGGAACGTTTTGCCTGGTATAAACTTGACACGACACGTTGTGCTACGCTGATCACTTACGACTGGCTGCAACAACATTATGACTTTGACAAGCGCAGTGACCTGGCTACCATCGTAAAAGCGATCAATGCCATAGATATTTGGCTCAATGAGGATACACTGTTCGAATATGGAAAAGTGATGCTGGGTATGATCTCCGGAGCAAGAGAGGTCAACCGTATTTTATTTCCGGCAGAGGACAGAGCCTTTAAACTCTCTCTTATAGAAGCAGCAAAACAGAGAGTCGATAGTAAAGATGCACCGATAGAATTGGATGATGATCTACACCAGATCAAAAAAACTTTTTTTAGACAGGGGGAGAACAACACCAAAGACAACCTGGTTGCCTCTTATGTCACAGACCTGCTCACAAAAGACAAGCAACGCCTTACCATCCACTATAAAGACTACAAGGGTATACTTGGCTACAATGTAGGCAATACTTCCATCATAGGAAATGCCTGTATGGTAGAAAATGATGACTATGACTTCTATATGGATGTGAACTTCAGAGGGCACTTTTCACTGAGAAGCAACAACAAAATGGATGTCTCTGCGATGGCTGCCCATATAGGAAATGGTGGCGGACATCCCAATGCAAGTGGCGGGAAGATAGAGGGGTATAAAGACTCTTTTGTCTATGCTGATGTACGTCAATTTGTACAGGAGTACATCGACAAGAAGTGCGAATAGACTCGCTATCCGATGCTGCTAGATCTTTACTCTCGCCTCTAAAGCACGTGAGAGTGACATCACATCTATGTTCTCCAGATCAACCCCTGTCGGTACACCCTGGGCGATCTTGGTAAAGTTTATCTCAAGACCTTTTAACTTATCTTCTATGTAAAGGATCATCGTATCTGTAGCAATGCTCGGAGGAAATGCAAAAATGATCTCATCCACCCCTCCTACAGCATAAAACAGGTGTGCTTCATCCAGATCACGTACCTCAGTAACCACATAATAGACACCATCAAACTGTCCACTCTCTTCTATGGTCAAGATGTCTTTAGCACTTTGCACAATGCAAAGTTTTGTAGTATCTCTGTAGGGATCAGAACAAATAGCACAAAGCTCATCTTCACTCATATTGTGACATTTACTGCATTTTTGAATGGCATTAACACCTGTTTCCAAGGCATGTGCCAGCTTCATCGCTCCAAATCCGTCTTCCATCACCGCATGATAGGCTAAACGGATCGCTGTTTTTTTACCGATGGAAGGTAAAGAACCAAAGGCCTCCACCAGGTTTTCAAAGGCTTCTATCTTGTAGTGTTTCATTAAGCGCGTACGTAATCCACAACTTTAGAGTATTCTACAACGGTCTTTATGAAATCAACCACTTTGAGATGTTCAGGGTGTATCGCATAAGCATCCAATCCCTCTTTGCTTTCAAATACTGTAATGATACTTAGATCCATCGCGCGTTCTTCCGTCGAAAAATTCACACCGACATCTATACTCCGAAGTGTCGGTACTGCACCCATGAGATTTTCCAACATCTGTTTTGCCTGTATGATATTGGCTTTTTTATTTTCTTCTTTAAATTTAAATGTGACGATATGTACAACCATAATAAACTACCTATATATATATTTTTGTGATTATAACCAAATTATGGTAGAATTCGCCCAAATCATTCCCTAGCTATGGAGATATATCAATGACAGATTTAGATTATTATGAAGTACTTGAAGTAAGTAAAGACTGTTCAGGTGCTGAGCTTAAGAAATCATACAGAAAACTTGCGATGAAGTACCATCCAGACAGAAACCCTGATGACAAAGAAGCTGAAGATAAGTTCAAAATAGTCAATGAAGCCTACCAAGTACTCAGCGATGAAGAAAAAAGAGCGATCTATGACCGTTACGGTAAAGCGGGTCTTGAAGGCCAAGGCGGCATGGGCGGCGGATTTGGCGGCGCGAACATGGATGATATCATGGATATCTTTAACTCTATGTTCGGAGGTGCTGGCGGTGGATTCGGCGGTTTTGGACGAGCGCAAAGAGACCCGGGTCAAAAATATGCACTTGACTTTGAGATAGAAGTGCCTTTAAAATTTCATGAAGCAGTCTTTGGCTGCGAAAAGAAGATAGAGATCCGTTACAAAACACCTTGTGGCGAATGTGAAGGTACGGGTGCAAAAGATGCAAAACTAGAAACATGTGACTACTGTCAAGGACAAGGTCAGGTCTTGATGAGACAAGGACCTATGCAGTTTGCCCAAACATGTCCAAAATGCCATGGTCAGGGACAAAGCATTAAAGAAGAGTGTAAAAGCTGTCATGGTAAAGGGTATCATGAAAAAGAAGACACAGTCACTGTAAATATTCCTGCCGGTGTAGATTCTGGTAACCGCCTAAGAGCACAAGGCTATGGGAATGAAGCCAAAAATGGACAACGCGGTGACCTCTACCTTACATTCCATGTAGAAGAAGATGAAAACTTCATCCGTAACGGAAACGATATCTATATAGAGGTGCCTGTGTTCTTCACACAAGCCATACTCGGTGAAACGATCTCTATCCCTGCACTTGATGGTGAATTGGAACTGGAACTTAAACAAAGCACCAAAGATAAGGAGCAGTTCGTCTTCGATGGTGAGGGTGTGGCTGATGTGCATAGCGGAAGAAGAGGACGACTTATCGCACAAGTACGTATGGTGCTGCCTAAGAAGATCAATGATGAACAAAAAGAGCTCCTCGAAAAACTTCAGGAGACGTATGGCGTGGAAAGCAGACCACACAAAAGTACTTTCGAATCAGCATTTGACAGAGTGAAAAGCTGGTTTGGAAACTAACGTTTAGCTTTTTTTATCTTCCAATAAAAGAACCGGGTCTTCTCCCTGTTCTTTGAGCAGTTTCACCAACTCTTTTTTGACATTTTTATCTGTCTTTTCATCCACTACGATCTCTAACATTTTTGTGATCTTTTCATGATGCTGCTGACTTGCCTGCATAAACTCCTCATGTCTTAAAGACTCTTTTTGCATCTTTTCTTCATGAGCTTTATTCTTTTTATGTATCCATAGCAGAAGTAGCAAAATAAGCAATACAACCAATGTACTTACGATGAGTATGATCTGGGACAGTCTGTTTTGTTCGTCCTGGTTGGATAAAAGCCGTTTCTCCTGAAGCAAAGCTAGTTCTTTCTCCTGAGCAAGTTTCATCCCCTGCAGTTCTTTTTCATACGCCAGTTTACTTTCCTCTAATTTGGATCTCTCCTGCGCTTGCAGTTTTGTCTGCTCCAGTTCCAATATTTTAATTTTCTGAAGTTTTTCTGCTTCGATTTTTGCTAAAGTGATCTGATTGGCCCCGACCAGCTTTTGAAATTCCAAGGTTTCATTCACTTCTTTAACTCTCTTCTGATCAGAGAGATCCGCCTCCTGTTTTTTCGTTGGGTCTTCCATCAAACGGGCTTTCGAAACATCACTCTGTTCACATCCATAAAACATTACCAATACCACTGCTAGAAAAAAATATCTTATTTTCAAATTCTGCCTCTCTTCTCTTTTCACTATTTTAGCCAATTTTTCGTTAGTAGCTAAAAAAAGCACTATTTCTCTTTAAGTTTAATAGCGTTACAATGAACAAAGGATAATTTTTTTCCTTAATAACTTTGAAAGGATCAAGTATGGCAAAAAGAGGTAATTCGATTATCAAAGGTTTAGAGATCAATGAGATCATTACAATGCTCAATAAAGCATATGCGGACGAGTGGTTGGCCTATTATCAATATTTCATTGAAGCAAAAGTCATCAAGGGTATTATGAAGGATGCAGCGATAGCGGAACTGACCCAGCATGCCGCAGATGAACTCAGACATGCGAATATGGTAGCAGATAGGATTATTCAACTGGGTGGAACGCCTCTCCTTCATCCGCAAGAGTGGTTCACCCATGCGAACTGTGGATATGCAGAACCAAAAGATTTTGATGTCGTGAGCATACTTGAAGATTCGATCAAAGGGGAACAGTGTGCTATCTCAGTCTATCAAGAGCTCGCAGATATGACACAGCATAAAGATATCGTCACTTATGATATCGTCTCCGAAATACTTGCAGATGAAGTAGAACACGAAGAGGATCTTCAAGCACTACATGATGATATCACTGAATTTATAAGCGACCTCAAAAAAAGTATGCACTGATATATGATGATCGAAGCGTAGGGTGTAAGATGGAGCGTATCTCATAGTGTAAAGTCATCATGTCAAAAAGAATCATGGAGTAGAGAGATGCAAGCATTGACTGTGGCAGAGATGTTACCTGCATTTTTGTTAACCCTGTTTGCAGGTCTTTTTACTGCCCTTGGTGCTCTCCTTTCTTTTTGCGGCGGTGCAAAAAACACGAAGTTTTTATCCATAGGTCTAGGCTTTTCTGCAGGGGTCATGATCTATGTCTCATTTGTAGAGATCCTTGTCAAATCCCAAGATGCATTTACGTTAAAATATGGAGAGATATTAGGTGAAAGTTTAGGCCTTGTTGCTTTTTTTGTAGGTATTGCTCTCTCATTTGTCATTGATCAGTTAATTCCAGATAATATCAATCCCCACCATACACTTGATGTTGAAAACAGTATCGATACTGACGATACACAAACGATCCAAAACCATAGGGCCCCGCTGGCACGTATGGGGTTCTTTACAGCTATTGCTATTGCCTTGCATAACTTTCCGGAGGGATTTGCTACCTTTGTCTCAGCCTTGAATAATATGACCACCGGGATATCCATTGCACTGGCCATAGCGCTCCACAACATCCCGGAAGGATTGGCCATCGCTCTTCCTGTATATCATGCAACAGGAGATCGTAAAAAGGCATTTCTCTATGCCATGGGCTCTGGATTGGCAGAGCCCGTTGGGGCGATCATAGGGTTCCTCATCTTGGTCCCTATCTTGGGAGATTTGGCATTAGGAATCACATTTGGTGTGGTTGCGGGTATCATGGTCTATATCTCATTCGATGAACTCTTACCCTCTGCCAGGGTCTATGGTAATGACCATACCACCATCTTTGGTCTTGTGCTCGGTATGATGGTGATGTCTGTAAGCTTGATACTTTTTAAACTATGAGTTTACTTTCTGATGTAATATAACCTTATGACTCGATGGTACCAGACTTGAGTCCTCTGTACGATGGTCATAGGCGATGACATAGACTTCATCTCCATCTTGTAGATAATTCTTCTCACCAAACTCTGCGTAGGCTGTTGCACCTATAGAGATTAGGGCTTGTTGAGGGTACTCTGTTGCTTGAAGATGTGCAGCGATATCTTCAAGGGGACCAAAATCTTCTTGGGTATTCATTTTGTCTATCAGCCATGTTTTGAGCTTGGTATAGAAGTAAGAGTACCCTAGCAGCGGTGCATCCACACCATAGGGATGTAATACACCCTCACGTTTCACAAAAGAGCATAGATGGTAATGATCCATCACCCCACCCTCTTCAAATATATCAATCGGTATCCATTTGTCACCGATGCCTTTGGAATTCGGACCCCAAGACTTTTTCTCAGAAATCTTTTTTGCCCCTTCTTTACGAATGGTGCAGTCATTAAATGTAGTAAACTTTTGGGCGATGAGATCAATGACTTTTTTCTCATCATCGTACACAATATCAAACAATACAGCTATTTCCGGTTCAACTTGTGCATTGGCTTCATAATCCGGAAGCGTGAGTCTGTCTGTACCTATAGAGTAGACTCCCAAAAAAGAGTCTGATCCGGGAAGATAAAAAGGAAATATACCTTTAGGTGCATCTGGTTCAGCAGTCACAACATTCTCAAAGTCTTTGAGTTCACCTGCTTGTTCTAAATGGTGTGCAAAATTTCCTGCTACACCTAAACATATTGTATTTTGTAATTGCATAAAGATCCTTGGAGAAAATAATAATGTAGTATATCTCAGGGATGGTTATAAGGTGTTTTAAAAAGTGTAAGATGAAATGAAAGTGAAAAGTATCTACTACCCAGTGGCAGTAGATACGAAGGTGAACTTAGTTACCTGCTACAGCATCTTTAAGTGTTTTACCCATTTTGAATTTAGGTGCTGTGTGTGCCGGCTTTGTATATGTTTTATCTGTTCCTGGAACTTTACCGCTTTTTTCTGCTACATCTACTGTAGAGAATGTTCCGAAACCTACCAATGATACAGTCTCTTTTTTTACTAATGCTTCAGTCACTGAAGTGATAAATGCTTTTACCGCTCTCTCTGCTGCTGCTTTACTTTCAAACTCACCGTTTTTCTGTACCAATTCTACGAAATCTGCTTTTGTCATTCTACTTCCTTGTTTTTAAGATGGAATCATTATATCACAACTAATTCTTAAAAAAAGATAAAAATATAATAAAAAGCCCTATTTTACGGCATTTCATACACTTTTGTTAAAAAAAAGACTAAATATAATATTAAATTATTTATATAGATAATAATGAATATATGAACAAATTATATTAGATGAGGAGAAGAAAGTCTATTTGATATAAAAATAGCCTTTAAATGACGTTGTAAGCGCTATTATACTTATCTGAAATCAATCCTTAAGAAGTCAGCTATTTAAATTTTGATAGTCAAATCACTTATCTAAGTAAACACCAAACACTTCAAAAACAGATCCAATATTTAAATGACAGGGAAATAAACAATAGTAGTAATAGAATTTTATATGGATATTAATAAAGTAAAGATATATGTAACTATTTAAAAGGTTTGAGAAAGATGGTGCGTCAGAGAGGATTTGAACCTCCACACCCGTAGGGCACTACCCCCTCAAGGTAGCGTGTCTACCGTTCCACCACTGACGCACATAGACTTGTAGTTTAAAAGTACTACTGAACTTTAAAAAATGAGGGTTTGAAAAGTTGTGACGGATTATATCCATCACAACCTTTCAGTGTCTTTAAAATTAACCGATAAATGGGTTAGCGTAAAGAGCGATAAGCGCAATTACCAATGTATAGATAACTTGTGCTTCGATCATTGCAAGAGCGATGAACATTGTAGTCATTAGTTTACCACCAAGACCTGGGTTTCTAGCAGTACCAGCGATAGTCGCAGCAGCAGTGTTACCCATACCAACAGCACCACCAAGTGCAGCAAGACCAAGACCGATACCAGCAGCAACTACTGAGTATGCTTTGATCATAGATTCACCATCTGCTTCACCAGCAAATGCAACAGCACCAAGTGCTAAGAAAAGTAAGAAAAACTTTTTCATTTTATATCCTTTAAATTAGTAGTTTTTAAGTCTCTTCGACTGTTCTAGAAGTCTGTTCGGATAGCGTAAACGATAATAAATTATCGCCAACATAGACATAAATGCCTACATTTCCCTACTGATCACTCCAAATAACGATGCAATTATAGCTAAATATATTTAAAAATGCATTGTGTATCGGTAGAAAAATATTCCATACAATTTATTTAATTTAAACTTAAAGAATATAATAAATTATGATAGAATAAAATAAGGGATATAGGCAACAATGATTATAGATTTGTTGCTGCCTAATTAAAAGACAAGGGAAGAAAAGGGAATGGAGTTTGTAGATTATTTTGCAGCATATTGGTTAGTGATAAAATATTTGGTACTCTTTGCAGCCATTATTATTTTACTAAGTAGTATAGATGATTTTTTTATAGATTGTTATTATTGGGTCCGTCGTATATGGCGAAAGTTTACTGTGTACAAAACAAATAAGCCATTTAATGTCAATGAACTTTATAAAGACAAAGAAAAGCCTATTGCTATTATGATCCCGGCATGGCAGGAAAAAGGGGTTATTGCAGATATGGCTGCCTTGGCTGCTTCAAGTTTTGAGTATTATAACTATCATATATTTATCGGTACCTACCCCAATGATCCTGAGACACAATATGATGTAGATATGGTAGTTGAGCATTATCGAAATGTGCATAAGGTTATTACCCGTACTCCTGGCCCGACCAATAAATCAGATTGTCTGAATCACATCATTGAAGACATCTTCTTATTTGAGAAAGAACATAATATAGAATTTGAGGGGTTTGTACTGCATGATGCAGAAGACTTGATACACCCTTTAGAGTTAAAGCTGTTCAATCACCTTATTGGTAAAAACGATCTCATTCAGATCCCTGTTTTCCCGTTTGAAAGGGAATGGTATGATTTCACTACAGGACATTATCAAGATGAGTTTGCAGAAAATCATGGGAAAGACCTTATTGTTAGAGAAAGTATCTTGGGATTTGTTCCAAGTGCAGGTGTAGGAACAGCCCTGAGTAGAAAAGCCATAGACAAACTCAAAGAGATACACAATGGTGAAGTATTCTTAATTGATACGCTTACAGAGGATTATAATTTAGGCTTTGAGCTGTTTCATGAGAATATGAAACTGATCTTTGTAAGAGTACCTGCTGAACTGGAGTATACAACCAGAAACAGCTACGGTAAGGAAAAAAATGGGAAAAAACAGATACTCATTAGCGTGAGAGAATTTTTTCCTTCTACTTTTCGGCAAGCAGTGAGACAAAAAGCAAGATGGATCACGGGTATTGCACTTCAAGGATGGCAACAACTTGGATGGTCTAACAGTTTGAGAACCAACTATATTCTGTATAGAGACAGAAAAGCTATCCTCACTAATCTTGCGAATGTACTGGCGTATATCCTTGTTATCAATATCCTTGGGATGGCATTCTATACAAAGATCACACAAGATATATGGTGGTTCCCTCCTATCGTTGAAAAGGGCGATCTACTCTGGAACCTTCTTATCATCAACGCTTTTTTCTTTCTTAACCGTATACTCCAAAGAATGTATTTTACCTATGAAGTCTATGGTATCAAAGGAGCATTACTCAGTATCCCTAGAATTATTTGGGGGAACTTCATCAACTTTTTTGCCATGTTCAGAGCCTTGGTACAGTTCTTTAAACTTACAAAAGCAGGTAGGCAAATCCCATGGGATAAGACAACCCACGATTTCCCACTTCGAAGGAAACTCCAAAAAAAACTGGGGGATATTCTATTAGAAGAAAAACTCATAAACCAAGCTACGCTTGAGCAGGCATTGGCAAAACAGAGAAGTGAACATAAGCCATTAGGGAGACTACTGTTAGAGGAAAACATCATAAGCGAAGAAGATCTATCAAAAGCAATGTCAATACAAAGCAATCTGAAATATATCCATGATATAGCCCCAGATCAAATAGATAGTGTGACCATGAATAGAGTGGATCAGTATTCATTGCTTGAAAATGACATTATTATCCTCAAGAGTGTCGATCATGTACATCCTATCGTCTCATCAGGGCAGGTAGTTGATGTAGTGGTAGATGAATGTAAAAGAAAGCTCTCAGATCGTACCGAACTTTACATTGCGAATGAAAGTACGATCGTAGCAATTCAAAAAGAGGTGCTTTTCCATGATCTGAGTGAAACAGAGTTTAGACAACTTCGCAGCGTACTCAAGAAAAAAATGATCCCACGAGGAATGGTGGATGAGATTTTAGAGTATAGAACGCAGAACAACCAAGACTTTATTGCCAGTTGCCAACATTTTGGCTTTTTACCTGATGACCAACTTACAAGGATTGACGCATGAAACGAATACTAGTATTGATACCTCTTTATTGTATGACATTCTTAAATGCAAATGTTGTAAATGACTCTGTGGATCATGTAAAAGAAGAATTCACTGAATATCGAGTCTATCCCAGACTGCAAAAAGCTGATAACTATATTGCCGAAGGGAAGATCAAAGAAGCAAAAGAACTTCTTCTGAAAGTTTTAGAGATCGACCCAAAGAATGCTAAAGCAGGCAGTCGAGTTGTTGGACTCTGTATGCAGGATAAAGACTTTGAATGTGCCGAAAAGTATGTAGGATTTATAGAGTCCCCTACGTATGTCAAATATTATCAAGGATATATCTCTTTTCAATTAAAAGAGTATGACAAAGCACTCAAAGCGGCTGCCTCTATAGAAGACCCTACAGCTCTGAAAAAAAGTGAACAGGAACTTAACAATCATATCATTCTAAGATCAGCCATTATGTCGGAAAATAAAGAAGCGGCCCATACCTATCTGAAAAAAATATTCCATCCAAAATATAACGCTTCATCTTGTCCCTCTGAATCTTTAGAAATTATCTATTTACTCTTTACGCATAAACTCTTCGATGAAGCATTTGTAGAAACCCGTTTCTACTTAGACCATTGCAAGTCACAGAAGATCCCGGATGAAAAACTTGCTATTTGGTCGGACCTTTTGAGAAAAGAGAACCGGTTTGATCAGGAAGCACGCATCATTGCATATATGGAAGATGTTGATTTGAAAAATGAACATACTTTATCAATGTATCTCAAAAGCGGTGATGAAACAAAAGCCATCGAAACAATGGAAACAATCTATCAGGCGGATCCTTCTGATAAGAATAAAGTACGCCTGTTATATCTTTATGAAAATGCCAAAATGCAAGATAAGATCATTACGCTTTATGGCGAAGTATACGAACTTAAGAAGAATCCAGAAGATCTAAAAAAAGTGCTTTATCTCAACAAGGAGCCTATGCAGCAGTATCAATTACTAGAAAAATACTATCCATATGCGGGACTTACTGATGAAGAAAAATTTAACTTTTCAGTCTCACTGATCAAGTTTTATAAAGAAGAGAAGAAGGTCACCCAAATACTCTCTATCGTTGATGATCTTACACACCTTGAAACATTGACAAACAAACAAAAACTCTATTTGAGCCATCAGTATAGTGAAAATCATCAAGACCAGAAAGCGATAGCACTCATGAAAGCACTCTATCAAAGTGACCCACGTCCTCAATACAAAGAAAGGCTAGAGTACCTACGTAACAGAAACATCATTCCGAAGAAACCACAACCTAAAATAGTGCAAAAAAAACCACAAGTCAAACCAAAACCTACACGTGAAGATAAATTAAGGTCTGAGACACAGATGGCGTATGACCTCATCCATCAAAAGAAATATGATGAAGCGGTCATCCATCTGAACAACGTACTCAAATATGAACCGAACAACCCGGTAAGATATGAACAGCTCGGACAAGCGTACTATGCACAGGAAAAGTATGCACCTGCTGCAAAAGCTTTTGGCAAGGCAGCTTCTCTTTCTCCGAAATCAGGCTATTATGAATCATTGGGCTACTGCTATATAAAGTTAAAAAAGAAGAAAAACGCTATAGAAAACTTTAAAAAAAGTATTGATATTGTGAAGAAGGAAGAGCCTGAAAACATTGACAAGCTCTATCAGTTAAAATACAGTGTAGCTGAGCTGGACCGAAAATTTTTTGGGTACTTGACCTATGGTATGCGGCTTGATTCCTATAATAATACCAGGGGAATATCTCCTATACTTTCTGCCAACTATGGCGGATTTTCTGCATTAGAGCTTCATTATAAACCAGAAATTTTTAATGACTATGCTACCGTCTATGCAAAAGTCTTGGCAGGAGTACGAGATCAAAGTTTGGCAATCAGGTCAGAAACATGGCAACCATCCATAGGCGTACGTTTCCAACCATTGGAAGATGAAAGGCTCTACTTCTTCATAGAAAAATTCTTCAAAGGCGGTGATGAGAGTCGTGACGATACGATGCTTAGAGCATCATGGGAACACTTTGACGGATATGACTTTTACCCTACTAAAACAGAGTATCCATGGAAACACCTGTATATGGACAGTGTCTACTATCTGGATAACGGCACCTACAGTCTTTATGCAAACTATGAGCATGGATATGTATGGAAAAGCGGATATCAGGATGCATGGATGCCTTACCTTTGTACTTCTGCAGGATACACTAACGATAACGGTCCCAAAGAGGCTCTCAAAAGGTTTGATGTAGGTGCAGGGATCTCCTACCTATTCTGGCGTAATGAACGTGAATATAAATCCCATCAATATACCGGAAGAACCAGACTGGAATACCGTCATCAATATGCCGGAGATCCGGAAGATGACCATGCACTAAGACTTATGCTTGAGTTTTTCTTTTAAACGGAGTACACTGTATCTATTAAGTATTGAAAAAGAAGGAGGTTATCACAATGAAAAGATTGATTAAATTTGGTACACTCTTGATGTTTGTACTGTTTTTTGTTTCCTGTGGGGGAGGTGGAGGTGGTGGCACTCCCACAACTCCTTCCACTGACCCTGACCCTATCGCTCTTCCTCTACCTAGCAATAACCCTCCTGAGCAAAACGTCCTGATATTGTATGATACTGCAGGTCCTTATGGAGTACAGGGAAAAACTAATGCAATCTTGCTTGAAAACCTCTTGGGACATTTTGATCTCAACATTACCTCAAAACCAGCTGACCAATATATCGCCAATGAAATGGTTGATGAAAATATTACAACAGTTTTCTATCTTGGCACAACCTTTGATGTATTAGGTTACCATGCTAACGGTTCAAACGAATACAATAGCTATATGAACTTCTATAAAGATACTGCAACACAGAACAAAACCATTGTATGGATCAACTATAACCTCGATTTATTAGAAACAGAATGGGATGCAAATGTAACCAACTGGGGAGTCGGTACATTTGAGGAGTCGACTGGGTTTACCAGTTTTGGTATAGAAACAAATTATAATCGTGTATGGTATAAAGATACCGAACTATATAAGGGGATCATACCTTTTGCAACACCAGGTGCAGACACAACAAATTGCTACGATGAAGGAAACAATACCTATGCCTGTGCGTTAGAACTCAACACCATTTTCATCTCTGAAAATAATACTCTTGCCTCTATCTATGCTGAAACAAATTCAACATTTGATTTAGCTGTATCAACAGAACCTTATATCACGCAAGGTGGAAATTTCTGGTTTATCGGGGATATACCTTTTTCCTACATGTCTGAGGAGGATAGATATCTCGCATTTGCAGATCTCTTGCATGATATGCTTGGCATAGACCACATTGAATCCCACAAGGCGATCATGAGACTTGAGGATGTCAATTCAAAAACAGAGTTATCAGATCTAATAGCCATAGCGGACTATATGCAAAGTCAGAACACCCCTTTTAATGTTGCCACCATTCCTCAATATGAAGATCCTTTTGGGGTCTATAACAATAATCTTACTACTACCATTAAACTATATGAATCACCAATAGGTGAAAAACTTAAAGAGTATTACTTTGACAGACGTATAGACATTGTACAGCATGGATTTACACACCAGCTGTATGATTACATCAATCCATATAATGGTGTTACGGCTGAAGATTTTGAATTCATGATCGTAACAGATGTTAACAATGATGGAAATTATACCTATGAAGGGCCTTCAGAAAATGATGATGGCCTATGGGCAAAGCAGAGAATCTTAGATGGTAAAGCGATTTTAGATGCAGTGGGTATCCAGGCTTTTGCATGGGAAGCACCGCACTACATGGCCGGTCCAAACCACTACCGGGCTATCAAAGATATCTACCCGATACAGTATTCAAGACTGATCTACTATCCTGATGAGAGTGATAAATCCAAATTTGTCGGGCAATTCTACCCGTATGTCATTAGAAAAGATACCTATGGATATTATGTCATTCCTGAGAATATCCATAACATAGAAGATACTCCAAATGAAGGATATAGAACGATCACATCGGCGGATATTATACATTTTTCTAAAAAACTGAAAGTCGTACGTGACGGTGTTGCAAGCTTCTATTATCATCCTTATCTTGGAACAGATGAACTTTCAAAGATCATACCGGGATTGCAAAGTGAAGGATATACGTTTGTAAGGGCTACCGAATTGGTAGAGTAACCGGAAAGCAAGAGAAAGACCTATGTTTCGTCTATTTAAACTGCCCACTGTCATTTGTTGTCTGGCTGTTATCCTTCAGACAGGATATGGCAATGAACCATACAAGCAGACTAAAGCCGCATGGATCACGGATGCACTCAACTCACTTTCAAGCGGGAGATACCCCAAGGTCAAAGCCGTTGCATGGTGGCATGAGAACTTTGATGAAACAAGACTAAGGCTCGACTCATCCAAAGAGAGTTTACTAGCCTATCAAGAGGGTATCGCTCCATCCAACTTTATCTCACAGGCACAGATCATTTCCAAAAAACTTCAACTACCCCCACTTGGAGCCATCTATCATGCGGCAAATCCTGACTTTGGCGGCACAGAAGATAACGTGACATCAGAGCGTATCAAACGTTTTGAAGTGCTTGCACAAAAGAAGATCGTTTGGGCATATTTTTCCAATAACTGGTATGATACTATCAAATTTCCTCTTTCAGAAGTCAAAATCATTCATGAAAGCGGAAAGCTACCTTTTATCAGGCTCATGCCCAGAAGTGATTTTAATGAGGGAGGGCCTGATCCTCTTTACACCATGCAAAAGATCATTGATGGGAAATTCGATAAAGCACTGAGTGAGTGGGCCATGGATGCCAAGAAGATCGGAATACCATTACTTGTTGAATTTGGAACAGAAGTCAATGGGGATTGGTTTCCATGGAACGGAAGCTATAACGGGGGAGGTATAAAAGATATTTATGGTGACAAAAACAAAGCAGATGGCCCGGAACGTTTTCGTGATGCCTATAGACATATTATTGATCTTTTCCGTAGTCATGGAGTGGATAATATTACATGGTTTTTTCATGTGAATGCATCAAGCTATCCTGAAGAGCCATGGAATGAGATACGTCAGTATTATCCTGGGGACACCTATATCGACTGGATCGGGATCAGTGTCTATGGTGTACAATCAAAAGGAGAAACGTACTACTCTTTTGTTGAAATAATGGATACCATATATCCTATCATACTAAAGGTATCAGATAAACCCATCGCCATTTTAGAATGGGGGATGACTGAAATCTAAGAGAGGAGAAGGAGTTCAAAGAAAAAAGTATCACATTTTCCCTCAAGGGGAAAATAGCAGTTTATGCTAGGAATTCTGGGGTTGCCAACTCAACCTTTTTACCTTTTTGTTCCATGACCACCACAGTGATCGTATCACCTTCGTTGTATCGTTCTGCAAGGTTATTGACGCGCTCTTTAGCTACTTTTGAAATGTGAAGCAATGCATCAAAGCCATCTGGCATTTCAACAAAAATTCCGAAATCTACGATCTTTTTCACTTTACCCTCATAGCTCTCACCGACCTTATACTCCATCTGCTTTTTCACAGGTGTTGAAGCGATCTCTTCTATGTGGGCTTTTGCATCTGCTACTTTTACTTTGTCTTCACCTGAAATCTTTACACCACCTACATCACGGTCAAGATCAACAGAGACTTCAAACTTCTCAATGATCTCACGGATCGTAGCTCCTGCTTTCCCGATGATATCCACTATCTTGCTTGGATGTACGGTAAAGTGTTCTGTACTAGGAAGTGCTTCACTTGAAACAATGTTTTTTTCTGCCTCTTCCATCAGTCCAAGAATATGTTTTTTACCCTGGCTTGCTTTTTGCAATGCATCTTTCAGTACAGTTAAGTCTATACCGCCGAGTTTTATGTCCATTTGAAGTGCAGTGATACCTTTTGTAGTACCTGCGACTTTAAAATCCATATCCCCGTCATGGTCTTCCAGTCCCATAATATCTGTCAATACAGCATACTTGCCACCTTCACTTACCAGTCCCATGGCAATACCTGCTACAAGTGCTGTAGTATTTACCTCAGCTGCACGCATAGCCAATGCACCACCACATATCGTAGCCATGGAAGAAGAACCATTGCTCTCTAAAATTTCAGATACCAATCGGATACTGCCATCATAATTAAGATCTAAAGAAGGTTCCAGTGCTCTTTTTGCCAGGTTACCATGCCCAAGCTCTCTTCTACCCGGTGCACCGATGAATTTTGCTTCACCCACAGAGTAACCTGGGAAATTGTAATGCACCATAAAGTTTTCTGACTGCACATTTTTATCGGTAATAAGTTCGTACATCTGTGCATCTTTTTTATCACCCAGTGTCACCGTGACAAGCGCCTGGGTCTGACCTCGGGTAAAGAGACATGACCCATGTACAGAGGGTAAAAGATTTGTCTCAATGCTGATAGGTCTTACTTCATCAAGTGCCCTGCCGTCTGCACGAATATTTTTATCTAGGATCATTGCTCGTACAACTGTTTTTTTATAACGCTCCAGTACTTTGGATACAAGTTCTTTATCTGCTTCTATACCGTCCGCTTCTAAAGCTTCCATAATTTTCGTACGTACTTTTTTAAGTTCAGTAGAACGCTCACTCTTTGCCATATGCGAGATCGCTTTTTCTACATCCACCGCATAATTCTTCTCTATCATTGCATAGAGTGATGCATCTACTTTCTCTTCAGCCAATGGCAGGTTCAGAGGTTCTCTTACGATAGGAGTAAAGGCATCTACATAGGCTGTTGTTGCAGTATCTATAGCTTCTGCCGCCATCGCAATCACATCGACCAGTGCTGATTCATCAAACTCATTGGCACTTTGTCCCTCTTCATTTTCAGTGGCGAGTGTACGCATCTCTATCATCACTACATCTTTACCTGAACCAACGACCAAAAGATCCAGTTCACTCTCAGATTGCTGCGTAAGTGTCGGATTGATAATGATATCATCCCCATCTGTACCTACTCTGACCGCAGCAATACTTGTAGTCACTGGAATATCTGAAACATACAGTGCTGCATTTGCCGCATGTAAAGCGGCTACCTGCATATCAACCTCTGAATCTGCACTTACGACCATCACTGTGATCGTTACAGGGTAATGAAACCCTTTAGGGAATAACGGGCGTAGAGAACGGTCAACAATACGTGAAGTCAGTGTTTCAAAGTCCCCGGGCTTTGTCTCTCTCTTGATGAAACCGCCAGGGATCTTGGCTGCAGCATAAGATTTTTCCATATACTGTACCGTTAAAGGAAGAAAATCCTCATCCACTGCTTTTTCATCTACAGCAACGGCTGCTATCAGTACGGCTTTGCCTTGTCGGTACATCACCGCACCACTTGCCTGTTTTGCTATTTTATTAACTTCATACTTTTCTTCGAGACTGTTTGCATTGATCTCTATAATTTGTTCTTTCATTCGTTTCTCTTTCCTTTTAGCTGTTTACTACTTTCACACTATGCTCTTTTGCATGTTTTTTTCATAAAAATATATTTATTCTGCTTCTTTTGTTTTTACTTGTTGATCATGGACCATGGAAGATATCTCTTCAAAATTCAATCGTTCAAAATCTTTGTAATAGTATTCTATCGAAATATAGTCTTGTATCTTATAAGGACAAAATACACCATCACACACCGTAAGCAGATTTTGATAGACACCTTTATCCAAAATAGGTGTGGCGATAAAAATATTTTTAGCCCCTCTTGCGATGACCGACTTGAGTGCGACCATCATGGTAAGTCCTGTCTCTATACACTCATCAGCCAAGATCACATATTTCCCCTTGAGAGAGATCAGATCCTTTCCTTTTCGATATTTATAGACATAAGAGAGGACTTCCTCCTCATACTTCCTGTGGGCTTCACCATAGACATAATCTTCATTGATCTCAAATGCATCGACAAGTGCTTTATGTATCACCACTTCTTCTGTTTCGGAAACCATTGCAATAGCCAGTTCAGGGTTATTGGGTGCCAATATCGGTTCCGCCAGTAAAATATCCATTTGTGCATTGATCGCTTTGGCTATCTTGTCCGCAAAATAAACGCCCCCTTCACTGACACCTATCACTACCGTTTCATTTTTTGAAAATAACTCTATAGGAAGTGTATCAATCAACTGTTTTGAAGCATCTTCTCTATTTTCAAAATACGCATTAGGGTTTGAATCGCTGGGCATAATCTGCTCCTGGGAATTGTTTAGAAATTTCTTCTTCATCAAAAGTATAACGAAACTCTTCTATATACTTCATCAATAATTTATACGCATGGTTTAACTGCTCCATATTTTCAACCTCCCCTCCTAGGTCAGGGTGATTCTTTTTAGCCAAAAAATGGTACTGTTTTTTGATATCCGCTTTGCTGATCAACTTGGGCAGATGTAATATCTCTAGCGCTTTTTCGATCTCATCTTTAGGATTGATATTCATTATTCTGTCCCTACTGTACCAAAAGGAATAAAGTTTAACTGCAAATAAAAAGTAGTATCAAGCGTATAGCCTGTCGGCCTAGGGACGATATCTTGTCGGACGGAAGCCGTAGCATTCCAGCAATCACGATGATAGCTACCCCCAAATCTCCACTGCTTACTTGATGCATCATCCACATCATACGTCAAACCGCCATTGAACTTCACCTGTTCATTGAATGTATATCCAAAATAGAAATAGAGTTCATTTGCATCAATATTACCGGTGATATAAGTCGGCACATCGGGTAATATCTTTTTATAGGTATGCCCCAGACTAAAATGGTAATCTTCTTCATTCAGAGAAACACGACTGGCTGATTCACGTATTCTACCATATTCATGAGAATAGGTCACATCATTATACAGACTCCACTGATTCCAATTGTACCGCATTTCATTGCTCAGATCAGCAAGTTCATAGTTTCTATCGAGGTAATAGGTTTGTGTTAATCTTTGAAAAAACTTTAAGTTCATCATCTCATCATAAAAGTATTGGCTTAGATTAAATGCATAATGTTCTTCAGGCAATCCTACCGTAAACAAAGCTGTTTGGTCCACATCTAGTGCAGACAACGAAGGGGACTTGTATTCATTCCCTGGTCTAATGTACGCTAAAGAGGGTTGCAGTACATGTATAAAACCATCATACTTTTTCGTTAGATCCGTAAAAAGTTTGACTTTATGAATATTACTGTAATACTCAAAATCATCATGGAGGTACGCTCCGTTACCAAAAAAGAATTTACTGTAATACAACTCTTCTCCCAAAGAGAGACTCAAAAAATCATCAAAAAATGATGTGGTCAATTCCACTGGTACCTTAAGCTCTGCCTGACGTAGTGTCGTACCTTTTTCTCTATCAAAATTGTTGATACGGAGATCTGCACTATAGGTGAGATTATTCCATATAAAATGACTTAAGTATTTATGTAGTTGCAAGGAAGGGAGAATTTGCAGAGTATCACTGTTATCCTCTTTTCTCGTATCGATAAAATATTTAGCGTTGACCCCTGTATAGTAGTCATTGTTATAGAGAAAATAGTTCACTCTGGATTCTTGTAAAGGCACAAGTCCAAAATGTCTCAAATGGCTCTGCTGCAGGTTCAGGTAATCGATGTCATTCAGATAGGTCGTATTGATATAGAGACCATCTGTGAATCCGGTAGGTAATGTATTAGAAAATACTTGAGAAGATTCATAGTTGAACTCTACCCCATAGTGACTATCATTGGGAAGATAGTTGTTGTCTATATACTCTGTCTTATCTTTGAAATACCCTACCCTTAACTTTCCGGATGAATAGGCAGAGTCAACAAAACGAAACGTACTATACATCCCTATACTTCTTGCTGTTCTGATTTGAGGGTTAACCTCCAGGTCCATACTTGGAGAAATAGCCCAATAGATAGGCTGTTCATAAAGAAAGCCCTCATTGGATGAATATCCAAATGCAGGGAAGAGAAGACCTGAACTTCTTTCTCTATCGGTGGAAAAAGCCAAATACGGCGTGTAGAACATCGGAATATCCCATAAATATACCTTTGCTCCATAGATCTTTATATAGTTTGCATCACTGTCATATAATGCATCTGAGAAAGCCATTTTCCATAAAGGATCTGCAATATCGCAACTTGAGATCAGAGATGCACCCAGTGTATAGTTGCCCTCATCTTTATGCGCATCATCTGAAAAGATCCATACATCATTTTTACCGATAAGAAAGAGTTCATCAAACGTCACCTCTTTTGTATCGGTATGAATTTCAATATGATCGGTATGAACTTTACTTCCGTTGTACCCCAGCATTTCTATCTCTCCGTCAATCACAAGCACTTTAGTACTTTTATCGAAATGTGCAGAGGCTGCTTTTATGACACTGTCTTCATAATAGACAACCACATGATCTTTAGCTTCGACGATATTGTCTGCAGCATCCACATGTTTTGCCGTTATCTCGATCTTACTTTTATCTGAGGCAGCAGACAATATTTGCACGCCCGCTATGATAGCTACAAGAAAAAAAAAGAGATTTTTAGTCATTCACAACTACACAGTTAGAAAGTTTATCATGCAGTGTTTGTCTCAATGGTACAAAAAAGGCCATAAGAAAACCCAAATAGAACAGTACTTCGCTTGGGATTCTCACTGAAGCACGTAAAAATGCTTTTTGAAAACCAGGTGTATCTCCTGTCTCTAGCTCTATCACTTTGATCTTCATAAAATACTTGCCCAGTGTCATACCGTTTTGCCATACCAGAACAGTATGATAGAGGAGTTTTATAGAGAGGACAACCAAAAGATTTTGAGCAATAAAGGTATTGACCGTTTCAAGTGCTGCTTCATCTACCACCGTAATATTTGAAAAAAGTACAGAAAACTGATCATAAAAAATGATGATGAAAAAGAGTGTAATGACAATATCATCTATGACAAAAGCGGTCATCCTTTTTTGAAGACTTGCAATGGGCAAGGAGAGAGATTCAGACATCCCTACTCCCTAGAGTGCCTGATATGCGATGTCTGTACGACACTGCTTGCCTGCAAAATGGACCTGTCCTACCAACATATAGGCACGCTTTTGTGCCTCTTTGATACTATCACCGATACCTACACATACCAGTACCCTACCCCCTGTTGCATAGAGTTTTCCATCTTCACCACGCGTGACTCCCGCATAGGAGATATGTGCATTTTCCTTTACCTCTTCATGGTAGATATCATCTACGATGATCTCTGCAGGCGGTGTACTTTTATACGGATAGTCTTTACTTGCCATCACGACGCCGACCGCATATTTGTCATGAAACTCTATCTTGGCATTTTTAAGATCACCTGTTGCTGCCTTATAAAAGAGTTCAGAAGCCGGAGACTTGAGCAGTGGCATCAACTCTTCACATTCAGGATCCCCAAAACGTACATTATACTCAAGGATGATAGGCTCACCTTTTACCACCATCACACCGATAAAAAGTACACCCGTAAACGGCATACCTTCAGCTTCCATACCCTTCAGTGTAGGCTCTATAACGCGTTCGTTCAACTTACGATAGATCTCATCATTGACCAGCGGTGTAGGGGCATAGGCACCCATACCGCCTGTATTTGGTCCTTCATCATTGTTGAGAAGTCTTTTATGGTCCTGTGCGGCAGGTAAAACCACATAATCTTTCCCATCACAGATAGCAAATACAGAAAGCTCATAACCATCCAGGAACTCTTCCACAACGATACTTGTTCCCGCATCACCAAATGAGTTACCTGAAAGCATTTCACCCGCAGCTTTTTTTGCTTCATCATGACTTTGCGCAATGATCACACCCTTACCACCGCAAAGTCCATCAGCTTTCACTACGATCGGTGCATCCAGCGTCATGATAAAGTCATAGGCATCCTGCAATGAATCCGTTTCAATGTACTTGGCTGTAGGCACATTGTGACGGGCAAGAAAGTTTTTCATAAAGATCTTGGAACCTTCAAGTTGTGCCGCTTGGGCTGTAGGTCCAAAGATCGTAAGACCTCTCTCTTTAAAGACATCCACAATACCGCCTACCAATGGTGCTTCAGGCCCCACAATCGTTAGTTCGATACCATTGTCTTCAACAAAATCAGCCAATGCAGAAAAGTCACTGATCTCCAGATTCTCACCTAAGGTATCTGTCGCTCCATTGCCCGGTGCAAAATAGATCTTCTCTACATTCTCATCTTTTGTCAATGCCAAACCAATAGAGTATTCTCTACCGCCGGCACCTATTATCAATACATTCATTTAACATTCTCCGAAAAAGTTTAATTATCACCATAATATGCGGTCAGATTAGCAGGGATGACCATTGTGCGTAGAGGGTTTTGGAAAGGTGTGAAGGAGAACTGCCTTGTTCATCGATGACCTTTCCAAAGTCCTGTGCGTACAACCATCGTCACTAATAAGACCCGGGTGAGCGTTCTGTGTCAAGTCGGCCCTATATATAGCCAACGGTGCAGGAGAGAGTCTCTCTTTAGGGGATGATCTCTCGCCGACCAGGTCAAGCTCAAACAAAAACATCCGCACACCAAAAGACTACATGTCCCGCCAAGAATAAATGTTGGACCCCAAATACAGTAGTCGCATCACCTAGGCTAAATATATTATAACCTATTTGGAGTTAGAAGCGAGTAAAATCTGCTCTGCTTTTAGTATACAGGCATCTATCGTTGGCCTATCGGCAACTTCATAATGTGTATGTACGGGTAAATGTTTTTTTGTCGCTTTACCTATAATGACGGCGGTATAACTTTCATCCCATTCAAAATTCTTCAAAAAACAGTGAATAGTCGAGGGGGATGTGAAGATGATAATGGCATTTTTATCCGGTTTCTCTTTTTGTTCATAGCGGATACAGGAAGTTTCATAAATGATCTGTTCCTGAAGGTCTATTCCCGCTTTAGCTAAAAAAGTTTTTGCATCAAAAGAGACCTGTTTAGGGCGTAGGTATAGTATCTGTTTATCTTTAAATTGTGTGATGATCTCTTGGCTTAATGTTTCAGCATAAAATGATTTGGGTTGGTACATCACTTTCCCACCCAGAGACTCTATCTCTTTTGCCGTGGCAGAACCTATAGCCAGACAGGGATACTTTTTCCATTCTGGATTTAATACTTCTGCACTTTTAACCGCCTGCTTGGAGGTAAAGAGCAGTGTATCACATGTTGACAGATCTATTGTTGGGACTAGAGGTGAAAAACGTATCATAGGTAGATGTATCGTTCCCTCCCTAGGCAGAGGAGATAAAAGATAGATCATACCATCTGCGTGCATCATGATTATTTTTCTGCCACTCTGGATAAATGCTGTCCATTAATCATTGCAACATTCATATTTTCATCATCATAGGGATCAAAGTGCGGTGTAATGATCCAGTTTTTATTGGTATCTAGTAAAAAGATCTGATCTTCTACTTGATCGGCGATACGATGTGCTTCAAGCAGCAGCATATTCGGACGTAAGACCATATGAAACTCTACAAAGTTTGTTGTGCCATCCGTACGTGTTCTTAACCAATGGTAACTTGTTATTTCAGAATGTTTCGAGAGGATCTTTTCAATGTTTGCCACGATATCCGCATCCAATGCACGGTCTAAAAGTATCGCTATACCCTCTTGTATGATCTCATAGGCTGAGTAGATGATATAAAGCCCTATCCCTAAACCAATGATCGCATCAATCGCATCAATACCTGTCATATATACCAGACCCAGTGCTAACAGAACAGCAGCATTGCTCCATAGATCCGTCGTATAATGTAAAGCATCTGCTTTGATCACAAGATTGTCTGTTTCCTTTGCAACTTTTAAGAGATACTTGACTAAAAGATAAGTGATGATGATGGAGAGCGTCATTGCTACAATGGAAGGTGAAAGAAGTGTGGTCACAGACCCGGTGCTTAACTTCTTAATCGCTTCATAAATGATATAGATACCCGACATGGTAATGATCGTCCCCTCTATGACCGCAGCAATAGCTTGGATCTTACCTTTACCATAGTGGTATTCATCATCCGGATGTTCTTCTGATTTTTTGATCGCAAAAAAGTTAAACCCCGAAACCAGCATATCTAAAAGTGAGTCAATTGCAGAAGCAAGTACAGCCACTGAACCACTTGCTATTCCCAAAATCAATTTTAAGATCACCAACAGTGTTGCAACCGAACTTGACACAAGTGTTGCTCGTTTCTGTGGTGACATTTTTAACTCCTGACTCATATTTATGCTCCTCTTTTTTCTTTCATCATTGTCAACCCATTGACGGCCAATAATCCCACGGATACTATAAAATAGACTATAAGAAGTATCCATAATCCACGACTTACTACATCCAGGAAGGTGAAGAAAAGTGTGATTCGATACAGTATACCT
Source organism: Sulfurovum sp. XGS-02 (assembly GCF_023213175.1). Taxonomy (GTDB): domain Bacteria; phylum Campylobacterota; class Campylobacteria; order Campylobacterales; family Sulfurovaceae; genus Sulfurovum. The sequence goes on from NZ_CP093312.1 coordinate 1,745,310, forward strand.
AGTAAGACTGTATATTTCACCATGTTGTGTAAACGTGTATAGAATTTAACAATGGTTATCTCACGACAACTCTCACATCGGTTCTCAATCGCCTTTTGCTGATTTTTATCTAAAAATGCATAGACAATCTTTAACACATAACGTGACAAAGCAATGATCACAGCTATTCTAATGATAACAAAAAATGCCTCTAACCAAAAACCTTCTGGTATCTTGGCCCACAGTTCAAAAAGAAATGCTTTTAGACTTATTCCATTCCAGAGGTAATAGCTACCAAAAGCCAACATACCGATAAGGGCCAACCATAATAATACTTTCAATGTAAAGAACAGATATTCTTTTGCTCTGTCTATTGCAAGATGATACTTTTCATACGAAGCTGTATTTTTCATCAAGCCAAAGGCAAAGTGGTAATGCACTTTAAGCATCAGGTATATACCAAACACAGCGAAGAGAAGCAGTCCCAAAACAATGATCTCTTCGTATAAGTTTTGCATATCCATATTTGAAGACCTTATAGTTAAATAAAAAATGATTTTAGCATAAGTTAGGTTTAACTAGTACGGATATCGTTTGTATACTCTTTAAAGAGGGAGGCAAAAATACTATTTAAGAAAAACTTATGTTATAATAATTGAATAACTTATATAATAGGGTGGACTTCTCACATGACCAAAAGACCCGATGTTACAGAAGAAAATACACTAGACCATGCTATTGACAACATAGATATATCATTCTCAGAACGTCTAAACTATGACAAAATGGGTTTCTATTATATTTCATCTCCTATTATGCTTGTCGGAAATTTTTTAGGTGCACTCCTTCTGTGCGCTATACAATTAGGATCAGTTGATTTATATTCTATTGGTATCTGGCTTCTGGTCAGTTTTGTTATGTTCCTTTACAGATTTTATCACTATTATCTTTTCAAACGTGAAAGTGAACACAACAAACTTAGAGATGCAAAGATCTGGCTTGATAAATATTATACCAACACGCTACTCAGTGGTATCGTCTGGGGTAGCAGTGCATTATTAATATTTCCGGAATCTGAACTTTTAAATCAAATGGTCCTGGTCTTTTTTTTATTTGCTATTGGTTTTACAGCCATGGGGATATTGGCATCAAAACGCAATCTGTTATTAACCTATGCATTGGTCACATATTCTCCTATTATTTGGCGTCTTTTTTATCTCGAAGGTGAGCTCTACACTAAAATTGCATATATCATTTTTGCCTTAACACTCATTATGATACTTACAGCAAATTACTATGGGAAAGTGATCAACAATGCATTGAACAATCGTCAACACTTCATAAGTATCAAACATACGCATGAAAAACTGAAAGAACGTTTTTTCTCTTTATTCGAACGTGCACCTGTGGGGATCTATTATTATAATCCTGCCTTGGAACTACAAGATGTCAACATGCACTTTATGCATATCAATAAAATTGATGATAAAGAAGAGCTTCTCAATACAGATCTGCATGCTTCACCATACCAGCAAATGGTTGAAGCACATCAAGAAGTCTTTAACGGGCAAACAGGCAGTTATCGTGGTCCCTTTCAAGTCCCCGGTAATACACAGAATCTTTATGTGAACCTTTCAACCGTACCAATGCTCGATGCTGCAGGAAGTGTTGCTGGGGGTATTACCATTATCGATGACATCACCAATGAAGTGATCGCCAAAGAAGAGATGATTAGAAATGCCTACTATGATATGCTTACCAATATCCCAAATCGTACACTACTCTTAGATAAATTGAAAGCCTTTCTTGGGAAAAAACGACAAAACAAAGAGTATGCCGCCTTACTTTTTCTCGATATTAATCACTTCAAAAAAGTGAATGAGACCTATGGGCATGATATAGGTGACCACCTGCTTCAACTGGTGGTCAAACGGGTAGATGACAATATAGACGGTCATGAGGTATTTGCACGTATTACGGGAAACAAGTTTGTGATACTCCTTCCCTCTTTAGCGATAGATAAAGAACTTTCCAAAGAGATGACCTTAAAATATATCAATAAAATCCATGATGTATTTACCCCTCCTTTTAATCTTGCAGGTGATGAGTATCATGTAAATTTCACCATAGGTATAGTACTTTTCAATGATATTGATGCCTCAGCCTATGATCTTCTAAAACGTGCTGAAACAGCGATGTATGAAGCAAAAAAAATTGCAAGAGGCACAAACCAATTCTATCAAGACAGTATGAGTCAAGAGACACATGAATCACTGATGTTGGAAAATGATATGCATAAAGCCTTAATAAAGAGTGAATTCATTGTATATTATCAGCCACAACTGGATATACAAAAGAACAAGATCGTAGGGGCAGAAGCACTCATACGATGGAATCATCCCAAAAAAGGGTTTATCTCCCCTGCACTGTTTATCCCTATTGCAGAAGAGAGTGGGACCATTATCAAACTTGAGGAGTGGATCATCGATAAAACCTTCAGAGAAATAAAAGCTTTAAGTCAGCGTTCAGATGGCTTTGGGCTGGACCATATTGCCATCAATATCTCTACGGTACACTTTTTACAGCCTCACTTTGTTGAAAAACTGATGCTCCTGCTACAGAAGCATGATGTAAAAGCAGAATGGTTTGAACTGGAGATCACAGAGAGTGGTATTATGCGAAATATTGCAGATGCAGCAAAAAAGATCGAAGAGCTGAAAAGTTTTGGTTTTACATTTGCCATCGATGATTTTGGTACAGGATACTCTTCACTTTCATATCTCAAAGAACTTCCTGTCGATATGGTCAAAATAGACCAGTCTTTTATTAGAAATATGCATGAAAGTAAAGGTGATGTTGCGATTGTTGAAGCTGTGACTGCAATTGCTGAAAAGTTTAATTTGAAGGTCTTAGCAGAAGGTGTCGAGGATAAAAAGACATTGGAAGCTTTAAAAGCATTAAATTGTCATGCATACCAAGGTTACTATGCGCATAAACCTATGCCTCTAGAAGATTTTGAGAAACTTCTTTGATACTCATCTTAGAGAGTATATCATGAAAAATGATATACCCTATGCAATTACAGTGCTCTCGTCGCTAAAGTAGCTACTCTTTGTGCAAATGCACCTTTATCCTTAGGTTCAAGTCCTTCAGAGAGTTTTGCAGAATCCAAAAGTATCCACGAAAGATCAGCAAACAAAGATTCGTCATCCAGCGTATCCAGTTTTTTGATCATTTCATGGTCAGGATTGATTTCCAGAATCAAAGGTATCTCCGGTATTTCCTGTCCCATTTGAGCAAACATTGCTGCCATGCCAGCCATAGGGTCTGAACTGTCTTTCAGTACACATGATGGACTGGATGTCAATCTTGTAGAGGTTTTTACCTCTTTGACCTCTTCGCCCAATACCTCTTTGATCTTATCCGTAAGAGATTTGAACTCTTTAGAGATCTCTTCTTTCTCTTCTTCCGTCTTAGAGTCTGGAGCTTCAATGGTTGTAATGTCTTTAAGGTTCCACTCTTTATAGGCACCTATCATCGGAGTAACGATACTGTCCACCTCTTTATCATCCATGATAAGTACTTCGATATTTGCCTTATTATAAGCTTCAAGCAATGGAGAGTTTCTAAGCACTTTTTCATCATCACCTACAATATAGTAGATCTCTTTTTTCTCGGAATCACCACGGCTTACATACTCTTCAAACGATACAAGTCCTTCTTCTGTCGAACTTTTATACTTGACGATATCGAGCAATAACTCTTTGTTCATGTGGTCTATGTAAATACCCTCTTTCATGACTCTATTGTATTGTTCAATGAAAGTATCTGATTCTTCGCCGCTTAGTTTTTTAATCGCCTGGAGTATCTTTTTTGTTGCATTTTGCTTGATATTCGCCAAAATTCTGTTTTCCTGAAGCAACTCACGAGAGACATTCAACGGCAGATCTTCTGAATCTATGATCCCCTTTACAAAGCGTAAATACGGTGGCAATAACTCTTTATTGTCATCCGTGATAAACACACGCTTCACATAGAGTTTTACCCCTGCTTCATAATCTGCTCTGTACATATCCATAGGTGCTGTTTTAGGGATATAGAAAAGTGTGGTAAATTCATTTGCCCCCTCTACCCTATTATGTAGATAGCTAAGTGGTTCATTATCGCCATGTGCCAATGTTTTATAGAACTCTACATAATCCTCTTTTTTCAATTCAGACTTTGGAAGTGTCCAGAGTGCAGTCGCCGCATTGATCTGTTCTGATTTATGGACCATTTTAGTCGTTGCTTCATCCCCTTCACCCTCTGTCTCCTCTTCAGAGTAGTTCAGCATAATAGGGTAAGCAATGTGATTGGAGTACTTCTTGACCACCTCTTGTGTTCTCCACTTGTCTAAGAACTCTTGTTCATCCTCTTTGAGTTTGATGTAGATGATCGTTCCATGTGCTTCCTTCGTTACAGGCTTCACTTCATACTCACCTGTACCATCCGTACTGAACATATAGGCCTGCTCTTCACCTGCTTTTTTGGAGATCACATCCACTTTGTCTGCTACCATGAACACAGAGTAGAAGCCAACCCCGAACTGACCTATCAGATTTGAATCTTTTTTCGCATCACCCGTAAGGTTTTCCATGAATGCCTTCGTACCGGACTTGGCAATGGTCCCCAGGTGATCCATTAAATCGGTTTCATTCATCCCTATACCGTTATCACCGATAGTAAGAGAGTTATCCTCTTTATCTAATTTAATAAATACTTTTCCAGACCAGTCATCCTTCTTGAATGTTCCGTCTGTAAGAGAAAGATAATTAAATTTATCTAACGCATCTGAAGCATTAGAAACGAGTTCACGAATAAATATCTCTTTGTTTGAATAAAGGGAGTGTGTCATCAGTTTTAAGAGTTGACCGATCTCTGTTTGAAATTGATGTTTTGCCATACTGTTTCTCCTATAGTGTATTACTTTGGAGGGATTATAATATATTTTTCTAAATATTACAAGTTTTTTGAAGGAAAGTTTAGTGCTATTGACTAAAGTATATATGTTTCCAAAACTTTCTTTATCATGTTATAATAGAATTATGAAAAATCTATATTTAATCAGACATGCAAAATCAGATTGGAGTGATGAGAGTCAAAGCGACTTTGAGAGAGGTCTCAACAAAAGAGGTCAAAAAGCGATCCCTACCATGGCAAAGGCCCTTAAAGAGAAAAAAGTCATGCCAGACCTCATACTCTCCAGTTCTGCCAAAAGAGCCCAACTCACAGCCAAAGGTTTAGCGAAAGAGATAGGCTATACGGGGAATATAAAATATAGTGATGCCCTTTATATGGCAGAACCTCTGGATGTCATTTCCATGATTAAAGAGATCAAAGACAAATACGATGATGTCTTTATCATCGGCCACAATCCCGAAACCACTGAATTGACCGATCTGATGCTGGATGACTATATTGACAATGTGCCTACTTTAGGTATTGTCGCTTTAAAATTTCCGATCAAGCATTGGAAGAAATTAAAACCTGAAAAAGTAAAATTAAACTTTTTTATTTACCCTAAAATGTATACATAAGCTTCACTCTTTCCACTCTAGTTTTTCGATAGAAAGTTTTTTGTTTGAGAATGGCTCAACGATGACATCTAACTCATCAAGTCTATAGTGCAAAGGAAAACCTATGTTTGAATTTCTTGCTGTGCTTTCGAGAATAAAGTATTTCTTTCCGTTGACCCAAAGCCCTTTTCTCTGATCTAATCGTTCATCCTCTATGGCTGTAATAACAAAAATGTGTTTGGGCACCAAAACAAAATAGGCTTCCAACCCTAATGCATGGAGCATGGAAATGAGTAAATTGCTTTTGTCATCACAATCTCCAAAATTCTGCATTATGGTCTTTTGTGCAGAATACTGCTGGAATGTGTTGGTTCTATAAGGGATATTGGTCACAAAATCCAATAAAGATTGTACTTTACAGTGTGCATCGCGACAATGCTCTGTTAATGCAAATGCTTTCTCTTTTATCTCTTGGGAAGTCGTGACATAAGATCTGTAGATACCATCTGAGGTACCCACATGGGTTCTCTCTACGATAGCCATCGCCTTGATGGTACCGTAGATAAAAGCTATAAATGCAATAGCCAAAATAAGAAGTGATAGGTTTTTTTTACTTTCGCTTTTCATACAAAGGCTACACCCCTATCAAAACATATTCTCTTACTTTTTTTCAGCTGTTTCACAACCGTGTTTTTGACGCTCTGCTAAAAGTTCTACACGTTTTTTCTCTGCATCTTTTAACATTTTCTTTTTATTATTGCTCACTGTGAACCCTGGTGACGGTAATGCGCTGGCTTTCTCTTGTAAATGGAAAGCACTGGTGGTGTTTACCATGATCGTAAATTCATACAATTTTATAAGTTCTTCATCAAGAGCATCACATAGATCAGACTTGCCTGCCACTTCCTTTGTATCAGCTACTTGGATAGTCTCCACTACCATAGGGGGTTCAGCACTCTCTTTTTGATACACTATTGTATCTTCTGCATCTTTTTTCTTTTCATCACTTGCAGTTTGTTCTTTGTTATGCGTTACCACCACTCCCGGTAGCGGTACTGCTGTAACCTTTTCTGCCACATCAACCGTATTGGCAGAGGTGACCTTGGTCGTCGATTCATCCGGTTTCATCATTTTTTTATCACTATCAGTAGATGATTCAGACACTGACACAGGCTTATGTACCACTTCCCTTTTATCCTGCCTCTGAACACTGTGTGTAGGTATAGGAGTTTCACAATTATATCTTTGATGCTCTGCAGCATACTCTGCATATTTTCTCTTTGCAGCTCTCAGCATCTGTTTTCTATTATTACTGACCGTAATCCCCGGTACCGGCAGTGCTGTAGCTTTTTCTTCTAAATGGAATGCACTGGTGTTTTTTACCACTTCGGTAAATCTATCTAATCTCATCAGTTTTTTATCGATCGCAGTACATCGATCAGACGACAAAGGAGGATTCTCTATAAGGACTATTTGAGCTGTGCCTGTGCTTACTGGAGTTTCACAAGCGTATTTTTGTCGCTCGGCAGCATACTCTGCATATTTTTTCTTTGCCTCTCTCAGCATCTGTTTTCTATTATTACTGACCGTGATCCCCGGTACCGGCAATGCTGTAGCTTTTTCTTCTAAATGAAAAGCACTGGTGTTTTTCACCACTTCGGTAAATCTATCTAATCTCATTACTTTTTTATCGATCGCAGCACATGGGTCAGAAGATAAAGAGGGGGTACCTACTACAGCCATTTTATCAGCCATTTGACCACTGCAGGCGGTCATAAAAGTTACAATAACAAGAGACGTGAGTATGTAAAGAAGTATTTGTTTCATGAAAGATTCCTTTAAAAAATATTATAACCGAAGTAGCTCAAATAAAGGCAATGGTCTATCTGTATAGATTACTGCAAACGCTTTTGGGTAACCTCATCTGGTTCAACTTCACATAACATTGTATCTTGCCCACAATGACGGCAGGTGGTTCTTACAGTAAATATATACCAGCCATTTTTGTCTTTTAGGATGGAGTTACCGCACTTGGGACAGGTGATGCGGCTCTGAAGTATGGCAAAGAACATTGCCACACCCAGCTGAAGTGTACTATGCGTATAAAATATGGACAAGATGATAAAAAGACCGACCATCACAGCTAGAATCATATACTTAATATAGGCAGGGATACACTTCACCATTCTATTTCCTTTTTATTTGTAAACACTATTGTAACACAATGGGCTTCGTATGTAACGATATGACGATTATTCTATTTCTTTCTTATGGATATTAGATTAAAAGGTTGTTGAGAAGGAGCCTGCGAGGTCCGGTAACTGACTGAACAAACTCCCTAAAAAACTATTCCCACTCGATGGTTGCAGGAGGCTTAGAGCTGATATCATACACTACTCTATTGATCCCGTCAATTTCATTAATAATCCTTCTACTCATCCCTTCAAGCACATCATGCGGGATATGTGCAAACGTAGCTGTCATACCGTCTACCGATTCAACCATACGGATACAGACCGTATTGTCATACGTACGGTTGTCACCCATCACACCTACGGATTGGACATTAAGCAGTACAGTAAATGCCTGCCATACTTTATCATAATATCCTGTCGCTTTAAGCTCTTCTTGCATAATGGCATCTGATTCACGAAGCAGTCTCAGTGCCTCTTCATTGACATCTCCCATGACTCTGATCGCTAGTCCCGGTCCAGGAAAAGGGTGTCTGCCTATCATATGCTTTGGAAGTCCCAGTTCAAGACCGAGTTTTCTTACCTCATCTTTAAAGATCTCTCTTAGCGGTTCCACCAGTTCAAATGTCATCCAATCAGGGAGTCCGCCTACATTATGGTGAGACTTGATCGTTTTTGACGGTCCCTTCACTGAAACAGATTCGATCACATCCGTATAAAGCGTTCCTTGTGCAAGGAAACTGACATCCGTATGCTTCTTAGCTTCTTTATCAAAAACTTCAATGAACTTTTCACCGATCGCTTTTCTCTTAGCCTCAGGATCGGTCACACCTGCAAGTGCTTCCATGAATTCTTGTTTTGCATCGATCGTGATCAGTGGGATACCTACAAGTTTGAACATATCCTGTACTTGTTCTGCTTCATCTTTACGAAGCAGCCCCTGGTCCACAAATACACAGATGAGTTGTTCTTTTGGCAAGGCTTCATTCAGCATAGCAGCGACAACAGAAGAGTCTACTCCGCCACTTACGCCACAAAGGACTTTTCTGTCACCCACTTGGGCTTTGATAGCAGCGATCTTCTCTTTGGCAAAACTTCCCATGTTCCAAGTACTGTCACAACCGCAGATATGTTTGGCAAAGTTTTTCAACATCGCTGTACCCTCTACAGAGTGGTGTACTTCCGGGTGGAACTGGAATGCATAGATATTTTTACTTTCATTGGCTATGGCTGCATAGGGAGAGTTTTCACTCGTACCTATGACTTCAAAACCTTCAGGTATACGTTCTGCTCTATCTCCATGACTCATCCATACGATAGAGTCATTCGAGATATCTTTGAAGATACCCGAATCATTTTCGATGTGTAGTTTTGCTTTTCCGTATTCATGATGATCCGCGGCAATCACGCTTCCGCCAAAGTGCTGTGTAATAAGCTGCATACCATAACAGATACCCAAGATAGGCAATCCCAGGTCCCACACACCATCATCTGGCTTATAGGCATCTTCAGCATAAACAGAAGCAGGCCCGCCAGAAAGGATAATACCTTGCGGCTTTCTGGCCTTAATGTCTTCAATACTCTCGCGATACGGCACCACTTCAGTATAGACACCGCTTTCTCTCAGTTTTCTAGCGATAAGCTGTGTATATTGTGATCCGAAGTCTAAGACTAATATAGGTACTTGTTTCATCATCTTTCCTTGTATATGTATGGTTAAATCTTTCAAAAAAAACTTAACTATAAAAATACGTTTTCAGTATTCCTGAGTCTCACTCAGAAATACCGATCTCACAAATCGAACCCAAGAGAGGGTTACGCGCCTATACCTAGTATCATGAACTGCAGATACCAGACAGAGACAGAGACTATATAACCTGCAAGTACGGTCCAAGCTAACTTTAAATGTGAACCAAATGTATAGATGCCGTGAAGCTTGCCCATGACCCCTACACCTGCTGCAGAACCAAACGAGATAAGTGATCCACCCACACCCGCTGTCAGTGTCACAAGCATCCACTGTGCATGTGAAGATGCACCCATATCCGGGCTTGACTTCAGTACTGCTGACATGACAGGCACGTTATCCACGATTGCAGAAAGGAATCCCACTCCGATATTCACGGTAGTCGCACCAAATTGCGAATAGAGTGCCGTGAAGTATTCTAAGAAACCTAAAAAGTGAAGTCCGCCAACCGCAGCCAAAATACCAAAGAAGAAAAGCAGTGTATCATTTTCAATTTTAGCGATGAATGAGAAAACATTGACAGGAGGACACTCAATACCATCACTATCGTATCTTACTTCTCTGCTCATTCTATAGATATAGAGTTTCAGCACAGCCAAACCGAACATCATTCCCCACATTGCAGGTAAATGAAGGACTTGGTGTGAAAGAACGGCTGAAGCGATCGTGAAAGCAAAAAGCCCCATGATCACTTTTCCACCTGAGGAAATATACACCTTTTTTTCATCCGCTGCAAATGGTGGTGTATCGTTTGGTACAAAACGGCTTAGAAGGAATGCCGTCACGAACCAACCTAAAATGGATGCAGGGAAAAGATAAAGGAAATCAACAAAAGCTCCCTTACCGTCTACCCATACCATCAATGTAGTGATATCACCAAATGGCGACCAGGCACCACCTGCATTTGCCGCCACAACAATATTGATCGCCGAAGGTACGATAAATGCTTTATTTGTTTTATCAATAGTGATCAATACCGTTGAAAGGATCAGTGCTGTTGTAAGGTTATCTGCAACAGGAGAGATAAAGAAGGCTAAAAGACCTGTGATCCAGAAAAGTTTTTTATAACTGTATCCTTTAGAGACAAGATTATAACGCAACGCAGAAAATACATTCCTATCGATCATCGCTTCAATATAGGTCATAGCTACATAGAGGAAGAAGAATATCCCTGCGATCTCAAAAATAAGCAACTCTATTTCATGGTGTAGATGTGCACCGTCCAACCCATTCATAGCATAATAGATACCGATCAGCATAAAGATCATTGTTCCTGCAAAAAGTGCCGGTTTAGCTTTGTTTATAAGGTATTTATCTTCCGCTGCGATAAAGTAGTATCCTACGACAAATATGATAAGTGAAGCGATCCCCACCCATGTTGTTGTCAAATCTGTGTGCAATATTTCTGTGGTCATTAATTGTTCTCCTAATTCCTTGGTATGCCATACCTGTCCATACATTGTACGCTATACAGACTCTATATAGTGCGAGCCCAAAGACTCTTTTCTCGCAAGTGCTGCATCTACGATAGCAGAAGCAGTGTTTAGTCTAAGTTTTAGTAATCTGCCGATCTCTTTATTTTTCATATCATAAATGAGATTTTTCGCTTCATGCAAGCCTTTTGTTGTCCTGATAATCCCTATATCATCCCACATCACTTGACGCAGTTTTTGTTTATAGATCTTATCGTTTTCTTTGTGCAGAATATTACCGTAATCTTTCTCAAAAAGAGGTGTTTTTATCGCTTGATGCTCTTTGGAAAGCAGATGTTCCACTGCACGTCTCGCAAAGACCACACCTTCAAGCAGTGAATTTGATGCAAGACGGTTTGCCCCATGTACACCTGTTCTTGCTGCTTCACCTATGACATACAGACCTTCCATACCGTCTATAGCGCCATTGGTATCGCACTTTATACCTCCATTAGAGTAGTGAAATGCTGGGGAGATAGCGATCTTGTCTTTGGGAAATTTATAACCGAGTCTGCCAAATGTATGTGTGATATTAGGGAAACGATGTTCAAACCACTTCTCTTCGAACATGGAAAAGTCCAAGTAGGCCTTTTGTCCCGTTTTTCGTTTATGGTTGAAGATACCGCGGGCCACAATATCCCGACTTGCCAATTCTCCTCTCTCGTCATAATCGAACAAGAATCGTCTTCCCTCTTCATCCACGACATGTGCACCCTCACCCCTAAGTGCTTCAGTCAGTAACAGTTTTCTTGCAAAAGGGGTATCCACATATACAGTAGGGTGGAACTGCATGAATTCCATATCGGCAAGCTCTATCCCTTTTTCAACACAGATACCGTGAATATCGGCACTGACTGTACGAGAGTTTGTATTGTATGCATAGAGAGAGCCTATACCTCCGGAAGCGATGATCACATCATCTGCATAGATCGTCGTGGGTTCATAATTGACCGTAGCTTTTACCCCAAAACATCTGCCGTTGTCTATAAGCAGATCATACACCAGTGTATTTTTCTGAAGCTGGTGTTTGTTCTGCACCATCATGAAGTAATGCATATACCGTCCCGTAGCATCTCCACCGGCATGGATGATACGCTCTACGGAGTGAGCAGCCTCTTTCGTATATAAAATATTCCCTGCTTCATCTGCATCAAACTCCATCCCTCTGGCAATGATATCAGGCGTGGTCTCCAGTGAGGTACGGGAAAGGATCTCCACAGCTTCTTTGTTATTATGGTACGAACCCGCAGCCATGGTATCTTCGACATGAAGAGGAATATCTGCTTCATTCAAGGCGGTTGTCATACCTCCCTGAGCATAAAACGTATTACACTCCCAGGGTATATCTTTACATACCACTAAGACTTTTTTACTTGCAGGCAGCTGCATCGCTGCATAAAGCCCTGCGATACCAGCACCTATGATCAGTACGTCATACTTCTGCATCTCTACCCTTCTGTCTTCATACTTGTATTGTGCTCTACACTATCTTCTACATACACGGGGTCGGTTTTATAACCGCAACCTGTCAAGATGATACAGCAAAGTGATGTTATAATCGCTTTATGAAAAAAGCCAGTATGATTTTGTCTCATTTATCTTCTCAGCCTCAGTTTAAATCATTAAAACGGCAGGAGTGTTACCAAAAGTATATTGATCTTCTGAGTCCCAAATGGCAAAAAGCTGTTGCCTTTGTGTACATCAAAGATGAGACACTCTTTATAGCAGTCACACACCCCGGTTTTAAAATGGAACTTAATTATAATAGAGATTTATTAAAAACACTATTAACTGAGCTCAACAGGCACGATGAAGCGTGTAAGATGATGCAGGCTGAAAAGGTGGTCGTCTTTCATAGCAAGTATTATGCCATGCCTCAGGAAAAAGCCTCTTATGTGAGCGTACCCCATTATCATGAACGCGCCGAGGGAAATTTTGAAACACCTTCAGACAGAGAACTCAAAGAGAAATTCGAACGTATTAAAGCCATAGTCACATGCAATCAGTAATCCAAGACCTCCCCTCCTGCGCAGGAGTGTACCAGTATTTTGATACAAGCGGTAAACTGCTCTATGTAGGAAAAGCCAAAAACCTTAAGAACAGGGTCAAAAGCTATTGGCGTTTCTCTCCTGAATTCAGACCCAACCCTACGCAAAGTTCCCGTATCATCAAAATGCTCTATGAAGCCAGTAGACTTGAGTACATCGTCGTAGAGACGGAAGAGGATGCGCTCATCCTCGAAAACTCGCTCATCAAGCAGCTTAAACCCAAATACAACATTTTACTTCGTGACGATAAAACCTACCCCTACATCTATATCGATGAATCTGTTGCATATCCAAGGTTTGAAATTACCCGAAAGGTCATCAAAGGCAAACACATTACCTACTACGGCCCTTTTCCTACCGGAGGAAAAGCCTTACTTGACGCACTCTATGAAGTCTATCCTCTTGTACAGAAAAAGTCTTGTCTAAAAGAAGGGAAAGCCTGTCTCTTCTATCAGATCAAAAAGTGTCTGGCACCCTGTGAAGGAAAAGTGTCACCTGAAGCGTATGGAGAGATAGTTACACAGGCCAAAACATCCATCGTCAAACGCAAAGACCTACTCTCCACTCTTGAGGAGAAGATGACAAACCTTGCGATGCAGGAACGTTATGAAGAGGCAGCGGCTATGCGTGACAGTATCAATGCCATCTCTTCACTCACGATCTCATCAAACATTGATTTTGCCAATGCAATGGATCTGGATATCTTTGCGATACTCAATGGGGATGAAAGAGGTGTCATCGTCAAGCTCTTTATGCGGGGAGGAAAGATCATCTCATCGGCATACTCTTACTTCAGACATACCCATATTTTTGACGAGAATGAAGCCTATAAACAGGCGTTATTGGAATTCTATACCATCGATACCCCCAATATAAGCAAACAAATTCTTACGGCCCATACTTTTGAAGACTCCGAACAGGTGTCACATAGCCTTTCTACCCGTTTTGATAAAAAAATAGAGATAGTTACACCGCAACGCGGTCCCAAAGCCAAACTGATCGCTTTGGCCCTGCAAAACTGCGAAGAGCTACTGCGTAAAACACAGAGTGATACGCTCATGGAACAGAAAATCGCTGATCTCTTTGACCTTTCCGTCATTCCTTACCGTGTAGAGACTTTCGATAACTCTCATCTTATGGGTGCAGCTACCGTAGGTGGTATGGTGGTGTGGGATGAAGATAAATGGGATAAATCCGCATATCGACGATACACGCTGCATGAGCGTGATGAGTATGGGCAGATGAAAGAGATGCTCTCTAGACGTATAGAGAACTTTAAAAAAGAACCTGCTCCGGACCTTTGGATACTTGATGGAGGACAGGCCAACCTCAATCTTGCAAAAGCCCTTCTTGAAGAAGCCCATGTCAACCTTGATGTCATAGCCATAGCCAAAGAGAAGCTCGACGCCAAAGCACATCGTGCGAAAGGTGCAGCCAAAGACATAATCTATACCTCCCATGGCGTTCTTGAGCTCAAAGCAAATGACAAACGCCTGCACTGGATACAGCGCCAAAGGGATGAAGCACATCGTTATGCCATCACCTACCATCAGAACAAAAAACGTAAAGAAGATACAAAAATTTCACTTCTCAATAAAAAAGGTATAGGCAAAGCAACGGTCAAAAAGTTGATCGATTATTTCGGAACATTTGATGCCATAGAGAATGCATCTTCTGAAGAAATAGAAAAAGTTACAAATAAAAAAATTGCTAACATTATTAAAAATTATAATCCATAAACAACCATAATCTAATATTTTTTACTAAAAAACTTCTTAATTCAATCTATTTTTAGTTTAGTTGTTATAGAGTTTTAGCAGCAGTGTTATGTTTGCAGTATTGCTATCAACAAAATCTGGTGCATCTTATTATTCATAATGCTAAGTTAACAAGCTAAACTCATTGTGAAGTGGGGACAGAAAGCCATGGGTCTCATGAAGATCGCCAGGCTGCAAACAGTAGACTTAATAACTGTAAGTTTATTGATACTACACTTCTTACACGACACACTACAAAAGGGGGGAACATAATACAATGAATAGACCTAATCCAATTGATGAAGAGTATATCTTTGAAAAAGGCTTGATCGTTAGTTCGACAGATCTTAAAGGGATCATTACATATGCTAACAGAAAATTCTGTGAAATATCAGGATATACCAAAGATGAACTCGTAGGGAAAAATCACAATATTGTAAGACATCCGGATATGCCAAAAGCAGCATTTCAAGAACTTTGGGACACGATACAGGGTGGCAAAGAGTGGACCGGTATCGTAAAGAATTTAAGAAAAGATGGCAGATATTATTGGGTTTATTCACATATTTCACCTATCATTGTTGATGGAGAGACCACTGGCTACACCGCAGCCAGAAGACCGGCATCTGAAACAGAAGTAACAGAAACCATTCCTATTTACAGGGATTTGTTAGAGAAAGAAAGTAACTAAAAGAAGAGGGGTTGTTAACAAAATGTACTATATATTAAATGAAACAAATCAAATTATCGCTGCGGATAAGAATCTACTGGACTTGTGCGGATTATCCCATATCGATGAATTATCATTAAAGCTTGCATTAGGCGATACAAAATTTGATTTGTCTGAAACAGATATCACGATCACTACAGATCAAAATGATACAACGTTTCCTGTCTCCAAAACTTCTCTTTCAAGCATGCTTGGTCATATCACCTTGGTTGAGATACAGGAAGAAGAGGAAAAAGTAGAAGAGGAGGATCTCTCTGTACTGACACTTGATGAGACGGTAGAAAATATCGCTCCTTTAGATATGGAGGAACCAAGTAAAGAAACAGAAGTGGCTATAGATGACAACGAACTCTTTGATCTTGTCACGGAAGAGGAAGCAGAAAGTATCGCTCCTCTTGATATAGAGGAAACAAGTAAAGAAACAGAAATTGCCATAGATGACAACGAACTCTTTGATCTTGTCACGGAAGAGGAGACACAGAGCAGTGTTGAGACGGTGGAAGAACCACTCGATATCATGACTGAAGATACAGATATCCTTGACTTGGGATTGTCCGATAAAGAAGATGAAATCAGTTTAGAGAAACCTGTAGCAGAGGAGACTGCTGAAATTCTTATAGATCTGGATAAAGTGTCTCAACAGATCGGTGTTTCCCCTGAAGATTACGATACATTCCTTAATGAATATATCGATACAGCACTGGGACTCGAAGCTGACCTACAGAGTGAAGAGAGTGCAAAACGTACGAATGCTGTTGCAACACTCTCTCATCTGGGTGAGGTATTGCAACTACCGGTTATCGGAGACATGTTAGCAAAAATTGATACCGTACCTGCAGATGAACAAAAAGAAACGGTTAAGTCTTTTTATGCAGCGCTCTCAAGAATCACTACCTCTTCGACCTCTCAAATAGAACCTGAAATGCCACTCTTTGATACACAAGAAGAGGCTAAAATTGATCTTTTTGAGGTTGAAGAGAAAGAAAGTGAACCAGAAGTAACTATCAGTGAAAAAGGCTTTGGTACGATCTCTCTTGAAGGTATCAAACCGATTCACTTTGACTTTCAACTTGAAGAAGCTGCGAATGACCTCTCTTTACCTGTAGAGCTTATTGAAGAATTTGTAAATGATTTTATCGAACAGTGTCATATTGAGACCAAGAATATGCTAAAAGCCTATGAAGAGGGTGATCTGGATGCCATTCAGAAGATAGGACATCTCCTTAAAGGGGCTGCAAGTAACCTTCGCATCAATCCATTGGCTGATACGCTCTATAAGATACAGTTTTGTGAAGACAGCAGTCATTTAGAGGCTTTGATCAAAGACTATTGGGGACACTTTTTGTCTTTCGAAATCCAAATAAATGCGCTAGCAAAATAAAAGGAAATACACTATGACTATACGTAATAGACTTAAACTTATTGGTCTTGTGCCAATTACTCTACTCATTTTACTTTCAAGTTATTTCTTTGTAACTTCATATGTAAACTATGAAAAGGCGAATGCACTCAAAACGACATTGATCAACAATGGTGCATTAGACAAAGCACTTATCGAAATAGGTAAAGAGAGCGGATTAACGGCATTATATCTTGGAAGTGACAAGAAAATATATACGGATGCACTTATCAAACAACGTGAGAAATTAGATGAGTCTTTTGAGAACCTCAAATATGAAGTCATCACAGAAAAAAAAGTATACCTTCCACTCTTAGTTGAACTTTTAGAAGGAAAGAAGTCAAAGACATCTGACCCTTATAATCGACTTATATTTAATATCGGTAAACTCCCCGAATCGAGAAAAAAAATAGATGCTGAAAATGTAGATTTTAAAACTGCTTATTTTCAAACCTACAGAAACGGTCTATCGACTCCAACGCTTGACAAGATCCTTGCACTAAAGAATTATGCGCTTGATACAGATATTTCAGGGCTGATCGATATACTTGCACAAATTTATACGGCGACAGAGTACAGTGGACTTGAAAGAGGGTTTATTTCATACTATATGGCAAAAAGATCTTCTTTATCCTTTGATGAGATTGCTTTATGGGACGAGTTTAAAACAAAAGCACATATTTTTGATATGAAACAAGTCAACAATGATGCCTTACGTCAACAACTTGAAAAAGTCCTCTATAATGATCACGCAAAAGAAGTGATGAATGACCTGGCTCTGACATCATCTGCGATTCAAACAGATATCGATAACGGTGACTATGCAGAAGAAGTTATGGACTGGTTCGCACTTCAAACACAGAAGATCGCATTGCTTTCAAAAGCAGAGCTTGTGGTTTCAAATGCTTTATGGAAGAAAAGTAACCTCTACCTTGAAAAACAGCTTTTACTTCTTGGTATCGCAGGCGCTATCTGGTTGCTGAGTTTTATTTTGGCATACCTCGGATATACCACAGCAAGAGATATTACCAGAAACATTAAAGAGCTTGAAGACGTACTTAACAAAGCGGTTGAAGAGATGAAAGCCAGCGATCAATATCTTGCATCAGATTCACATGCGATTGAAAATATTGACCTTGATACACATGAAGGTACAAAAGAAGCCTATAAGTTCCTTGAAGATCTTGTTGAAACAGCAAAAGATGATAAACTCATTGCACTCCAGGCCAATGAAGCAAAATCTCTTTTCCTTGCGAACATGTCACACGAGATTCGTACACCGCTTAACGGTATTGTCGGGTTTACAGAAATATTACGTAGTACGAACCTGACTGAAGAGCAAGAGGAATTCCTTGCCATTATTGATAAAAGTTCTGAAAACCTTCTTAGCATTATCAATAACATTCTTGACCTTTCAAAAATCGAGAGTAACAAGGTTGAGATCGAAAGTATTGTATTTGATGCGGCCGAAGAGTTCGAAAGTGCGGTTGAAACCTATGCCGTTGCTGCTACAGAGAAAAATATTGATATGAACTACTATATGGATCCGACGATCTCTGCAAAACTTAAAGGGGATCCGACGAAGATCAAAGAGATTGTTATTAACCTTCTTTCCAATGCCGTCAAATTTACAAGTTACGGTGGAGAAGTCAACCTTGACATCGTAAAAGAGACAGATGAGAATGGTGTGAACAGAGTGAAGTTTACTGTTAGAGATAATGGTATCGGTATGACAAAAGACCAACAAGCACGTATTTTTGATGCCTTCTCTCAAGCCGATGTATCGGTTACAAGAAAGTATGGTGGTACAGGTCTTGGTCTTACCATCTCCAGCCAGTTTGTTGAGCTTATGGGTGGAAAACTTGAACTTGAAAGTGCGAAAGATCATGGTACATCATTCTTCTTCTCATTACCATTGGAAGAGGTGGCATCTACAGAGGTTAATTATGAAAATGCATTCACTGATCTTGTAATAGGTAAATACGAGCAGGATATTCCGACAAAACTGGATACCAATCTGGAAAAATGGTTTGAATACTTTGGACCGACAGTTAAACATTTTGAATCTATCGCTGAACTCAAAGAGCTTGATTATAATAATACATGTAAGAACTACTGGATCGATATTGACAAAGCAAGACAGAATATGCTGGATGCAATCGAGAATATGGACAAATCGAAGCTCATAGTCATTGCGAATGTGACAAGCCGTAATAAGGTTGAAGAGCTGGGTATAGATCAAAGTCGCGTTCTCTTTAAGCCGGTTACACTCAGTAAACTAAAAACTGTCTTAAGCCATACAGCGACTATCGCACCTCAACGTATTGAAGAAGCAGCAGTAACACAGCAAACCAGATTTGATGCTAAAGTATTGGTGACAGAAGACAATATCATTAACCAAAAACTCATTAGACGTATACTTGAAGAACATGGGATCACAGTGGATATCGCCAACAACGGTCTTGAATCATTTGAAAAACGTAGAAGTGGTGATTATGATCTACTCTTTATGGATATTCAAATGCCTGTAATGGATGGTATTGAAGCAACACATGAGATCCTTGACTATGAAGAAGATGAAGAGTTAGCGCATATCCCGATCGTAGCCTTGACAGCCAATGCACTTAAAGGTGACAGAGAGAGGTTCTTAAGTGAGGGTATGGATGAATATATTACTAAGCCTATTGAAACGACAGAATTACTTTATATCCTTAACAAGTTCCTATCAGATAAAACAAGCAACGAACCTGTAGAACCGGTCAAAGAAGAAGAGAAGGTTGTAGAAGAAGTGGTTGAAACAACTGAAGAGAGTGTCGCTCCAACAGCTGAAATCTCTGAGGAGCCGGAACTGACTCTTGAAGAGCCTGCTTCCGAGCTCTTTGAGATGCCAAAAGAAGCAAAAATCCTTATTGCTAAAAGACTCCTATTGACACGTAAAGTTTTGGCGAAAGTTCTGGAGAATCTAGGTCATGACTATGATGCACTGGATGATATGGATATGTTAGAAAGTAGATTGGCATCAGGTGACTATGATATACTCTTTACCGATACAGATCTGGTGACAGAGAGTATCAGCCAGTCTAATGAAAATGTAGCTATAATTTCATCAAGCAATATAAATGCATCTCAAGAAGTAAGCGTACAAAAAGGTGAAACCATCTCAAATGCAGCTTCTAAAGAAGAGATAGAAAACATAATAACGAAGTATAGAGGATAAGGAACATGGCATTAAAAGTACTTGTTGTTGATGATGATTTCATCAACAGAAAGCTCATACAGACTCTTTTAAAAAAGAATCCAAGAGTCACAGACATTATAGAGGCAGAAAATGGGTCTGATGCCTTAGATAAAATGAAAAAAGATCCTAGTATCAATCTCATACTGTTAGATATCATGATGCCGGTTGTGGATGGAATAGAATTTCTTAAGATCTTCAGATCCGACATGAATAACGCACATGTACCCGTCATTGTACTCTCTACGGATGATACACGTAAAACGGAGGTCTATGACAATGGGGCAAACGACTTCTTACGCAAACCTGTGATGCAAGACAACCTCTATGAAAAAATAGACCAGTGGGTACACTAACTGACCGCTTAAAACAATAAAACCACCAGCCTTATGGCTGGTCAATCTTTCGAAATCCCTCTATTTTACAAATATCTCTTTCAATACTTCTTCTATACGAGAGACCCCGATGATCTTTACATTATTCTTTACTTCATCAGGAATGTCATTTAAATCACGTTCATAGTTCTTCATTGGGATAAGTGCTTTTTCAACCCCTGCTTTATATGCAGCGATCAATTTCTCCTTGAGCCCACCAATAGGCAGTACCTTTCCTGTCAATGTGACCTCACCTGTCATTGCAACCTTATTGTCTATTTTTTGTCCGCTTAAGATGGAAGCAATGGCACTTACCATGGCAATACCGGCACTTGGACCGTCTTTCGGAGTTGCACCCTCAGGTACATGGATATGAAGATCATAACGCTTATAGACTTCACTTGGATCTACTGCAATGCGCTCTTCTCTCTCTTTTGGACTATGAGGAATGATGGAAGAAGAGATAGGAAGGTCTCCATTGTCTATCAGTATCTTCACAACGGAATGTGCAATACGAACAGACTCTTTCATCACATCACCTAAACTACCGGTAAGCTGCAATGCCCCCTTACCTTTGATCTTAATGGCTTCAATGGTTAAAACATCTCCGCCTACAGCTGTCCAAGCCAAGCCACTAACAACGCCGACTTGAGGTTTACTGTCTACTAAAGAGATCTCGAAGACTTTTTTGTCTATAAACTCTTCCAGGTTCTTTCTCGAGATCCTGATGCTCTCTTTTGTTTTATCTTCCAAAAGCTGTCTCGCACCTTTTCTCATCAAGCCGGCTATTCTACGACGTAAATTCCGTACACCCGCTTCTCTGGTATATTCATCTATCAATGTTTTCAGTGCTTTATCCGTTATGGAAAATTCCCTACTTTTCAATGCATGTTTTTTAAGCTCCTGAGGTATGAGATAGCGCTTTGCGATCTCAAACTTCTCTTTAGGCGTATAAGAGTTCAAGCCTATGAACTCCATCCTGTCACGCAGTGGTGCAGGTATACGTCCAACATCATTTGCAGTAGCGATAAAAATAGCTTTGCTCAGATCAATATTAAAATTGAGATAATAGTCTCGATACTTACTGTTCTGCTCCGGATCAAGTATCTCAAGCAGTGCAGCTGTAGGGTCACCCCTCATGCTGCGTCCTACTTTGTCTATCTCATCGAGTACGATAACAGGATCCATACTTTTTGCTTCTATAAGTCCTTGCACCAAACGTCCGGGCATTGCACCCACATACGTTCTTCTGTGTCCTCTAAGCTCATTGACATCTTCAAGTCCACCCAGTGCCATACGTACAAGCGGTCTTCCCAATGCAGTGGCAATGGAGTTGGCAAGTGAAGTCTTACCGACACCCGGAGGTCCTGCAAAACAGAGTATGACACCCCCTGTCTCTTTTTGTTTGATCCCTCTGAGCTCTGCCAGTTCACGTACAGAGAAAAATTCAACGATACGCTCTTTGGGTTTTTCCAGTGAATAGTGGTCCTTATCGAGTTCAAGGGAGACATCTTTCACACTGAGATTTTTCTTGGTCAACTTACCGAATGGCAGTTCAAGTACCCACTCCAGGTAACTCTGGAGTACATTGGCATCGGCTGAATCAGGGTGCATACGTGCAAAACGATCCAACTGTTTACTGATCTCTTTAAACGCATCATCTTGCATGTGAGGTTTGAGTTCCGCTATTTTTTCTCTAAAGTTAGCGATCTCCTCTTCCCTTTGTGTATCCATCCCCAACTCTTGCTGGATCTCTTTGAGCTGTTCTTTTAAGAAATACTCTTTGTTGGTCTGTTCGATCTTGGTATGGACTTTTGTACGTATCTCACGTTGCACTTTTGCAGACTCTATCTGAGAGGTTACGATGTCAATAAGTCCCAACAGACGTTTCTCGATATTCAGTTCCACATAGAGAACATAAGCAACTTCTTTATCGAGCTTCAACATGGACGAAACGAGGTCTGCGATACGGTTTGGTTCATCATTCTCTTCGATGGTACGTACAAGGTCCGCAGGGATCTGACTGTTTAAAGCAGATAATTTTTTGACTTTGTCTCTAAGAATATCCATCAAAGCATCTGCTTTGAGTTTATTATAACTCTCTAAAGTGACCACATCTATCACAGCACGATTAAAAGGCCCTTCTTGAGGTTCAACGATCTTTCCGCGCGCAAGTCCCTGGAAAAGTATTTTGACCCTGCCATCAGGAATATGTACTTTCCGCATGATCGACCCGATCACCCCAACTTTATACATGGTATCAAAATCATGTGTACCCTCTTTCCCTGGCATGGAAGAGGTCACAAAGAGTAACGAGTTATTTTCCATCGCATCAGCTGCGGCATCGATATCTTTTTGATCTGTAAGAAAAATGGGACTTATCATAAAAGGGTAAAGGAAAAGTTCATCCTCCACCACTATAGGTAAGGTAGTCGGAAATGCATCATAATCACTAAGTTGCATAATGTTGCTCCTTTAAAAATATTGAATTTTGTTTCTATATATCAAACACACCCTTAAAAGGTGTTTTGTACCTACAAGTTACAAGGTTAGTCGAAGACATAACCTATGATGCCTTTTTCAGGCGGTGTGATATCAGCCATTTCAACCACAGAACCCTTGTTTTTGTCTCTATAGATCTTTGCTGCTTCTTCTTTGCCCGTACGATCATACAGTGCTGCGATATTTTCATTAAGCAGGTACTGGCTCATATGTAATCTTATCAGCATAGTATTGACAAGCGGTGAATAAGGAGAGCCCGGATAACGATTGATATAGACTTTAGCCGTAGCGATACTGTCTATCATCAATTTTTGGTCCTTATAGACATCTTTGATACCTAAAAATGACGCTTTGAGTTTCATAAAGTCTGTATATTCACGGCTTTCATACTCACCAAAACGTTTGTTATACTCATCAAGATAATAGTTTGCAAGCAGATACTCTTCGGCATTCATATGTGCATGTGCAAGCATCATCAAAGAGGTCGGCATAAGCGGTGAACGCATATGTTCACTCTTAAGGGAAATGTAGTATGCATCGGCTTTATCCAAATTTCCACTCGTAATACTGTTGGCTATTTGCTGATACCAATAGAGTGCCGGTTTATTAAACTCAGCCACTTCTTTCTCATCTCCGCACCCCACAAATAAAAATGAGAGCACTGCAGCCATACCTGCTAAAACACTTTTCTTCAAGTTCATATCTTTCCCTAGTTAAAATCTAATGACATATATAATAGCTCAAAGTATGTAAAAAGCGTATTAGGTTTTATAAAAACAGAAAAATTCATCTCAAGAGATAGCATTTTGCCCTTTTATCTCCATTATCACCACGTATTTATATTATGTAATATTTTTATGGAAAATTTAAGAAAAGATTAACGATAAAACCTCTATAATCAATTAATATTGGATTTTCTTATATAAAAACCCATTTAATAAATGATTTTAAATTCTGCACGCTAAATACCAGTAGTGTCACCAAGGAGTTAATTATGAAGCATATTACTATACTTTTTAATCTATTACTTTTTTCTTTCCTCTTAAGTACCCAAATATATGCTGCCACCTATGAAGATGCCGAACCTACGAATGATAGTTGTCCTGGTGAAAATTTAAGTACGATAGTCAGTGGTGTATCGAATTTTACCGGTACTATTGAGGATGAGAATAATGGTCTTGGTATTCCTGGTATTGATTACTCTGTAATGCATATACCAAATGATGGAAATATCACAATCACTTGGCAAACTGACCAAGATGGTAAAGAGGCATCTTTTTTAGTCGGTACATCCTGTGATGATGGTAGTTATTACAATGGAACAGACCGTCTCGATACACATACTACATCTACCTTTTCAGTCAGTGCAAATGATGTTATTTACCTAAAAATATATGATGGTGAGGGGAAAGGGTACAGTATTAATATCACCTATAATATTGCTACCCCTTCTCCAGGTTCTGACCTGCAAATTACAAAAATAGACAGTATTGACCCTGTTGAAATTAATGAACCATTTTATTATATCATTGATGTTTCAAATACTGGTGACACTAATGCAACAAATGTGGTTGTAGAAGATGATATGCCTACAGGTATGGATATGAATAAAACTCAAACCGATGCAGCTTCTGGCTTTTGGACATGTGATCAACTAGCTGCTTCTCATCATGTCACATGTACCCATAACAGTGAAATACCTTCAGGAGATACCCATACCATCTATTTACATGTCACGGCACCTTCTTCTGCCGGTGTAGTTACCAATAACGTGTCGGTCACTGATGCTAACGGTTCTTACGCGACAGCAGACGAAGAAACAACAATTACTGCAGAAATAGAAAATGCGGAGAATCTTTGTTATGTAGAAAACACACTTGCAAGCGCTCTGAATGATGATATCAATGCTTCATGTGAAAAAAGAGGTAACTTTTTCTATGGTAATATAGGAGGGCAAGACCCTTGTGTTGCGCAAGTGCTTATTGTCAAAGAAAACAATGTATCCACTGACCCTATAACCGGACTTGTGGTCACTAAAATGTATGCGCCTGGGCTTAGCAGCGGTTCCGCCACTGCAGTAGGGGGTACGGTACTGAATGCCGGTGCAAAAACAACCTTGAACTTTGAAAGTTTTACTTCTTATAGAGAAGGTTATGTTGTATATGCAGATGAGAACTGGATAGACGATAATAATCTTAGCATCACAGATACAGCATCTGATTATAACCCAAACATGAACGGAATTGCACTTTATGCAGACTACAACATATCGAATGAACATCACTTTGGACGAGTTTATGCATGTAGTGGTGTAGGTGAAGGAGGTATTGAAATTAATTTCTCTGCTGATATCATTGATACGTCGATCGGTACAGATACGGCCATGGCAGGCAATTACAATAACAGTCTAGATGATACATCAGATACAGGCACCAATATAAAATATATACGAACCATGGTTGCCGCATCTCCGACAAGAACGATTGAAGGCGTACATCTGGATGACAACGGTATTGCAACACCATATACACCGGAAAATCCTGCTTTCAACTTTATTATCTCTCCTGTCCTTATTAACGATGCATGTAGTGGAGACGTTGAACCGATCTATCAACCCGGTACAAATCAGCCAGCCTTTATTATCGTACCTCCAAATGCATACTCTGCGACAGGGGCTATCACTGTACCTGGTAACGTTAGGAAAAGTGCAAGAATGCAACTTATCTCTATTGACCCCGAATCTTTAAGTGTAGAGGGACAGCAATGTATCCTGAGTAGTAGTGCAGATGGAAACTTTGCCGGTGTACCATCCTGTGCCAACTCTGAAGTTCAATATTCAGATGCATTCGGTCAAGATGCCTGGGATAGATGTGGAGTAGACGGTGGACGTCCTTGTGATTCGAACAATCATGGTATTGCTGACACAAGTGATCCCACATATGATCCTGACACAGACAGTATTTATGTAAATGATTATGGATGTTATTTATGTACGTTTAATGTTGCACCGGTCTGTACAACTGACAACTTTGCCATTCGGCCTGAAAAATTTGATATGGAGATGTCGGATGCTGATGCACCTAACCTTTTACGTGCTGGTGAAGAGTATCGCGTTTCTCTGACTGCAAAGGATCCCCTGGACAATATACAGGCTGATTATACAGTCACCGACCATAATTTTAAGAGTGATCTAGGTACATATGTGACGCGTTATTTCAAAGATGGTACGAAAGATACTAGTGGTTTACTCCATGGTACTTCTGAGCTGAACACAACGGGAATAGCTTATATGTTTGAAGGTTTGTCAAGTTTAAGTACCTCTAACCCAGGAAGTGCGGAAGAAATTGTTGGTGTTACCTATGATGATGTCGGCTTAATCAATTTAGAAGTATATGATCAAGAGTGGGCAGCGATTGATAATGATGATACACCAATGGATTGTAACAGTTCTAAGCATACTTATATTTGTGGAGATAAAAACGTAACATTTATTCCTCACCACTTCGCATTTGAAGACCTTACTATCTATAACCATGCAGGTCCGTCCAGTGACTTTACCTATGTTGCAGATAAGAGGGGTATGCCCTCTGCAACCCCACCTACAAAAAGCCCGATGGCTGCCCGTGTAGATACACGTATAGAAGCACGTAATAAACAAGATGGCATTACACAAAACTTTAAACAGGACTATGCTGGAAACCAATATTATGAAAATAATATTACAGTGATTCAAAAGGTTAAAATACCAACAGGTCGTACTCTGCCTAATGAACCGCATGCTTATGTATATGGAGATGATGCAAATGAATCTAAAATAGATGATAAACTTATAGGATTTGGTCGGGCTATTGGTACAGAAACAGATAGTCCAGGAACAAGAAATATCAAATGGTATGAAAGTACTTACCCACTCGATTTTAACTTCAAAAGAGAACTTAATAAAGCAGAAAACCCTTTTGATGTCAATGGTACTTACTATTCCATTTCGGTCACCTCTGAGTATGTAGATATAGATGATGGAGACCTCGCAAAAATAAAGGGAAGTCGTGTCGGTGATGATAATGCTTCAACATCACCATGTATTGCACCACCTACAGGAAGTTGCGTCAACTCTAATGCAGAATCAAAAGCAACTTTTTACTATGCAAGAACCCGACCATCTCAATCTTTTTATGATGACATCACAACTTCTAGTGTTACCACACCTATAGCAATTGATGTTTATTGTGATCTTACTTTTGCAGAATGCCATGAATATGGTATAGATACAGCTAATGCACAGACCAATGAAATTGATTGGTGGTTATCATTGGGGCATATAGAAAACAATACACGACATGATGGGAATATCACACTTCAAAGAAGTCCTGCGGGCTCTGCAATCATTCGTTCAGAATCTACAGCTACGGAAGATCCGGCAGAGGTACATATCACATCCGGAGGGATAGATCAAACTGTTACTGTTACTGCAACTGTAGCAAACAGACCACTAACTATTGATATAGAATTGGTTCACAATATGCTACCACTAACATTGCCGTACTACACCGCAACACCTCCTTATACAAATAGTTGGTTGATCTATAATGAAGGTTCTTTGGAACTTCCAAGTCCTTTCTATAAAGTACGCTTTATCGGTACGTCTGATTGGGCAGGACATGGGGATACAGGGCATGTTGTCGGTGGTAACACCAGTACCAAGAAAAATAGACGATTAGGATGGTAAATGAATAAAAAACAGTTACGCCCGGCTATAGCTATGATAGAGTTGATCTTTGCAATCGTGATCATGGGTATCATACTGATGTCTGCACCTATGCTCATAAGTACCGCTGCTAAAAGTGGTTATGTCGCTATACAACAAGAAGCCATCAATGAGGCTGCATCCAGAGTTAATATGATCATGGGTTACCATTGGGATGAAAACAGTGCAGATGAAACTGTGCTCGACCCTATTTTACAAACTGCAAGTCCGGTAACTGACCTCGCTGAAGCTACATATTTAGACGGAAATGGGACAGGGCGAAGAGTTGGTACCCCATTGGAGAGCTACAGAAGTTTTATAAGACCAGATGGTTCCAGACTTACAGCTACAGCCGCAGCTGGACTGGGAAATGACGGTCTAGAAAATGATATGGATGATTTTATAGGTACTATTGGATTGAATCTTGCAGGAACGGGAACAGGGACAAATTACATTGAAAAGAATGTAACTATTGACACTGCCGTATTCTATATATCTGATACTACTGCTTACAACCCTGCTGGCAATACCATCAATTTTAATGCAGACTTTACCCAGGAATCATTAACTACCACTAACATCAAACGTATCAGCACTACACTTACCAGTGATGCTGCGAGTCCAGACGAACTTGACAAAATCATTATCTTACATGCATTTTCTTGCAATATAGGTGGATACAAACTTGAAGAGAGGGATTTCTAATATGAATCATAAGAGACTCACCCCGGCCTTTAGTATGCTCGAACTTGTTTTTGTTATCACCATACTTGGTATTGTTTCATCCATTGGTGCTGAAATGATCGCCAAAGTCTATGAAGGATATATTGTACAAAGAGCAGAACATCGAGCTACGATGAAGACAGAGTTAGCCGCAACACAAATAGCAAATAGACTCATTTCTGCAATCCCGGGTACTGTTTATAGAAAAAATAGTACCGGCACTGTTGTTGAAGAGATCACTGATGATATGAGTTTAACTGGAAATGCCTATACTGTGCTTCAATGGGTTGCTAGTGACATGGACAGTTACAATGCAACAGCTATACCCGGATGGAGTGGTTTTTTGGATGTTGATGATCCTGCCAATACAGCAAATTCACTTTCAACTCCGGGATCTGCATTGGGTACTACTACTGCTATTATAAACAACCTCTCAACATCTGCACCTGCTCCTAAAATATATTTTCCTTATGACTCTAATGAATATAATGCCACCATTGCCGGTACAACCATTACACTCTCAGGAACTGGAGCACCCCATATCGTAGAGCATTACAAACTGGCTTGGTCTTCTTATGCTTTGATGGTAGACCCGGCAGATGGCCATCTCTATCTTTATTATGATTTTCCTGCCATACCTGCAGTAGCTCTTGGTGCTAAAAGATCACTCTTGCTGAGAAATGTAAGTACATTCAAGTTTAAAGGTGATGGACAAACCATCCGATTTAAGATTTGTAAAGAAGAACGAATTAGTGAGGATATAAATATCACAGCATGTAAAGAAAAGGCGGTATTCTAATGAGAAATGCATTTTCAATGTTAACAGCGATTTTTATTATCGTTTTGATGGCAACAGTAGCAGCATTTATAATGAATCTTTCAGGGAAGATAGTTAAAGAAACTACTGCACAGTTTCAACGAGAACAATCTGCCCTTCTAGCAAAAAGCTATACAGAGTATGCCATAATGGCAGTTACAGCCAATGAACATAACAGTTCAACCTGCCTTAACAACATCACAGGAGCTTATGGTGATAGTGATGGAGACGGTGTACCAGATATCTACAATATCGATGTAAATATCTCTTATATCGGGAATACTAATTTACATGCCAATTGTAATACTCTGAGCAATGGAGTGATCACTGAAAAATCACCGCTCAGTATCATTATTGATGTCTTTGTCAGCTATAAAGATCTGGATCATCCAGATAATTTAAACGTCACATATCATAGAAGGAGCTTACAAAAAATATGAGAACTTTACATAAACACACAAAAGCCTTTACTATGATAGAACTAGTCTTTGTCATTGTTGTACTTGGTATCCTTGCTGCTTTGGCAATGCCTAGAATGGATCGTGATTTAAGGCAGGAAGCGGCAGACAACATTCTCTCTGCGATACGATATACCCAGCACTTGGCACTTAATGATGATAAGACAGATCCATTTGATACGAACTGGCAAAATGAATTATGGCAAATCCAATTTAGTACAACAACAACTACAGGTTATCTGTTTTATGTTATTGGATCAGACACAGACCATACTGGAGGAACTACAGCTTACCCTGCAAAAGAGGAAACAGCAATCGATCCCATAAATGGTAAATATATGTTCCATATAAATGCCAACTCTGAACTTCAAGCTGGAGAGAGCCCGAATATACTTTTAGGAAAAAAATATGGTGTATCTGGAGTAACTCCAACTGGAGGATGTACCACTAAACAACTTGCTTTCGATCAACTCGGGAGACCGCATACAAATGTAGGTGGTGCAGGAAATACTTATGATACATATATGACTGCTGACTGTACTTTGACATTTAGTTTTACAAATAATGCAGCTTTACCTTTTTCTATCATTATTTCAAAAGAAACCGGATATGCCTATATTGATGGTCAAGAGGACTCTTAATCTCTTCTCTATTTACCTTTCATTAAGTATCTTAAGTTAAAATTAAGTATGGATATAGCGATATATCTATACTTTAATATTAAGGATATATTATGAACAAAAGTATAACGGGAAGACATTTCGAACTGACTGATCCTATCAAAGCATATGCCGAAGCAGCCATCGATAGTTTAGAGAAATATCATTTAGACATTATTTCTGCAAGCACTGTGATCTCAGCCAGTGAAAAGAATGGGAAAAAAGGCTTTGTCACAGAGTTCATTATTAACCTTAAAGATAAAAACACGATCGTTATCACACAGTTGGATAAAGATGTGTATGCCGCTATGGACCTTGCCATAGAAAGAGTGAAAAAATCACTGAGAAGACATGCAGATAAAATAAAAGATCATAAAATTATGAGTTTCAGGGATCTGGGTGAAGAAGCTGAAGCTGTCAGTGAATTAACGACAGAAGAAGTAGAGATCGTACCAATGGATCTAGAGCTTCACAAGCCGCTTGATTTTGATGAAGCGATAGAAGCATTGCAAGCTGAGAAAAAAAGACAATTTATCGTATTTAATGACAATGAGGGATTAATGCGTGTGATGTATAAAAGAGCGGATGGAAGATTCGGACTTTATTAAAATCCCTTTTGTCGATCTCCCCGGGAGACCCCGGGGTTCAAACACCTACACTTTTCAATCTATTTTTAGCCCTTGAAACTATCTCTTCATCTTCAGCCATATCCAGCCATTTGAACCTTTGACCGCTTTGTATCGTACCATCCAGAATGTCACCACTGTCTCGAAACTTCAGGTCTAGTTTTGCAATGTCAAAGCCATTGCTTGTTTGGGCAAACTGCTCAAGCCTGAAATTCTCTGCAGTGTTGGAGTAAAGATAACACCAGCTCTTTAGCCCGTTACGTCCGACTCTGCCTCTCAGCTGATGCAGTGTGGCAAGTCCGAGCCGTTCTGCACCAACGATCACGATAAGTGTAAGCCTCGGTAAGGAGATACCTACTTCAACCACAGTTGTGGCTAAGAGTATATCCCCTTTTTCCCTGAATTCAAGTAACACATCCTCTTTCTCTTTATCCTTACCATGTGTAACATAGACATTCTCAAACTTCTCTTCCCAAAAACCCCTGCTCTCTTCCAAAGACTGATAAGGTACTTCACTGCTCTCTTCTACCAAGGGGTAAATAATGAGGACCTGATGCTCTTGTGCTATCTCCTCTTTAATATGTGTCATAAGGTTGGGAAAATCCTGTTTACTGATCGTTTGGGTCAACACTTCACGTTCAAATGGTGTTGTCGTAATGAGACTGACATCAAGAAGTTCAGACTCCATCATAGCCTGCGTTCGAGGTATAGGGGTGGCAGAGAACTGTATAAAGTGCGGTTTTTTCTCATCTGCACTTACCAAGGCTTCCAGAGTCTGTCTCTGCTTGGTGCCAAAACGGTGCTGTTCATCGACCATCACCAAAGAGGCTTGCGGAAGGTCCTCTTTATAAAGCAGTGCATGTGTACCGATGATGAAGTCTGCCTCCCTGTAATCTCCCTGGTCTTTCCCCTGCATGACCAATGCTACTTTGACATGTTGAGGCAAATGTTTACATGCCTCTTCATAGAGTTGTAGTGCAAGAAGTGAGGTAGGTGCCATCAATATACTCTTATGCGGTAGTGCCATCATCACTGAAGCAAGTATCACCATCGTTTTACCAGAACCCACATCACCAACGACCATACGTTTGGCTGCTTTCTCTTCTCTTGCCAAATCTGATCGTATCTGTGCGATGACCTCTTGCTGTTCTTGTGTCAGCCTGAACGGCAAATGATCAACAAACCCCTCTATACGGCCTGTTAGTGCTCTTAGTGCAGGGAAATCTGCCCTTTTCCCACGTAACTTTTTTAAATGATTGTAGGCTTCAACAAACTTCAGTACCGTGACAAATTCAGGCTTGAATGTTGTACCTTCATACACCTCTTCCATACTTTTTGGAAAATGTATATGCATCAGTGTAGAGACCTCTTTACTGTCCAACCCTTCCTTATAGAGATTTTGTTCATTGATATAACACTCCATAAGGGAAGATATCTCACTCTCTTTGAGCACTGTTTTGTACTTGGGTGTGATCTTCCCTATCGTTTTGATGGATTTGGGCTGTGACATTTGCAAGTAGCCCTTATACTCCTCCAGCCTGCCTTGTATCACATGACTGGATCCTACTTCAAAAAGTTTATGGTGGTAAGGTGTCACCCTGAAAAACGTAGAAGAGAGACGTCTGCCTGAACGTGTAAGGTTAAAAGTGATTCGCAGCTTCCCGGAGTAAACACTCGAATCCACCACTTTGGCCTCAATTGTATTGATCTTACCTAGTTCCAGGGTCGTTGAGAGTGTGGTATCGTTATAAGAAGTGGGGATGATCAGTGCCAGATCGAGTAAAGAGTGAATTTTGAGTTTTTTAAAAAGTTGTTTTGCTTCTTCCATCCCAATTGCCTTCTGTTTTAATGATTATACAAAAGTTTTAGAGACAAAGGAAATAATATGTCAATATGACATATTATTTTGCAGGAGCAGCTTCCTTTTTGGTGACGATACTGAAAGTGATATCTGAGAGTTCCGTATGTGCTTTGATAAAGGCATTGACCTCATCCAGTGTGACAGACTCGATCTTTTTTAACTGTTCTTTGCTAAAGTCAAGCGGTCTTCCATAGTAGTAGTCATTATAGGCTCTATGCAGTCTTTGGGAAAGTGTTTCTGTACGCAGAGGCTCAGAACCAAGTAAGAATTTCTTTGTATCATCAAGCTCTTTTTGGGTGATACCCTCTTTGACAAATGTGTCTACCACCTCTTGTATCAGATCTTTTGCCTCATCTTGCGTACTGAGCTTTGTTTGCATATATCCGCTCAAGTAAGAGACCGGTTTTGTACGTCTGAATGAGGAGTAGACACCATAGGTAAGACCGCGTTTTACACGAATCTCTTCCATGAGACGTGAACCAAAACCGGCACCTCCCAGAAGGTACTCTGCAATCTTTGCCAGGTACTGGTCTTTTTCTTTATAACTATAGTTGAATGGTGCACCAAAATAGATATATGCCTGCTGCGTATCTTCATCGATAAGTACGACCTCTTTCTTATCTGAAGCCTGGATACTTTCCACCTCTTCCTCTTCAACTTTTGGCAGCACTGCAAGAAGCTTTGTCAGATACCCTTCGGCTTCATCCAAAGTAATGTCCCCACCCACAACACCTATGGCATTGTTATACCCTAAATGGGTAGAGATAAATGTCTGGATATCTTCCAGTGAGATACTCTCTATACTCTCAATCGTACCGTCATACGGTCTGGCTAACACACTGCCTTTAAAAAGTGTCGCCCTCAAAGAGGTACCTGCGATATAATCAAAGTCACTCTTCTTTTGTGTCAGCCAGCCTATCTTTTGATGTTTGATGTGGGCCAGTGCCTCTTTGGTGTAATTTGGGTCTTTTAAAAGTTCCTCCAGACGCTCTACTGCATAGGGAAATTCACTTTTTAATGAAGAGACCTCTATGACAAAACTCTCACGTCCCACATGAGCACCGATCTCTACAGCATGGGCATCAAGTTTAGTAGCAAATCCTACACTTCCTTCTTTAGAGGTACCCTCATTCATAAGCCTTGCAGACATGTCAGCCAAACCATCTTTGGTATTGCTCAAATGTCCTGCATTTTTAAAAACCAGTTGGATCGATACGATAGGAAGGTACTTCTCTTGCTCAAATACAACTGGTACTTTACTCCCTTTAACCTCTATCTCTTGAACCAATGCTGCCATCAATACTCCTTGTACTGCTATCCAAAATAAAATAATGTTCTTCATATAAAACCTTTAGGTTTTTATTTACTCTAAAGTAAAAAATAAATGTGACTGTCATCTAAGCCAACTGCTGACAAGCAACTACATTGCAGTGCAAATGAGGCACTAGATGACAAGCCATAAGTGAACGTAGCTCTTTTGAGCAAAGCTCAAAAAACGTCCTTATTCATAGTACCGTTCTAATATCTCATATGCAGTATTACGTTTTGCAGGCTTTTCACCCACATCTCTAATCAGCTTGATCATCTCTTCCTGGTTCATCTGGTTTTTCGCTCCTGCTGCAGAAACGACATTCTCTTCCATCATCGTCGACCCAAGATCATTGGCTCCAAAAAGAAGTGCCATCTGTCCTATGTAAGAACCTTGTGTCACCCATGAACTCTGAATGTTAGGTACATTGTCCAAAAAGAGTCTGGCTACAGCCAAATAACGAAGGTAGAGATTTGAAGAGGTCTTAGTGATCGTTGGTAACTCTCTTTTAAGCTGCGTATGGTCACTTTGATAAGACCACATGATAAATGCCCTAAACCCTCCAGTCTCGTCCTGAAGCTGACGTATATAATCCCAATGCTCTACAATCTCACGGGTTGTCTCCACCGTACCGTACATCATTGTAGCCGTTGACTTGATCCCAAGCTTATGTGCCTGACGGTGCACTTCGAGCCATGTATCTTTATCGTGTTTTTTAGGTGCGATGATATCACGTACTCTGTCTGAAAGTATCTCTGCGCCTGCACCAGGGATCGAGCTGAGTCCTTTGGCTTTCAATCTACGCAACACTTCGGAGATACTGATCTTTGAACGGTTGGCAATGTAGTCTATCTCGATAGATGAAAAACCGTGTATCGTGACTTGAGGATATTTCTTTGAGATATGTTCAACAAGGTCTTCATACCACTCTATCTGCAGTTTCGGATGTACTCCCCCTTGAAAAAGTATCTGTGTCCCGCCTATGGCCAAAAGTTCGTCTATTTTTTGATCGATCTCATCAAAGGACAGAATGTAGGCATCTTCTTTTTTCTCATGTGTATAAAAAGCACAGAACTTACAATCCACCCAGCAAATATTCGTATAGTTGATATTCCTGTCCACCACAAAGGTAGTAACCCCTTTGGGATGCATCTCTTTCTTGCGTGCGAGTGCCATCTTTCCAAGGGTTTTCAGATCAGCATTTTCAATAAGCTCTACTGCCTCATCAATACTCATACGTTTATGTGTAGAATTGGTACGAATCGTCATTTAGTGCCTCACTTACATTGCGTTTTCACGCATATCATTTTTTATTTCTCTTTATCCAATGCATCCAAAACACCATTGATAAACTGTGGTGACTTTTCATCTGCAAGTTCTTTTGCCAATTCAACCGCTTCATTAATGATAATAGCTTTATCTGTTTTGGCGACAAGGATCTCATAAGCTCCCAGTCTCATGATCGCTTTTTCCACTTTGCCTATGGCATCATAATCCCAATCTTTCAAATGTTCTTTGATCTTGGCGTCTAACATTTCAAGATTCTCTATGGTTCCCTGGAAAAGTACATCTGAAAACTCTTTTTGCTTGTTTCGGATCTTGCCCTCTTCCAAAATTTCATCTGAGAACTTGCCTATATTCTCATTTCCCAGATCATAGGCATAGAGCAGACCTACTACTGCAGTACGTGCTTGATGTCTTGTAGCCATTAGTCAAGCTCACTGTAAAGGTTAACGAGTTCGATCAGACCTACCATCGCTTCAGCACCTTTGTTTCCTGCTTTGGTACCCGCTCTCTCTATGGCTTGTTCAATGCTGTCTACTGTAAGTACACCGAATGTTGCCGGTTTACCATGTTTAAGAGTGACAGATGCCACACCTTTTGTTGCTTCTGCCGATACATAGTCAAAATGAGGTGTGGCACCACGTATCACTGCACCCAAACAACATACTGCGTCATATTTACCTGAAGCCAATGCTTTGTCCAATGCGAATGGTACTTCAAAAGCACCCGGTACCAGGATAAGATCCAGGTCATCTGCATTTCCGCCATGTCTTGCATAGGCATCCTTTGCCCCTTCTACCAATCTGTCTGTAATGAAGTGGTTGAACCTTGCATTGATGATCGCTACTTTTTTACTCTTATCTACTGATAACTGGCCTTCTACAATTTTCATGTTATTCCTTTACTTTTTGTATTTGATTTTTATCTATTCGACGATCGTTCTGATCGCATCGATCTGTTGGATCAATGCATCCAATTTGCTTAACTCTATCATGTTCGGTCCATCACTTAAAGCGATACTTGGATCAAAGTGTGTTTCAAAAAAGAAACCATCCACACCCACTGCTGCCGCTGCACGTGAAAGGTAGGGTACGAATGAAGAGTCTCCGCCCGAACTTGCTCCACCGGATGCAGGCATCTGTACAGAGTGTGTTGCATCAAAGATCACCGGTGCAAACTCACGCATTGTTTTAAGACCGCGCATATCTACAACAAGGTTACCGTACCCAAATGTCGTACCTCTCTCGGTCAGCCATACATTATATTTCTTGGCATTTTCGTAACTCACCTCACCCTCAAACCCTCGGGTTTTAAGCACTTTTCCCACCGAGTGTTCCATCGCTGCAGGTGCCAAGAACTGTCCTTTTTTGATGTTCACTACCGCAGAGGTTTTTGCAGCAGCAACAAGCAGGTCTGTCTGGCGGCATAAAAATGCAGGAATTTGAAGTACATCGGCTACTTCAGCCGCTGCTTCCGGTTGCGTGTAGTCATGTACATCCGTTAAGATCTTATAGCCAAATTGCTCTTTGACCTCCTGAAGCATTTTAAGCCCTTCATCCAGTCCAGGACCTCTAAAAGAGTCCAGACTTGTACGGTTGGCCTTGTCAAAACTGGCTTTAAAATAAAAGTCTTTGGTACAGTCATCATGGTACTGACCCAAAGATTCTGCGATACGCATCACATTGTCACGACTCTCCAGGACACAAGGCCCAGCGATTAAAATCATTTTAGTCCTTTAGGCAGAGCTACAAGAAGCCCCGATAATATTACCAAGATTATACCCAAAACTGTCCAAATATCAGGAATGGGGTCTCCAAGCATGATACCGATCACCACTGCAAAGACAATATTACTGTAACTAATGGTACCAACGATACCGGCCTTTGTCAGTTCATACGCTTTGGTCATCAAAAGCTGTGAGATCGTTGCAAAGATACCTACTGCTATCACATAACCCCACTCTATACCCTGCGGCATGACAAACGCTGCGAACATCCAGTCAAACTCTTCTGAAACGTTCACATAGGGGGTGATAAGCATTAGAAGTAGTGGTGCGACCGTCCCTACCCCCATGAATGACATGACGATGGCACGCGTATCATAGTACTTACGGAGTTCCCGTATGGAAGTATACGCCAGTGCTGCCCCCATACCTGAAAAAATACCCAGGATATCATACTTGTCAAAGGTGCCTCCCTGGGGCTGTGCCACCAGAACGATCCCTATAAACCCTATGATGATCGCCAATAAAGCACTCTTGTGTAACTTCTCATTTAAAAAAAGATAGGCAAAGATAGCCACAAAGATCGGTGAGGTTTTGTTATAGGTCACGGCTTCACCCAGGGGGATATATGCCATGATATAAAAATAGGCCAAAAGTGCTGCAAATCCCATAGAACCTCGGAAAATAAGCAAGAAAGGTTTCCCTCCTATTTGTTTTAAAGGGACCTTATAAATAGCGATACCTACAAGAATGACCCCAAAGATATTACGAAAAAAGGTCACTTCCACAGGGGGGAGTGCTTGACTCACGACTTTTGCGAACCCTCCCATCACAGCAAAGCTCAAAGAGGCTAAAAGCATCAAAAGGATACCCCTGTCCATATTTTTAATCATTTTTGTCAAAAGAGTGTCCTCATTTTTTCTAAAGCAATTTTTTTCATAGATAAAATATCATTTGCTAATTTTGTGAAAGTGTAGCATAATACCTTTATGAATGATACAGAATTTTATACAAACCTCCTGGCCCTTCCCAATGGTGCCAATGATGTACGGTACCTTGGCAAACGATATCTGTTAAGAAAAGAGACATTGTTGGGTGGCAAACTTCTCAAAGTCTACGCTGAAGAGTTGGGTGGTAATGACATCGTCAGCGGGAACTACTACCCTACACTGAAAGACGGGATGCTGAAACCCTGTGAAATGTCAGACAAAAAAGTGATCGACTTTGTGCTGCATGCAAAAGCTATTTGATCCTTGTGAGCTTTGCATCGCCATAGAATAGTATATCTTTGATCACCGATCTATTGATAAATCCGTCTTGTGCAACAGAGAGCAGGATATCCCCTTTTTTCTTTCTGAAATTTTTTTGATGGATGAACGCCTTGGCATAGATCTTTCCGTCCTGACCTAGATCTTTTTTGTAATCAACCACTTGAACATCGTCAGGTACAGTGATCTTGACTTCACCCTTCTGTTTTTCAAGTCCTACTGATTTAAAGAGATATGTTTTTCCTTTCTGTTTCTGCTTCACAGCATGCCCCAGGTTGAAATAGAGTGTCAAGAGGTCATCTTCGGCATAAAATTTGAGGGTTTCGGTACGGTCTTCCACCAATTTCTCTTTCCGCCATTTTCTCACTCTTTTTCTGACAGACTTCTTCTGATGATCAATATGATACTCTTTAATGACCTTTTTATTTCTCTTCTTGCTTGTCATCTGATAAAAATCACTGACCATGAGTCCATCTTTGATATGCCCTTTAGAGACATAATGTTCAGTCTGTCCGCCCATCAGTACTTTCGCCAATCCGGCCAGGGTCACTTTTGTATCGATCTCATAAGTCTCAGCATTTTCCGTAAGTCTGTTTTTTATGGTCCCTACAGTACCGAATATCCCAAAGGTTGCTTTATAGTCCAATTGTGTCACCTTAGCCGAAGCGAAACTTCCTAAAAGTAAAAACAGACCGCTCAATATAAACATTCTTCTTAACACATCGATCCTTTTCTATCTCAATTTATACCAAATTCTATTATAATTATGTGTATAAAAAGTGGAGGACAACAAACGATGCCAACAACTGAAGTAAATACGACCGAGCTCAACACCACACAACCCCTCAATGTCATAGATGACCTCTCAATGAACCTTGATGGGACGATACAGACACTGCTCGTACCTGTCTATGAGAGATTTCCTCTTTTGACCCATACCTTTTTTGATATCCCTTTGGCAAATCTTTTTGCTGCCATAGCGGTCTTTTTACTCTTTTTACTTTTTCGAAAACTCTTCACACTGATCATTATAGGTACCCTGCAAAGAATTGCCAAAGTCACAGACACCTATTATGATGACAAAGTGATCTCTGCACTCAAAGGACCTATACGTTTTGCTTTTATACTTATCGGTGCACACCTCTTCTTCCTACTGATCTTCAAAGAGACTGAATTCATTAAAAATATTCTCAATACATTGATTGTCTACACGCTGTTCTGGGCCATTATTGCTGTGATGGAGTCTTTACGCAGTGCGTTTCACCATGCCACAGAGAAATTTAACCCCGACCTTGCCAAAGAGATGGGAAATTTCATACTCAAAATAGCCAAGATCCTTGTTGGTGCTTTAGGTTTGGGAGCCATGCTTCAGGTATGGGGGATCAATGTGACTGCGCTCGTTGCTTCTTTGGGGCTTGGAGGTCTTGCTTTCGCACTTGCTGCAAAAGATACCGCATCCAATATGTTCGGATCTTTTGCCCTACTTGCAGATAAATCTATACGCATCGGCGAATGGATCAAAGTAGGAGGCGTGGAAGGTACGGTTGAGGATATAGGCATGCGTACGACCAAAATACGTTCATTTGATAAATCACTCATCACGGTACCTAACCAGATCGTATCAAATTCGCCTATAGAGAACTTTTCCCGTAGAGGCGTCCGTAGGATCAAAATGCAGATAGGACTAACATACGGTACGAGCAGAGATCAGGTGAATGCCATCGTAAAAGAGATCAGAGAGTTGTTGCATAACCATGAGAAGATCTCCCAAAAAGAGACGTTACTTGTCAATTTTGAATCTTTTGGGGACTCTTCACTCAATATTTTCATCTATACATTTACCAACACTTCCAACTGGGAACGCTACTTGAATATACGTGAAGATATCCATCTGAAGATCATGAAGATTGTTGAGGAAAACGGAGCAAGTTTTGCCTTCCCTTCACGCTCTATCTATGTGGAACAGATGCCTGATAAAAATATGTTATAATTCTAATAATTAATAGGGAACCTCTAAAAGAAAGAATTTTATTTATGCAAGAACTTAAAAAAGTAGCAATACTAGGAAGACCAAATGTGGGAAAGAGTTCACTCTTCAACCGTTTGGCAAGACAAAGAGATGCCATCACTGCTGATGTCTCTGGAACCACAAGAGATATCAAAAAACGTATCGTGACAATTTCGGAAAACCGTGACTTCGAAGTGATCGATACAGGAGGAATAGACTACTCTTCCGAACTTTTCTCTAAAGTCGCCGATTTTTCAATGAAAGCTGCCAAGATGGCAGATATCATCATCTATATGGTGGATGGAAAGACATTACCATCTGAAGAGGACAGAGAACTCTTTTACAAACTTCAGGCACTGGGTAAGCCGCTTGCGCTTGTCGTGAACAAGATTGACAATGACAAAGAAGA
This sequence comes from Sulfurovum sp. XGS-02, assembly GCF_023213175.1. Taxonomy (GTDB): domain Bacteria; phylum Campylobacterota; class Campylobacteria; order Campylobacterales; family Sulfurovaceae; genus Sulfurovum. The sequence goes on from NZ_CP093312.1 coordinate 1,786,189, forward strand.
AGAGCGTTACTGGGAATTTTTGGAGTTTGGTGCAGAGGCAACGTTTCCTATGTCAGTCAGCCATAACCGTTATTTTAATGACTTCTATGCATGGCTTGAAGAGTTGATACCACCTCGTGAAGAGGAGCCTGCAGGACTTGAATTGACCGAAGATACGGAAATTGATCCTTTTGATGAGATCGTCCGTGACATCAATAGTACCAAAGAGGAGATCGATAACGAGATCAAAGTGGCTATCATCGGTCGTGTTAATACAGGGAAAAGTTCACTCCTTAATGCACTGTTGGGTCAAGAACGTTCAGTCGTTTCTGATGTAGCAGGAACCACGATTGATCCGATCGATGAAACCATAGAGCATAATGACTATAAGATCACCTTCGTTGATACGGCGGGGATCAGAAGAAGAAGTAAAATCGTAGGTATTGAAAAGTATGCACTTACACGTACAGAAGAAATGCTGGAAAAAGCAAACCTGGTTCTACTTGTACTCGATGCTACCGTAGGTGTGACAGAGCTTGATGAAAGGGTTGCAGGACTGATAGAGAAATACAAACTGGCTTGCCTGATCGTTGTGAATAAATGGGATATCCATGAAGAGAAAACCTATGAAGAAGTGGTTGAAGAGATACGTGATGAACTGAAGTTCCTGCACTATGCACCGCTGATCACCATCTCCGCAAAAACAGGATTGCGTGTCAACAAGATACTTGACAAAGTCACAGAGATCTATCAACGATATACCCGACGTATCCCGACTTCTGAACTTAACGATACGATACGCGAAGCCATCAGAAGACACCATGTACCGACACATAACGGTGCGGTAGTGAATATCAAGTTTGCCACACAGTATGAGACCAAACCGCCTAAGATCGCTCTTATCAGTAACAGACCTGAATTTATACACTTCTCTTACAAACGCTACCTGGCAAATTTCCTTCGAAGCAAGTTTGACTTTGAAGGAGTACCTTTAGACATTGTTGCACGTAGACGCGGTGAGCGTTTCGATGACGATGAGTAGTTTTTTTTACTAACACTTCGCTATAATCTCCTAAATTTATTTTAGGATGATATATGCGTGTACTTACAGGAATACAAGCTTCAGGAAAACTTCATTTAGGAAACTATTTTGGAGCGATGAAGCCTATGGTTGAGCTTCAAGAAGAGCATGAACTTTTTACTTTTATCGCCAACTACCACTCACTGACCAGTTCAAAAGATGCAGCCACACTGAAACAGAACACGATAGAAGCTGCGGTTGATTATCTTTCTATTGGCATCGACCCGGAGAAAACAACATTTTGGGTACAAAGTGACATGTCTGAAGTACTTGAACTTTACTGGATACTCTCTAAATTTACGTCTATGGGACTACTGGAGCGTGCCCACTCCTACAAAGACAAGGTTGCCAAAGGCATCCCTGCAAGTCATGCTCTCTTCTCTTACCCTGTACTGATGGCAGCTGATATTCTTATCTTGGATACTGAAAAAGTACCTGTAGGTAAAGACCAGATCCAACACGTTGAGATGACAAGAGACATCGCGATAAAATTCAACAATGAGTATGGTGAGATCTTTACACTTCCAGAGCACCTTGTACAAGAAGATGTTGCAACGATCCCTGGTATAGACGGGCAAAAGATGAGTAAAAGTTACGGCAATGCCATAGACCTTTTTATGGATGAAAAACCGCTGCAAAAAAGATGTAATAAGATCATCTCATCCTCCACACCGTTAGGTGAACCGTTGGAATATGAGGGGGACAATATCTATGCACTAGCCTCGCTCTTTTTAGATGATGAGCAGAAACTTGAACTCCAAGCACGTTATAAAAGCGGTAAAGAGGGGTATGGGCATTTCAAAAAATATCTTAAAGAGTTGATCTGGGAAGAGTTGGGTGAAGCCAGAGAAAAACGAGAGTATTACCTCAACCATATGGATGAAGTCAATGATATCTTGGCACAAGGGGCTAAGAAAGCCAAAGCAATCGCAAATGCCAAAATGTCTAAAGTGAGAGAAGCGGTAGGACTACTCTAAAGTAACTCCTACTTTCACTCTATCTACACTTACTCCTCTAGATCAAGATCCTCATCTTCATCATCAAGATCAAGATCATCAGCTTCTTCTAGTTCCGCATCAGTCGGCATTTCATAGGCACTCTTATCTAACGGATCTACGAAATTCTGGTCATCGATCATATTGTACTGTACAATTAAATATACGATACCTATAGACAAAAGTCCAACAAGCAATATTGCAAAGCTTTCTAACAAATTTTTCATCTTTTATCCTCAAATTGGTGGTCTGGCAAACTCAGATATAACGTTTCTGAGTTCCATAACTTGCTTCACAACAAATTAGGCTTTTTACATACAGTAAAACCGTATGGATGTATTCTAGCATAGATAAGTTTATAGTAGGTGTTTTTTATTAAAAATATATATGAAAATAACTTTATCTAATGTACAGTTATGTAGCAGTGTAGAAGGTGAAATCGAGGATCTTAATGATTATCCACTTCTATAACATGTATATGGACATAGTTCTCAATGATACTCTCTACCACTTCGATCTGGATCTCACCTGTCGTATGGATATGCACATGTAAATCTCCCTCATTGAGATGTCCTTTTTGGGTACCCAGTGTAAGTAAATGTCTGGATATCGCTTCACCTGTATGGATAAGACTTACATTACAGTCCATGATCTTTTCTATACTCTGACCCACAAGAGGGTAGTGTGTACACCCAAGTACGATCGTATCTACATTATTCTCACGCATAGGGGCAAGCCATGTTTCAAGTAGGCCTTGTGTCACCTCACTCTCCAGTTCGCCTTTTTCTATCTGTTCGACCAAACCGGGACATGCCTGTTCAAATATGGCAACGCTTTTTTGTGAAGCAAGCGTTTGTGACAATGTCTTATACTTATCTCCCTGAAGTGTGGCCGGTGTTGCCAGAACCCCTATTTTCCCTGTTTTAGTCTGTTCTATAGCCGGTTTGATACCTGGTTCTGTACCTATGATGATCAGTGAAGGGTACATTTCACGCAAATGTTTGATCGCAGAAGAGGTGGCAGTATTACATGCTAATATCAATGCATCGATCTGGTGGGTGTTAATCAGATAGTTGGTAATATTTAGTGAGTATTGTAGTATTTGTTCTGGGGTCTTTTCACCATAAGGGGCATTTTTGGTGTCTGCCACATAAAAGATCTGGGCACCTTTGATCACTTGGGTCATAGCCTGAACAACGGTCAAGCCACCCAAACCGGAATCAAAAACACCTATTTTCATACTATATGTCCCCTATTATGCACCTTCGTTCATCAGAGAAAGGAACTCTTCGTTTGTTTTGGTCTTCATCATTTTAGAGAAGAGGAATTTAAGCCCTTCGACCTCTTCCATGTTCTGCATTGCATTTCTCAATGCCCATACTTTTTGCTGTGTCTCCGGCGACATCATTAACTCTTCTTTTCTTGTTCCCGACTTGGTTACATCGATCGCAGGGTAGATACGTCTTTCAGAAACATGACGGCTGAGAACCACTTCGGAGTTACCTGTACCTTTGAACTCTTCAAAGATCACTTCATCCATACGGCTTCCTGTCTCGATAAGCGCTGTTGCAATAATGGTCAGAGAACCACCCTCTTCTATGTTTCTTGCTGCACCAAAGAAACGTTTTGGTTTATGCAGTGCATTGGCATCCACACCACCGGAAAGTACTTTACCTGAACTTGGTGTTACAGTATTGTAGGCACGTGCGAGTCTTGTGATAGAGTCAAGCAGAATGATGACATCTTTCCCCATCTCTACACGTCTTTTGGCTTTTTCTATCACCATTTCGGCAGTTCTTACATGATTTTGTGCGGGGAGGTCAAATGTCGAAGCATACACTTCACCCTTCACTGAACGCTGCATATCTGTAACCTCTTCAGGTCTTTCATCCACAAGAAGTACCATCAGTGAAGCATCGGGATTGTTGTGTGTAATACCATGCGCAAGCTCTTTTAAAAGTTCCGTTTTACCTGTTCTTGGAGGAGCAACGATCAATGCTCTTTGTCCTTTTCCTATAGGGGTAAAGAGATCCAGTACACGTCCTGTCATTTTCATAGGGTTATACTCGAGTTTGAGTTGTTCACTGGCATACAATGGTGTAAGGTTTTCAAAAAGAGGTCTCTGTTTTGACTTCTCCGGAGCCAAGTAGTTGATCGCTTCGATTTTAAGCAGTGCATAATACTTCTCTTGGTCTTTAGGGGAACGTACCTGGCCTGTCACGATATCACCATTTCTCAGTGCAAATCGTTTGATCTGTGTACCGCTTACGTAGGTATCATTACTCGAGTTGGCAAAGTTTCCATCTATTGAACGTAAAAAACCAAAACCATCATTCATCACTTCAAGAATACCCGTGTAGAGGATAAACCCTCCCTGGCTCACTTGTGATTTAAGGATTTCGAAAATAAGATCTTTTCTTTGAAATTCATTAGGGTTTTCAACTTTGACTTCTTTTGCTATCGTTACAAGTTCTGTCAGTGGAAGCTGTTGAAGATTTTCTATTTTATAACCCTCTACCGGTACGTGTGTTCTGTTTTTCCTGCTAGCAGCATTGCCGTTAGAAGATTTTTTATTATCGCTCATATTTCCTCTTGTTTGAATATGCATTATGGAGATTGTACGTTAGCCATACGATATGCTACGTGTAGTAACCGCATTATAATCCTTTTTGGCTGAAATTATGATTAAAGTGCGTGCCTCATGGGCAGGCTTCATAGACTGCAGGGACTCTATGTCAGATTTAGTATCTGACTCTCTAACTGGTCACATCTATTTTATGTTAGGGCATAATATAGTAACGGGGGGTATAAGAATGCTCCCATCAAAAAAAACATTGAAGGTATTTTCCACTCCAACATTTGTGCTATCTCAGGTGATACTTTACGCTCGATAAAGACTTTTTTAATGAGTTCTATTTTATAAAATAGATCAAAGATTTTAATGGCCAGAAGAAAGATCATAGTGACATTCAATATACCTGTAAGGACGACGACAAAAAGTATAAAGTAAAATCCTGGTTGGATGAGAAAAAACCAAAAAATGCTTTTCCGATAATAGGCATAGAGTTTTGCCAAAACACCCAAAAGCGTCTGGGCACGCTGAATATATGCTTCAAAAAGTTCTGCAAAAAGAAGGATCATCGTAAATAAAAGTGCATTTTCCATAGAAGATTTTACCCTTATTTAGATAAAATATATACTTCTCGTAATGTGGACAAAGAACTGCATATTACCATCAATCAAGGAAGTATCATTGGCAGACATAGCATGCACCCACTGTAATCTCACGTTTCCTGAAGAGGTGATGATCGCTGAACAGCAAAATGAAAATCAACTTTTTTTCTGTTGTAAAGGCTGCCAGGGTGTCTACCATCTCTTAAATGCTGAAGGGCTCGATACCTTTTATGACAAGTTAGGCGATACCAAACTTCAACCTGCCATACAAAGCAACGAAGATCTGGAAAAGTTTGACTTGGAAGGATTTAGAAACAAGTACATCACAACCCATGAGGATGGGCTGTGTGAAATCAACCTCATTATCGAAGGTATCCACTGTTCTGCGTGTGTATGGCTCAACGAAAAGGTACTCCATAAAACCGATGGGGTCATAGAGACAAGCATCAACTATACCAATAACAAAGCCAAGGTTATCTGGGACCCTGAGGTCATCCAGCTCTCTAAGATCATAGAAACGATACGTTCTATCGGTTATAATGCCTACCCTTATGACCCGAAGCTTCAAGAGGAACGTGCTATAAGTACACGAAAAACCTATTATACTCGTATTTTAGTGGCAGTATTTGGTGCGATGAACATTATGTGGCTGGCTGTTGCACACTATGCCGGATACTTTGGCGGTATCCAGCAATCGTTTAAAGACATTCTTAATGTAGCTGAATTCCTGTTGGCCACACCTGTACTCTTTTACTCCGGATGGATCTTTTTCAGAGGTGCCTACTATGGCTATAAGAATAATATCGTCAATATGGACACCCTGGTCGCTTCAGGTGCACTCTCTGCCTACATCTACTCCATCTACGCCATGATCACTCAAAGCGGGGAGGTCTATTTTGACTCAGTGGTGATGATCATCACCTTTGTACTGGTAGGGAAATACCTTGAAGTACTGAGTAAAAAGCATGCCGTTGATACCTTGGACACGCTTATGGGAAGTACACCCACCGAAGTGACTACGCTGAAAGATGGGGTAAAATCCTTGGTGAGTATTGAAAACATCATCGTGGGAGACATTATAGAACTGAAGCCCGGAGAAAAAGTGGTCATAGATGGTGAAGTCACCTGGGGACAAGGCTCTTTTGATGAGAGTTCTCTCACAGGTGAAAGTGAACCGATCTATAAAAAGAAAGATGACACGATCTTGAGTGGTTCCGTGTGTTTAGACTCGGTTGTACACTACAGTGCGACCAAAGATGCTTCGAACTCTATGTTGACCTCAATCGTCAATCTTCTTGAGGATTCCATCACGAAAAAACCCCGTATTGAACAGCTTGCCAACTCTGTGTCCGGATACTTTTCAACGATCATTCTCATCATTGCCCTGCTTACTTTTGCTGGGTGGTACTTTTGGGTAGAGAGCTTTGAACAGGCACTTATCGTAGGTATATCTGTGATCGTGATCGCCTGCCCATGCGCGTTGGGGCTGGCTACACCTATGGCGACTCTTGTGGGTATCAGTGTGGCAGCAAAACGAGGTATACTTTTTAAAGAAGCCTCTTTTTTAGAAACGATGGCTAAAAGTGATATACTTGCCTTGGACAAAACCGGTACGATCACCGAAGGCAAACCCTCTGTTGTAAAGTCTGACTATCTTGAAGCATTTGATCCCTCTTTGCTCTATGCACTTGTCAGTACCTCCAACCATCCCATCTCTAAAGGGATCAAAGCCTACCTTGAAGAAAAGCATGAAACATTTGCACCACTCACACTTGAAGAGATCACAACTGTCGAAGCCAAAGGGATCAAGGCCAGATACAAAGGACAATCACTGCTTGGAGGCAATGCAGAACTAATGCAGGCTTCAAAGCCCGATGTGAATACAGATTCGCAAAATGCCCTCTTCTTCTTTATGATAGACGGCAGGCTTATTGCACGCTTTGAACTGAGCGATACCATCAGAGAAGGTGCGGCCAAGGTTATCAAGAAAATTCAAGATCTGGGGGTCAGAGTGGTCATGCTTACAGGGGATCATGAGCAAAGTGCCCAGAAGGTGGCAAAAGAGGTAGGGATAGCAGAGGTCCATGCAAAACTTCTTCCTCAGGACAAAGCTGCCCTGATAGATAGATTTCATCAAGAGGGACATGTTGTTGTAATGGCCGGAGACGGAATTAATGATGCCATAGCCCTTGCCTCTTCAGACATCTCAATCGCGATGGGAAATGGTGCAGATGTGGCTATCTCTGTCAGTGACATAGTGCTTTTAGATGAAAAACCTGAAAGTATTTACGAATCATATAGACTCTCACAAAGAACCTTTGGCGCGGTCAAAGAAAATCTTGGTTTCTCTTTGTTGTATAATGTTGTGGCTGTTCCGCTAGCTGTCATGGGATTTGTCAATCCGCTTGTCGCAGCACTCTCCATGAGTTTAAGCTCACTGGTTGTAGTCGGTAACTCTATGCGTATCAAACGTTTAAAATTCAAGGAAAAGAAATGAGCCAAGGGCGAATCTTTAGTGAGATGAATTGCATAGAAGCTTTGCTTTTATACAAGAAGAAAGGATAGATAATGTCAGAAAATATAGTCATTCTTATGATAGGTATCTCTACACTTTTAGGTGCCATAGGCTTACTGGCTTTGATCTGGGCGGTAAGAACAGGACAATTTGACGATCACAGCAAATTTATTGATGCGGTCCGTCACGACAATGAGGAGGACCTCAAGGATGCTGCTATGATGGAAGAGAAGAAAAAAGCCTATAAAGAGAAGATCAAACAGGAAAAACGAAAAAAAGAAAAAAATTATCGACCGGTAGATTAGTATCTGTCAAGAAAGTTATGATACTATTATATGCATAAATATCAAAGGTTTGCCATGTACGTAAAAAAACTCTGTATCACTTCACTTTTAGCCCTTGGGCTACTCCACGCCCAAAGCAATATAGGGCTCAATATCAATAATGAAGATCTGGAAGTAAGTGCTTCTATCGATCTGAATGCTTTAACCTACTATTCGGACAGCACCTCATATACACTGGATGCTTCTTACCTTCATACGGATGGTGACAACCTGGCGACACTGGGTGTCAGTGCGGAAAGTTCTTTCCAGGGGGTCGAAGGGCTTGCACTCGGATTAGGCCTGAAATCTGTGTTTGCCGATGACTTTATCGCTATTCCTTTCTTTGCAAAAGCAAAATATACACTTCCATTCAACTACAGTGTCCCTACCACTTCAGTGGCAACTAGTGTGGCTTATGCGCCTTCTATACTTACATTGAGTGACGGTGAAAGCTATACGGAGTTTCGAGTAGAGGCAGATATGGAGGTCATTACGAATGTGCATCTGTTCGCAGGCTATCGTAATATAGATACAGAGTATGATACCTACGATCAAACGTTCAATAACAGCTTTTATGGTGGGATGAAACTTAGTTTTTAGTGCTATACTTTCATGCACAGGCCAAACCGGATACCAGGGGAAAAACAGAATGACAGATACGATAGAAAAAAGCATATTCAGAGAGTATGATATCCGTGGGATCTTCGAAAAAGAGCTGAATGAAACATCTGTCAAACTGATCGGCTATTACCTCGGCCAAAAAATCGGTGGAGACAAAGTCGTTGCTATAGGGTATGATGCCCGTTCCCACTCTCCCATTCTGAGAGATTATCTGACTTCCGGACTCAATGCTGCCGGATGTAAAGTATTGGATATGGGAATGGTCGCTACTCCTGTCAACTACTATAGCAACTACATCGATTTTGACGGTATCACTACCGATGCTTCCGTTATGATCACCGGTTCACACAATCCCAGTGAATATAACGGTTTTAAGATCACTGTCGACCAAACACCTTTTTTCGGAGAAGCCATTTATGCCTTAAGGGATGAGATCCTGGCCCATCAAGAACTCATCATAGAAGACCATACTGAAAAAACAGAAATAGATGTCATTACCCCTTACGTCAACTTTATGGTCAAAGAGTTTTCCCATCTGAAAAACTTTCCTCAAAAAATTGTCATAGATGCGGGTAATGGCGTTGCAGACACCGTCATTACCGATATTTTTGATGCTTTGAACTTTCACTACACAGGCCTCTACCTTGAACCGGATGGAACCTTCCCAAACCACCATCCCGATCCCTCTGTAGAAAAGAACCTTACAGATATCAAAGCTGCTCTAGAAAAAGAGGGAGATATCGCTTTTGCCTATGATGGAGATGCTGACCGTATCGCTGTGCTCACACATAAGTACAACATCAAAGGGGACCAAATGGCCCTGCTCTATGCGATGAAGATGCAGAACCCTACGGTCATAGGAGAGGTCAAATGCTCTCAGGTCATGTACGATGAGCTTGAACGCCGCGGTGCAAAAGCCATCATGTATAAAACAGGTCACTCCAACTTAAAGGTAAAGATGAAAGAGACCAATGCAGATCTTGCCTGTGAAGTCAGTGGACATATCTTCTTTAAGAACCGCTATTTCGGGTATGATGATGCTATCTATGCGACCCTTAGAATGCTGGAGCTCATTTATGACGGTATTGATCTGGATAAAGAGATCGATGCACTTCCTACTGTCTTTTCCACAGAAGAGATAAAAGTGGAGACCACAGAAAAAGAGAAGTTTGCGATCATAGACAAAGTCAAAGAGCTTCTTGCCAATCCACCTGAAGATTTTCCCAAAATTCTCAGCATCATCGATGTAGACGGTGTACGCATCAACTTTGAAAAGGGTTGGGGACTGGTGAGAGCGAGTAACACCACACCTGTACTTGTCACACGCTTCGAGTCCACGGATGAAGCACTGGCAGAAGAGTATGAAACCAAAGTCAATGCCCTGATCAAACAAGCAAAGAGCCTATTGTGATCAACAAACTCTCTTTTACGTACCAAGATGAGAAAACCCAGAAGAAGGCGTTTAAGGCGATTGAAAAAGAGCAGCAGAATATTGGCTATTATGCACTCCCAGATCAAGATATAACGCCTATAGTAAAATACTGTGACTCGGTTCCTGATACGGTTGATACGATCGCGGTCATTGGGATCGGTGGGAGTTCTTTAGGTGCCAAAGCCGTGTATGAATTTCTGAAACCTCTCAATGGGCTTACACGAAAACTTTATTTTTTTGAGAGTACTGACCCTATCAATATCACTACTCTGCTTTCAAAGATAGACCTTGCAAAAACCCATTTTCTTGTGATCTCCAAATCAGGGACAACGGTAGAGACCTTCTCTATCTATAAGTACATCTATTCGCTTCAAAGTGATCCTTCGGCCTATACGTTTATCACGGATCCCGACTCACCGCTTGAAAAGTATGCCGAAGAGATCGACGCTACTGTCCTTCATCTCCCTCATAACGTAGGAGGAAGGTTCTCTGTACTCTCAACCGTAGGGCTTGTTCCTCTGGCCTTATGCGGTATAGAGATACAAGCCCTGCTCAATGGTGCAAAGGAGGTCAAAGAGAGCTTCTTTCATGATGGATACCTTAAAGATACACTGTTGAAAAAAGCCGCCTTTTATGCAAAAAATCATACCCAATACAATATCAACTGCATTTTCGCCTATTCTGAAACACTCAAATATTTTTGTGAGTGGTATGTACAACTCTGGGGGGAGAGCTTGGGGAAACACCAGCGCCACAGTGCATTTCATGTAGGTCTTACGCCTATCGGTCTTATCGGTCCGGAAGACCAGCATTCATTTCTGCAGCTTATCATGGAAGGGACCAGGGACAAATCGGTCACATTCATCAAGATCGAAGATTTTCATGACAATATCACTATCCCGGATATCACACTTCCCCACCTGGAAAGTCTCGATACACTCAATAATCTGCCTTTTTCCACACTCATCAATATGCAGTGCGATTCAGTCATGGAGTCACTGGAAGCACAGGATGACATTCCTATTGATACTATTATACTTCCAGAAGTGAATGAGCATACCATAGGTTCACTTCTCTACTACTATGAACTGCTTACTTCACTTGTAGGAGAGCTTATCGATGTCAATACCTATGACCAGCCCGGAGTGGAAGCAGGAAAGATCATTTTAAAAAAGAAACTAAATCAAAAGGAAAGATAAAATCATGAGTTACAAGATAGCCATTGCAGGTACAGGGTACGTTGGACTTTCAAACGGGATCCTATTGGCACAGCACAATGAAGTCATTGCACTGGATGTCATTCCTGAAAAAGTGGAGATGCTCAACAAAAAGATCTCTCCTATTGAAGATGCAGAAATAGAAGACTATCTTAAAAACAAACCTCTGAACTTTAAAGCGACACTGGATAAGCATGAAGCCTATGAGAACGCGGACTTTGTCATCATTGCTACCCCTACGGATTACGATCCGGAAACCAATTATTTCAATACCGACCTGGTAGAGTCAGTGATCAAAGATGTGATTGAGATCAATCCAGATGCAGTGATGGTGATCAAATCTACCATTCCCGTAGGCTATACAAAAAGCATCCGGGAAAAACTCAACTGTAACAATATCATTTTCTCTCCAGAGTTCCTCAGAGAAGGCAAAGCCCTGCATGATAACCTCTACCCTTCCCGTATCATTGTAGGAGAACAGAGTGAACGTGCAAAAACCTTTGCAAACCTTCTGGCACAAGGTGCCATCAAAAAAGGGATTGATATCCTCTTCACAGGTTCTACGGAAGCAGAAGCGGTAAAGCTCTTTTCAAATACTTTCCTAGCAATGAGAGTGGCCTACTTCAATGAACTCGACTCCTATGCAGAGACACACCATTTAGATACCAGACAGATCATCGAAGGTGTAGGACTTGATCCTAGAATAGGTATGCACTACAATAATCCTTCATTTGGATATGGCGGATACTGCCTGCCTAAAGATACCAAACAGTTACGCGCGAACTACAAAGATGTACCTAGCAGCCTTATTGGTGCTATTGTAGAGGCGAACACTACAAGAAAAGATTTTATTGCTGATTCAATCATTAAAAAGAACCCTTCTACTGTCGGTATCTACCGTTTGACCATGAAAAGCGGATCAGACAACTTTAGATCCTCATCGATCCAAGGTATCATGAAACGTATCAAAGCCAAAGGGATCAATGTCGTGGTCTATGAACCCGTATTGGATGAAGAGGAGTTCTTTCACTCCAAAGTCATAAAAGATCTGCAGGAGTTCAAAGATATTTCAGATGTGATCGTAGCAAACAGGCTCTCAAATGATCTCAAAGATGTCGAAGCGAAAGTCTATACCAGAGATCTCTTTGGCAGCGACTAAAGGTAGAAGATGAAGATATTGGTTACAGGAACAGCCGGATTCATAGGATTTCATTTGGCAAAAAAATTGCTTGAGCGTGGTAATGAAGTCGTAGGACTTGATAATATCAATGACTATTATGATGTGAATCTAAAATATGGCCGTTTAAAAGAGTTAGGCATTGATCCTTCAAACATCGAGGAGAACCGACCTGTCACTTCGAGTATTTTTCCAAAACATACCTTCATCAAATTAGATCTTTCCGATAAAGATCAAATGGAAGCCCTGTTTAAAAAAGAAAAGTTTGATGCGGTTTGTAACCTTGCAGCACAGGCAGGTGTACGGTACAGTCTTGAGAATCCCCATGCCTATATCGAAAGTAATGTACAGGGCTTTATGAACATCCTTGAAGGGTGTCGAGAAAACGGTATCAAAAACCTCTCATACGCTTCGAGCTCTTCTGTGTATGGACTCAACAAAGAACAACCTTTTAAAACCACGGATCAAGTGGATAGACCCATCTCTATCTATGCGGCTACCAAAAAATCAAATGAACTGATGGCACATACCTACTCTCATCTCTTTGGTATCTCTACAACCGGTCTTAGATTCTTCACCGTCTATGGTCCATGGGGAAGACCCGATATGGCACCTATGCTCTTTGCAGATGCCATTCTTCATGACCGTGCCATTAAGGTCTTTAATCAGGGAGATATGAGCAGAGACTTTACCTACATCGATGATATTGTAGATGGCTGTATCAAGGTGATCGACAATCCCAATGAAAAAGATCTCTATCAGATCTATAATATCGGGAACAACACTCCAGTACAACTGATGGACTTTATCAAGGCCTTGGAGAATTCTCTAGGAAAAGAAGCCAAGAAAGAGTATCTTCCTATGCAGCCAGGCGATGTCAAATCAACCTATGCAGATGTCAGTGGTCTTATGACTGACTTTGATTATAAACCTAATACTTCCATACAGGAGGGTGTGAACAAATTTGCACAATGGTATAGAGCGTTCTACCATATCTAAAAAACAATTTCTTTTACAGGTTCGTAAATTTTAATATATCCATCTTTTGATCATACACTTCACTCTCCACATCAAACAGTCCAAGCAGTGTGGAGAAAAGATTGTCTTGGGAAAATTCATGTGAAGCTACTTTTCCGATCTCTTCCTTATCCAGAGGAAAATTTTTCCCTAGCCACAGTACGGAAGCCACATGTTTTTGTGTATCCGGTGCTATAAAATAGGGAAGTCCATGCAGGTATAATCCCCCTTCGCCCAAAGACTCTCCATGATCCGCCATATAGAACATTGCAGTATCTACAGTATCTTCATACTTCTTCAAAATCCCTATCGTCTGTGAGAGAAAATGATCTGTATAAAGCAGTGCATTGTCATAGGCATTGGCGATCTCTTCTTGGGTACATTCTTCTAACTGATTGGTCTGGCAAGTGGGTGTAAATCGTTCAAATGCTTTTGGATAACGTTTATAGTATGCAGGGCCGTGATTACCCATTTGATGAAGTACTATGATCATATCTTTATCACTCTCTTCGATCAGTCTATCCAGGCCAACCAGCATACCTTCATCCCTACATTCTCCCTCACACATAGTATTATTCTCAGGGGTTTTGTAATGCTCATACTGGACTCTGTCCGCCACACCTTTAGAATCGGAGTTATTGTCTCTCCATAACACCTCTACACCGGCATGTGAGAGCACGTCCAGCACATTCTCCCTATGAAGCCCTTTTTGGGTATCATAGTCGCTTCTGTCATAAATAGAGAACATACAAGGTACAGAGACTGCTGTAGTGGTCCCGCAAGAGTACATGTTTGAAAAATTGATAATATTTTCTTTTTTGACCTGAGGGTTGGTCTCTCTATGATACCCATTGAGTGAAAAATGATCAGCACGTGCTGCTTCACCCACCACCATCATCACCACTTTTCTCTTTTCCCTTTTCTCTATCTTAGCATCTAATCCTGTTTCTATGAGTGGCATATTGGTCTCTGTGACCTGCGCTTTGACATAAGAACCTAAAGCATAAAGTCCGTAAGTTGGATTGGTATAAGAACGTAAAATCTTATGCTCTCTGAAAAAAGAAGTATAGTGTTTGGAAAAAGGGAGCATCACAACAAATATCAAGACAAAGCTGCCTACACTCAATTTTAGTTTTGAAGACAACTCATTTCTAAATCCACGATACACGACAGGTGTTTTATAAATAATGTATGAAGGCAGTACTCCGAACAATAATACATAGCCAAACAGTTTCCAACTCATTAGATCGGATGCTTCATTTATATCTGTCTGCACTGTATTTTCGATCATCGTTGTATCTATGATGATATTGTAGGTCTGCATAAAGTAGTTGACTGTCGCAGCAGTCATCAACATGACTATGAGCATTGGCTTAGTAACATATCTCCAACTTAAAAGTGAGAACAGAAGGGTTAAAAAGAGGAAAAGTACCACACCTTGCGAGATAACAAATGGTGCATAGGTACTGTCAAAGGGGTATACCTCCAATACATGCTTGAAAAATGAAACATTGGTAAAAAGTACGATAAATAATGAAACTCCTATAATAAGAGTTGCTGATGTTCTAGATTTCAATATGAACCTTCAAAAATTTTCGTTATGGTATCTGAAAAAGGTTAATATATCTAAGATAGCGAAATTATGATATAAAAGTGACATCAATAATTCTAATATTCTATCCTAACCATTAAATCAAAAATCTAATGCATCGTTAACTATCCTTTAGTTATAATCTTCACAATCTTTAAAACGAAAGTTCACTATGACCCAAAAAATATTAATTGTCTCTGGAAGGCGCCCAGAGGCAATTAAAATGGCACCACTTGAAAAAGACGCACAAGCACTCCATGGTGACGGTAATACATACTGTAAAATTGTCGATAGCGTAAGATAAATAAATTATGCCAAAAAAAACTCCTAAATTTAAACAATTATTTATTGGCGATACATTGCAATCAAAAATATCAAAAGGTATAGCATGGTCTTTTTTAGGTACATTTTTATCAAAAGGCCTGATGCTGCTATCCTTTATATTAATTGCAAGAATAATAACCGTTGAAGAGTACGGACAAGTAGGTGTTATTCGAAATACAATAGCAACTTTTGCTGCTTTTAGTGTCATGAGTTTTGGTGTAACTGCCACTAAATACTTAGCCATTTATAAAGATACAGATTCAATACGTGCAGAAAGAATACTAACATTCACTAGAGGTACAGTATTTATCATTTCAGTGCTTATTTCTATTATCATTTTTGTTTTTTCAGATTTTATCGCATCGACTATGTTAGATGATATATCACTCTCTTTTGAGGTAGAAATAAGTTCATTCACAATTTTTTTTACTGCTTTAAATGGTTATCAAAATGGGCTTCTGGCAGGACTTGAAAAATTTAAGGAAATATCTTTTATCAATATTTTCAATGGTATATTAACTTTTCCAATTTTAATTATTATGGCCTATCTATATCAAGTAAATGGAATTGTCATTGGTTTAGTTATCATAAGTTTATCTACATGGATAATATCTGATTATTATATACGGTTATCTATGAAAAAAAATTCATTAAAATATAGATTTGATAGTTTTTATAAAGAGTTGGAAATCATTAAAAACTTCACACTTCCTTCATTTTTAAGTGGCCTTTCGATCACTCCCGCTATTTTAATGACAAATTTAATTTTAGCACATCAAGACAATGGCTATTATCACTTAGGTGTTTTTAACGCAGCTTATTTTTTTTCAATAATTACTAGTACAATAAATGGAATAATAGGTCAAGTGCTCTATCCGTATGCAATGAAGCAATATAATAAAGATAATAAGAGATTTGAATATTTTAATATCATCAGCCCATGGATTATAGGAATAATACTGAATTTACCTCTAATTATTTTACCAGAAGTTATGGTCATTTTTTTTGGTTCCCAATATGATAATGAAGATTTTAGAGTTTCAGTGGTCATGGTAGCTTTATTTAGTATTATTATTGCTCACCGTCAAGGTATAGCTAGAAATTTTGCTGCCGCAAACTTAATGTGGTGGAGTGTTTTTGGAAATGCCATTTGGGGAATTTTTCTAATATTATTTACATATATCTTTGCTTCTTATGGTTCTATTGGTCTTGCCATTGCTTTCCTCACTGCATATGCATTCAATTCAATTATCTTTTTGCCTCTGTATCTGAAATGGGGACTTGTCAAAAGAGAACTGTTAATTTCATATCCCGTGTTAATTATCTGGTTACTTTTACTCTTCAGCTCAATCATTTACTTTTTTATAGAAAATACTTTTTTTAGAGTTAGCTTCTTGATAGTAATATTACTATCAATAAACTATTTATTTTTAATACTTTGGAGAAGTTATCATGTTAAATAAGTTTTTTATTATCCTAAATAAAATTAATACATTAATTCACAATTTAAAAATTAAAAGTATTAAGTTCGGTCAAAAAGGTTCACATATACAGATTGAGAGGGGATTTAATTTTATTAAACCAGAGCATATTCATATTAGTGATTATGTGTATATTGGTCCAATGTCAACTATATATGCTCACGGGAAAGTCAGCATCAAAAAAGGTTCGATTATTGGTCCAAAAGTAACTATTTATACTGCAAATCATAATTTTAAATCAGGATCGCATGCAATCCCATATGATAAGAAGCTAGATATACGCCCAGTTGAAATTGATGAAAATGTATGGGTTGGCGGGAACGTAATACTTCTACCAGGTGCAAAACTCAGGGAAGGTGTTATTGTCGGAGCAGGTTCTGTTATATCAAAGGAAATTCCAGCGTATAGTATTGTTGTCGGTAATCCTTGTAAAATTATAGGCACAAGAGATATAGATGAGTATCATAGACTAAAAAAAGCCAATGCAATTTATCTGTTAAATAAAAAATTATAAATATTTCTCAAATAGTTATTATTTTCGTTAATAATAAAGACTCTATATTAGTGATAAAAAGGAGATTCTAAATGCTGAAAAAATATAAAATTGCCATTCTCGGCGGTTATGGATTAGGAAATTTTGGCGATGATGCATTAATGTATATTTTATATAAGAAGATTTCATCTATCTATAAATCAGAAGATATCGCTTTTATTTGTACTCCAGAAAAATATTTATCAAGCATTGTTGATGACAGTGACATTATAGGCTTTAACAAAATAAATACTATACAAACGGATTTGCTACTTTATGGAGGGGGCACTCAGTTTTATTCATTTAAACCTAAAAAAAATATACTGGCTAAAATATTATATTACATAAAACATCCAAAAGATTTTTCATATAGACTATTTTCTAAACTAGCGGCCATGAACATTTATAATCAGAAAAATATTCAGAATCGAATTGCCGCTATAGGAATAGGAGTCGGACCTTTTTTAGAAGATGCCGATCAATCAATAGAGCAGAATACAAAAAAACTCTTTCTAAAAATGGATTTTGTTGGTGTTCGAGATACTTATAGTTATGAAAAGTGTAAGGACTGGGGTGTTAAAGATGCAAAGCTTTATTCAGACTTATGTTTTTTAATGGATGATGAGTATGCCATAGAGAATAAAAGATCTGTAAACACACTTAAAAAAATTGGAATTATAGTGCGAGATTGGGATCAGACAGATGAAGGTGCAGCTTATTATGAAAAAATCATTCCGCTTTGTTCAGAATTAACTTTAAAAGGATATGAAGTAAATATCATTATCTTTTCACTTAAACGGGATCTGTACTGGTGCAACAAACTTAAAACAAATACCAATGTATTATTTTGGAATCCGAATGAAGATAATATAGACACTTTCCTCAAATTATTAGATAATTTTGATCTTTTTATTACTGCAAGATATCATGGTGCTATTTTTGCTTCTTTACTTGAGAAACCATTTATAGCAATAGGAGTTGAACAAAAACTGGAGTTAATTTCCGATCTCTATCAGAATGGATCTGAAAAATGGCTTTATCCTTTTGATCTTCATCAATGCCTGTCTTACGTACAGGATATTGAAAAAAACTATAGTTCCTATCAAACAGGTATTCGTGATGAAACTATCATTCAAAAAAAATTAGCACGACAAATGTTAAAAGACTTTAAAGATCATTTTAATTTATTGAAGGAAACAAAATGAAAATAGCTATTGTGACCACTTGGTTTGAACGTGGAGCAGCTTATGTGTCCAAGCAATTCCATCATACATTATCCAAAGAAAATGAAGTATTCATATATGCGAGAGGAGGAGAAGAATATGCATATGGTGATTCAGAATGGGATAAGGAATATGTGACATGGGGAAAGAGAATTGATTTTCCGATACCAACATATATTGATATCAAAGATTTTAAAGCATTTCTTTCAAAAAATAAAATAGATCTTGTAATATTTAATGAACAATGGTGGTGGGAACCAATTATAGTTTGTAATCAATTAAATATTAAAACTGCCGCATATATTGACTATTACACTGAGTTGACAATTCCTTTTTTCTCAAATTATGATTTTCTCATATGTAATACGCGTAAACATTATGAAGCATTTAAATGGCATAAACAATGTTTTTACGTACCTTGGGGGACAGATACTAATTTGTTTAAACCTAAAGAATATAATTTAATACATAAAGGTAAAGTCACTTTTTTCCATTCTTGCGGAATGAACCCTCATAGAAAAGGGACTGACCAATTATTATTAGCTTTAGAAAAACTAGAGGGAAATTTTTCACTTATTATTCATGCACAAATTGATTTAATGAAAGAACTATCACCTAGGTTTCAAAAAGTTTTAGAAAAATTAATAGCAAATAATAAAGTGGAATTACTTACAAAGACTATTAAAGCCCCAGGTGCATACTTTATGGGGGATGTATACGTTTATCCAACAAGATTAGAGGGTATAGGGTTAACTATATGCGAAGCTTCAGCATCAGGATTACCAGTCATTGTACCTAACAACTCACCTATGAATGAATTTATAAAGGACAATGTAAATGGTTCTTTAGTTGAGATTGAAAAACTATACTCTAGATCGGATGGCTATTTTTGGCCTCAATGTGAAATAAATATAGAATCTTTGAGCAGTAAAATGCAATATTATATTGATAATGTAGATAAAATTTCTACATTTAAAAAGAAGAGTAGAGAATACAGTTTAAAATATTTAGACTGGGAACAAAACTCTCTAGAGTTAAATAAAATAGTCTGTAGCGTTAAATTATTAGATAAGTTGCCTAGTGCACAGAAAAATGCTCTTAACTTTTATAATAAGAAATATCCTTCTATTAGTAAGTATAAACTTTTATATCAAATCGTGTTCTATGTTTATCGAAAATTTTTCTCTTAACTATAGATTGATTAAAAATCAATGAGCATTATAGATAACAATTTTTATAATTATTTAGCTTGATTACAATAAAATATGTCAGACTATTAGTGCTTTGAGCATATAAGTTTTATTAACTACTTACTGATTAATACTGTTTATATCATTCAAACATTTTAACTATGTAACTTAAAAAGTGACTTAGAATTTTAATTTTAGGAGACCATCAGTATCAATGAAACAAATAAAATTTTTACTTATCTCAAATATGTATCCAAAAAATGACAATGATTTTTTTGGTGTTTTCATTAAAAATATTGAAGATGGCTTACAAAGCAATGGTATAGATGTTGACAGGATTGTGATTGCAGGACAAGGCAAAAGTGTACGTGAAAAAATAAAAAAATACTTCACTTTTTACCGAGAAATACTCAAAGCAGATTTTGACAAATATGATATAGTTCAAATAAGCTATCCCTCACATACTTACTTCCCTATCTTATTTAAAAGATTTCACAAAACAAAATTTATCGTACGTCTACACGGGCATGACCTCATTCCTATCAGCTTATTCCAAAAAATCGTTTTATTGTTTACTAAAATGTCTATTTCAAAAGCTGACATGGTGGTCTTGCCAAGTAACTATTTTTACACTGAACTCTTGAAAATTGGAATTCCGAAAGATTATTACATATACCCTAGTGGCGGATTAGATACTCAAAGATTTTACCCAAAAAACAATACCAAGAACAAAACATTTACCATTGGTTATGTCGGTCGTATAAGTTCAGGAAAGGGAATTGATGTGCTCTTAACAGCCGTGACAAAACTTGATTTTGATTTTGAGCTTATTATAGTGGGTTCTGGAGAGCTGGAAAAGGAGATGAAAGCACTGGCCAGCCGGTTGCCAAAAGAGAAAAAAATCTCCTTTGTTGGTAAGATACCTAATGACAAACTCGTAGATTTCTATAATGTTTTTGATATTTTTATTTTTCCAACAATGATGAATGAAAGTTTTGGAAATGTGGCCATTGAAGCAATGGGGTGTAAACTACCTATAATCGGTTCTAATATCGGTGGATTGACCGATTATATATTTGATGGAATCAATGGTTATCTTTTTGAACCTGGAAATTCAGATGAACTTGCAGACAATATTACTAAGTTTTACAAACTATCATCTACAGAGAAAGACACTATGGCTGAAGAAGCATATAAAGTTGCAATGGGTTATGAAAAAAGTTCTGTAACTCAAGGCTTTATTGCTAAGTTGAAAGGTCTTTTATGAAAACAATATGTCAAAAGCTTTTTTTGATCGTCTATTATCTTATCTTATGGAATTTGCCTAGTAGTAAATTTTGTAAGTTTTGTACAAAATTACGACTTTTTTATATAGAAAAGATATTGAAGATAAAATCCAGTAATCATGAATATACACATATAGAAATGTTTGAAAGTCATATCTATATTTCAGATGCATCCAATATTAAAATTGGCTTTGGATGTCAAATTAATGAAAATGTGTTTATACAGGGCGGTGAAATAGGAAATTATGTGATGATTGCTCCTAATGTAGCAATTCTTAATAGTAAACACAACATAGAGAGGATTGATCTCCCCATGGTCATGCAAGAAGATGATTGGGGGATAAATCCTATCATAGAAGATGATGTTTGGATTGGTAGAAATGCTATTATCATGCCAGGTATTACTATTGGGAAGGGGTCTATTATTGCTGCCGGTGCAGTGGTAACCACCAATGTAGAAGAGTATACCATTGTAGGTGGAGTACCTGCTAAGTTTATCAAAACCAGAAAACCTGATGGGGCGTAAGAAGTTGAAGATAGAATTTTTGGAATATAAAATTGACAACCTGTCGATGAATGAGACATTGGATTATATTGAAAATGCTATAGATAATAACCAACATATTATTAGGGAAGATCTAAATGCCGCAAAAGTAGTTTGGATGAAAAAGGATCGTGATTATGCAAAATTAATTATAGATGCTAATCTCATCAATGCAGATGGCCAATCCGTTGTAACAGCTTCAAAATGGCTAGGTAATCCCATCAAAGAAAGAGTTTCCGGCATTGACCTTATGGAGAACCTCATAAGATTAGCATACAAAAAAGGTTATACAATTTTTTTCTTTGGTGCCAGGGAAGAAATTGTACAAACTGTGGTTGAAAAATATAGTAATGAATACTCATCTTCTATCATTGCAGGTTATAGGAATGGTTATTTTACAACAGAGGATGAAGCAATCATTGCCGAAGAGATAAGACAAAGTGGTGCAAATATTGTCTTCATCGGTATCAGTTCACCTCTAAAAGAACAGTTTGTTCATAACTATAAAAATAAAATGAATGTTAACTTACTTATGGGCGTAGGAGGTAGTTTTGATGTGATTGCCGGTAAGGTAAAACGGGCTCCACTATGGATGCAAAGATCCGGATTAGAATGGTTCTATAGATTTTTACAAGAACCTAGACGGATGTGGAAAAGATATCTTTATACAAACAGCATGTTTATATGGTTGGTTTTTAAAGAGAAGTTACTCAAAAAGTAATTATAGACTACAGTGTATTTGCTATAATATTAAAAAAATAAAAAGAGTGTGTATATGAAAGAACTTTTTGCTAAATTAATATTTGTTTGCATAGATATTCTTATCATATTTATCTCTCTTATCTTAGCATATCTACTACGAAACCTTTTTGCAGACATTTTTGGTGGTGTAGACAGCTATCCTTTAACCAATTATACTGGTTTTTACACTCTTTACATCGTTACTATGACTCTACTTGCTTATGAAGGAATATATAACCATCGTTATGATTTTTGGCATGAAAGTAGAGTCATATTAAAAGCTTTACTATTTTCTTTTCTGATCATATCTTCATATCTTGCCATGACAAAAAGTGTTCAAGAGTATTCAAGAGCGGTGATCATCTTCTCCTTTCTTTTTATGACTCTACTTTTACCTCTTTTTAAAAACATATGTAAAAAGTTACTTTTCAAACTTGGATTGTGGCGAAGGAAGGCAAAGATTTATAGTAATGACTCATTCTTAAAAAATGAGATATTCGAGAACCATTACCTTGGATATATTGATGCAAAAGAAGATAAACCTAAAACGGTATTTATTAACTCAAATAATACCGATGTAGACAAACTCAAACATATAATACAACAAGAGATGGAACAAAGTCATGAAGTAATCTTCATCCCGCTAGTAGATGAATATGATTTAACACGTTCTCATATTTACGGATTATCTAATACCCGTACAAATCTCATCGTATTTCAAAATCGTTTAAAGTCTCGATACAGACTATGGGCAAAGAAGGTTTCTGATTTAAGTATGTCCATTATAATTTTCCCTTTACTTGTTCCTATCATGCTCTATATTGCTTATAAGATACGAAAGGAAGAGCCTGGTAGTTCGATTCTTTTCAAGCAAGATAGATTAGGACAAAATGGCAAGGTATTTACCTGTTACAAATTTAGAACCATGTATGAAGAGAGTGATGAAAAACTAAGGTCATACTTGGAAGAACACCCTGAAGAAGTTGATTTTTATAATATTTATCACAAATATCAAAATGATCCCCGTATCACAAAGATAGGAGATACGTTACGAAGAACCTCTTTAGATGAACTCCCACAGATCTTCAATGTTTTCAAAAATGAGATGAGCTTTATAGGGCCACGTCCTTATATGCTGAATGAAAAGGATAAAATAGGCCAAGACATCAACACTGTACTCACTGTCAAACCGGGGATTACAGGTCTTTGGCAAGTGAGTGGACGCAGTGATGTTGATTTCCACTCTCGTGTGGAACTCGATGTTTGGTACATTAGAAACTGGAACCTTTGGATGGATCTTGTTATTTTACTCAAAACAGTTAAAACGGTTTTACTTAAAGATGGTGCCCAATAATTATTAGGTGTTATCTTAAAGAGGCATTTTACTTTTTATTATATAATTCTATTTGAATTTTAATATAAAGACGATACGTATGAATATTACAAACTATATGCCTAGTATATATCAAAAATTTCAAGAAAAAATCTCATTTGCAAAAATATTTCAAATTATTTTGTTTATCTGGATTTTTTCTATTCCACTTAAGAATAGTCTTTACCAGATCAGTACTGTTTTAATCATAATTCTCTTCTTAATACATTATTTTTACTATAAACAAAAAGATTTTCTATTGGAAGTTTTAACCACTTATAAAAAATTACTTATAGTGTTTTTTCTTTTTACTGCTTCTATGTTACTTTCTTCCTTATTAGGCATTAGTATGAAAAGTGAAATGCTTGGAATAGCCAAATATATTTTCAGATATATATTTATTTTGATCATTCTACTATACTTTTATAAGCAATCTTTTTTTTCAAGAAAATACTTGTTGTCTACCATATTTATTGTATTAGTGATCCACTCATTAGATGGCATCTATCAATATTTTGTAGGCGTTGACTTTATCATCAGTAAGCCACCTGATGCCCCATCAGACATGTTAACGGGGGCTGTCTACCAGCACAATCCTTTTGGTCTTTTTATGGCGATTGGGGCAAGTATGTCCCTGGTTTTCTTTTTTGACAAGAACAATTATACGACCTTTAAATATGATAAAATCATCTATTTTATTTCTTTATTCGTGTTTCTTTTTACCTTGTTTCATTCACAATCAAGAGCTGCTTGGGTTATGTTTGGAATTTTTTCACTAGGTTACTTGTTACTCTATATAAAAAATAACGGTATGGATAAAAAACTACTTTATACTATATTATCCTTACTCGTTGCTTCGATGATACTTTTTCTGATGGATGATACTCTGTCTAACAGATTAATACAATTATTTCAGGGGAACAGTTCGGGAAGAACAACAATCATTTGGCCGTTTACTATAGATAAGATCATAAATTCTCCAATTTTTGGATATGGTATAAAAACGTATAAACTGTTGTCGCCTCCTTGCTGCAATGGCGTACATAATTTATTTCTAGAATTGTTACTTTATACAGGTATGATAGGACTTCTTATATTTACATCTATCATATGGCTGACACTGAAGGAAAGTTTTACAGAGAGTAAAATGATCTATTTTACTCTTTTCCTATCATTTATCGTTCTCATGCAGTTTGATGGTAGTCTCATAGATAGTAAAGTACATCTGAATATCTTTATATTACTACTATTTTTTATCTACTCTTTTAGATTAGATAAACATCCTTCTAGTAAGTAATGTGTAGAAATCTACCCAGACTATCATGTTATGGCTTGATTAAAGGCATTATGTGATTTCCTCCAACTATCATCAAATCTATTATGTGTAAAAATACCTTCACCCACACCTATTTTATAATTTTGATCTCTCCACCATTTGGAATTTAAAGATTTTTCTAAATCTTGAAATCCATTGGCTGTTCTTGAAGAAGGGTTTTTAAATGCATATTCCAGTAATTTACCATAAAATGTATGCTTCAAAAGTACACTTTGATTTGTCCATGTCATTATACGAGAACTAACAGAAAACAGTTCATTATCTACTTTTTTTATAAATTCAGGGAAAATTGTCTCAGGATGTTTTTCAAAATACAGTGCATAACCAGATATTCTATCTGCTTTAGATGGTCTAAAAAACCTTTTTATAGGCTTTATGAAGTGATCAAATAAATTATAATCTATTGTGTCATGACAATATTTTTCATGAAGATTTTGTACATCAAAATACTCTAGATATTTTTCCAAACTAAAACTTTCGCCGAATTTCCATCGATGTCTCAATCTCATAACATCAATCGTTCCATTTTCCAATAGTGTAAGTGCTTGACTTAATCTTTGAAATGAAGTATCAGTATCTTCAATAATTGGATTGTCATTTTCCAAGACGAGTATATAATCGGTTGTGATGTTATCGTGAATTAATTGATGTCCGTGTTGGATCCCAAGATTCTCTTTGGTACCTATATAGTCATAGCCATATTTTTCAGCAAGTTTTTTATCCTCTTCTGATATCTCCTGAAAAATAATCTTTACTTCATCAAAAAAATCTTTAAATCCAATCTCTTCATAACTCTGTAAACTTTTTTCTAAAGTTTTATGGGATTTCCAACTGAGTATTCCTACCCCTACAGTACAATTTGCTAGAGATGAAAGCTTTTGTATATGATTCATATTTTCTGCCCTGTCTAATACCAATAATCTTTAATCCATGCCGTAGGCTTACATACTTTATATAATTTTTTCCATTTTGGATCATTTCTTTCATTCCAGATTCCTTCAATAGCTTCATCTGGCTTAGGTAATCCATGAAAATTAATGACTTTCAAATTCGGTCTATTTTTAGGAATTTTTGGCGTGATAAAGTGTCTTAGTGGTCCAAATCTAGGCATACAATGGAACCTAAAGGAACAAAACCAATCTTGAGGCCAAAAATTTAAAGCGCCGAATTTTTCAATCACTTTCATAGACAAATATTCTTGTGACGCAGTAT
This sequence comes from Sulfurovum sp. XGS-02, assembly GCF_023213175.1. GTDB lineage: Bacteria > Campylobacterota > Campylobacteria > Campylobacterales > Sulfurovaceae > Sulfurovum. Next base: position 1,812,552 of record NZ_CP093312.1, read on the forward strand.
GAAATTGATTGACTACTTCTTGTGGATTCTTTTCATAATATTCTTTTATATATCCTAATGTACCTACTACCCATGAGTAACAGGTTGCTTGCCCCACGGTATCACCTTTAGAGTTCCAATCATCAATAATATAAAATTTATCATTTTCCGGGTATTCAAATAATGCATCCAGGTTAGAAACGATCACCACATCTAAGTCAAAAAAGAAAACCCTTTGATTTTCTAATCCACCCAAATTATCATCACATAAACCGGCTTCTTTTCTGTATCCATACATTGTCTGATACTCTTTAGTAGTATTTAAAGTGGGAAGAGGCTTTATGATGATATCTTTGTCCAAACCATTGGCATCCTCTGTAAAGCAATAAAAATTAATATCATAAGAAGTATTTCTTTTGACCATACTATACAACTTATTGACATATTCCGGGTCATACACATTCCCCCATTTAATACATATTACATTTTTGATTTCTTTCATTCAAGTCCTTTTATAACTGCTTTATTCTTGTTAACGTTTAACACACTCATTTTCCCACTCATACGCTTCAGTATAATCCAAATCAAATATGGCTTCTATCATAAACTTAGCAACCCTGGTTGAATTATATGATTTATGCGCTTTTGTCCATCCATTACATGCTACTTCTTTTCTTTTTTCATCATTTGCAGAATAGTATTTGATCAGATCAATACATTCATCGAGGGTATCAAAAAATATGATCTCTTTGTCATCAAATAACATATCAAAATCAGGTATTCTTTTTGAAATAACCATGGAACCATTTCCAAGAAGTTGTATCAATCGATCAGAAGTATATAAGGGTGACTCATGGTCCCTGCTAAGATTTAATGAAATTTTACTTTTTGCAATAGTTTGCAGGAACTGGCTTCCTAAAAGAATATTATTTTTTGTATTTCCAAAAATATCAAATTTTAAAGGGTCGAGTGATTTTTGTAAATGTGTTAAAAATGCTTCTCTTTCTGTATCTAATCTGCCTGCAAAGAAAAGATCTCTATCATAACTTTTCTCTTCAAAGGATTTATAGACTTCTATAGAATCATCACACATATTTGGCAAATAACATATTTTCAGATTTTTCTTCTGGATATCTTTGAGAGTAGGATCATTGATACCCGTGGTGACAAATAACACATCTAAATAATCCATTTTTGTTTGAATTGAAGAAAGGTTTTTGAGCCAATCCACCCACCACATTGCTATCTTAATATTTGGATATTTGGATTTTAATTGACCTAAAAATTGGCCATCTATTAACTCTGAGTGACCTAGCAGAATTAGTTCTGGCTGTAAATTTTCAATGGTCATAAACAGTGACTTCAGCATTTTATCTATACCTGTTTTTTTCACACCAAAAACTCTTTTTATTTTTGACATATCTCTGTAACTAAAATCTGATACAAAATGGCCATTTCTTATCAATCCATTGGATATTTTCCTATCGATCGAGTAAAATACAGCATCATTTTTCAGCCATGAAAAGTTTGCAATATGAAGAATTCTCACTATACCCTCTTTATAAAATCAACTATTCTTTCACACGCCTTTCCATCACCATAAGGATTATGTGCTTTGGCCATCGTATTGTATGCATCTTCATCATCGAGTAACTTTTGTGCTTCAGTTATGATTGTTTCCTTATTGGTCCCAACAAGTTTAACCGTTCCTGCTTCTACTGCTTCAGGACGTTCGGTGGTATCTCTCATTACAAGTACTGGTTTTCCCAAACTAGGAGCTTCTTCTTGAACCCCACCTGAATCTGTGATGATGAAATATGAGTGATTCATCATATAAATAAAGCTTTCATACTGAAGCGGTTCTATTAAAAATACATTTGATACATCCGAGAGTATCTCTTTTACAGGTTGTTGTACGTTTGGATTTAGATGAACAGGATATACGATATCTATCTCTGGATTATTTAACGCTAATGTTTTTAGTGCTTCACAAATATTGATAAATCCTTGTCCAAAGTTCTCTCTCCTATGCCCGGTTACAAGTACCAATTTCTTGGTATCATTTAATTGATACTGAGAATTGATAGATACAATGATTTTATGTTTTAGCTGAGGATTATTTTCTATTTTATCTAAGGCTAAAAATAGTGCATCTATAACCGTATTACCGGTTACTAATATATTATCTTGATTTTTATTCTCTTTAAGAAGATTCTTTTCACTTGTAGTGGTTGGAGCGAAATGATAATTCGCCAGTACTCCTGTAATTTGTCTATTTGCTTCTTCCGGCCAGGGGCTGTAGATATTGCCTGTCCTAAGTCCTGCTTCTACATGTCCCACTTTTATTTTATGATAAAAAGCAGCAAGTGAACTTGCACTTGTAGTTGTCGTATCTCCATGGACCAATACAATATCAGGCTTGAAATCACTTAATACATCTTTTAGCCCTAATAAAACATTTGAGGTCACATCAAATAAGTCTTGCCCTGGTTTCATAATATTTAAATCATAATTAGGGATGATATCAAACATATCAAGAACCTGATCTAACATCTCTCTATGTTGCGCAGTTACACAAACTTTTGATTGAATGGAAGTCTCTGTTTCACAGGCTTTCACTAATGGTGCCATTTTTATAGCTTCTGGTCGTGTTCCAAATACTAGGAGAACTTTTTTCATTTTAATAATTCCTTATACTCATAAAGTGTCTGCTCTGCAATTTTAAGCCAATCAAAGTTTTGATTTACAAATTCTTTTGATTTATTTCCCATCCCCACATAGTCATTTTCTAATAACTTATCTATTTTTTCTGCTAGATCTTGAGGATTTTCCGGTTCACAAAGGTACCCATTAACTCCATCTTTGATTAAAACGGGAATACCACCAACCCTTGTCCCGACCAAAGGTAAAGAAGCAGCCATTGCTTCTAATCCACTGATACTTGTAGCCTCCATTAGGGATGGTAATATGGACAGATCTGAGGCACTGTAATAATCGATGATCTCATCATGTCTTTTCGAGCCTAGCAAGATGAATCTGTTTGTAAAATTTTCTTCTAGAATTTTCTTTACCTCTTCAAAATCTTCACCATCACCTATGAATAAAAACTTTAACTTCTTATTTTTGATATATTTTGTTGACTTCGCAAGATATTTTACACCATTTTTCCAAACCATTCTACGAGTGATGATAGCCAGGATTTCATCATCCTTTATTCCAAGTGTACTTCTAAGTTCATTTCGTATCTTTTCATTTCTTGTAAACTTATCAGAGATAACACCATTTGAGATAAACACTTTCTTGGCTTTGATTTCAAATGGTACTTCAAGCAACTCCTCGCTAGGGGCTAAAAATAGTTTAGGTTTATCAAATAATCTTTTAAGTAAAGGGATTCTATATCCCCCTTTTCTGATTCTTTTTAAATAGCCGGAAGTATGATTGGTATAAACCAGTGGTATATCTTTAATATTATAAAATTCAAGTGGTCTCATACCATGAATATGAATGATATCGAAATCTTTTTTACGTATTAGATCCTTTACAAACTTATTGATCTGATACCCATAGGTAAAGCCAAAAAACTTTAGATCGAACCTATAAATATCAACACCATCTAACGTTTCAAAAGGCTTTTGCCCCTTATTGACAAACTTTGTAGCAATAGTAACATGACATCCTATTCTTCTTAAAGCCTGACTAAGTTCGTAAACGTGCGCGGTAATGCCCCCTACCGTTGGTACATAATCCAAACTAACCATTAAAACATTCATCATTCTCTTCTTCCTTATACCCTTTCATTATTGACAAGATCCGTATAAACACTCATATTTTTATCAACCATCTGTTCCAATGAAAAATTTTCTCTGATATACTCTGCCATCTCTTCTTTATCAAAAGAACTCTGCTGTACTTTAATAATCAGACTTGACAATCCCTCTGCATCATTTGGTTCAAATAAGAATCCATTCTTACCTTCAATCACATAATCTGCAGTCGCACCAATGTTTGTAGCTATCAATGGTGTACCCATAAAAATACTTTCAATATTGGCTCTTCCGAATGTTTCAGGTTTATTGGATGCAGAGATACTCACATCCGATAACGAAAATATCTCTTTAATATGTTGCTGATTGCCGGTAAAAATAATATCATTGCTATAAGGACTCTCTTCAACCATTTTGTTAAGCTCTTCATAGTAATTGATTCTACTCTCATCAACACTTCCGACAAAAAGCAGTTTGGCATTTTTAATATGCTTTTTGACTTCCATAAATGCTTTTATCGCTGTTTTTTGATCTTTCCAATGTGTAATTCTTGCTACATGCGTAATAATAAAACAATTATCAAGCTGATATTTCTTTTTAAAATCATCTATAAAATCATGATCTAATTCTTTACTAAAGGCATCCATGTCCACACCCCGAGGTATCAAAACAATTTTATCCATAGGTGTCTGATAATGTTTCACAATATGTTCGATCATAAATTTGCTACCACATATAACTTTATCTCCATAAGTCATCACTTTACTATAGGGGTTCACACTATTAAAGCCATGTACAGTTGTAACAAAGGGGAAATGTAATGTTCTATTCGCAAGATAGGTCAGCCATGCAGGTACCCTGCTTCGTGCATGAAGTATGTCCGGTTTTATATCTTTTAGGATCTTTCTAAGTTTTAAAACTCTGAAAGGAGCGGTGAAAAGATTTTTACTGTAGACATCAAGAGTAATATGTTTCCCTCCATCTTTTTCTATCTGATCTTGTAATTTTCCACCTGCAGAGACCACAATGCTCTCATGTCCCTGTTTTACCAATTCACGGCTTAACTCCATGACACCACGCTCTACACCGCCTTCATTGAGTTCAGGCAATAACTGTACTATTCTCATATGTTCACCTCTGTAAGGTATGTTTTAAAGTCTATTTTTTTATTTTTATTTTTTATAGTTCCGTCAAAAATGTGCAAATACCCCTCTTTTTCCAAAACATCTATAAATCGTATAAATTTGTTATCTCTCTTACTCTCTAAAGGTAAAACCATCACATTGGAGTTACCATAAGAGACCGCTTCAGAGATCATCGAGGTGCTATCCCCTGTGATGAAGACTGTTTCGCACTGATCAAGGAAATCAGGGATGGGGTTGATGGGATTTTTAGAAAAGGTCACCTCATAATCAAAGGCATAGGACGCTATCAGATCTTCTATCTCTTTACTGGTTCTAGGAGATGTGGTGACAGCTACCTCATACTCTTTGTATCTATCAACTATCGTGTCTAATTGTAGTTGCAGTTTTTCTTTCGACATCGTAAAAAGTTTATTGTCTCCACCGATCACGATACCGATTGACTTCTTCTTTGCCTGATAAAGCCCTTGAGGCTCCACATACGCAAAGTTTGCAGGAATCTCTATGATGTTCTTCTGTTTAGGCGGGTTATCATGGCTTTGGGCAAAGATGATATCAAAATCATAACGATACCCTCGAGGCAGCATCATCGCTACTGATCTTGCATCCATTTTCTTGGCAAACACTTTCGTCGCGTAGGATGTTGTAGAGCCTGTTCCCACGACCATATCATAGGTTCTATCTATCTGTAGATCAAACAGTTTATCTGTGTACATCCCTATTTTGTCAAGTATGTAGCTCAATGCTTTAACCCATTTATATTTAAACCTCACAGAGACCACATCATAAGGTACATTCAAGTACTTCACCAAGGCAAGAGACTGGTTCAGATGCCCCGGACGGTCATCACTGAGTATAAGGACTCTACTCATACCCGCCACCTATTGTGCATCCAGAACCATTGTTCAGGATATTTTTTGACGATATCTTCTATGGCCTGGTTGTATTTCAAAGTCATTGCTTCAAGCTTCTTCTGCTGGTCCTCGATCTCATCTGCCACATACTCGACACCTTCATTGATCACCAGCTCATACAACCCTTCACTGTTTCTCACCACAAAAACAGGTACGACCAAAGGATCGAGCTTCAATTTCAATGAAGCAACAGAAAGCGTTGTCTCGGCAGGTTTGCCAAAAAAGTCTATCTTGGCACTAAGTGGACCTCCCGATTTCTGATCGATAAGCAATCCCACATTTCCCTTGGCCTTCAATCGTTTCATCATGGAGAGCATGGCTTTGTCTTTACTTGCAGCGCTATTGCCGTATTTTTCACGAAACGGTGTTGTAATATTGGCTTCTATCAGTCTATTGTTTCCCTTGCGTCCTATAACGATCATAGGAAGTCCGTTTTTTGCGATAAAGTGTGCCATGAGTTCCCAGTTGGAGAAATGTGCCGTCATAAAGACAATACCATGTGGACTGTTTTGTGCCAGTTCTTGTAATTTCTCTTGGACTTCTTCTCTGTTTTTTATCGCATGATCGATATCGAACTTTCCCGTAAACATCAACAAAATTTCAGAAATCGTTTTAGAGAGTTCAATATACACCTCTTTAGAGAGAAGCACTATCTCTTGAGGAGTTTTCTCAGGAAAGGCCATGGTAAGATTTGTGATGGTAAGGTGGCGTCTTTTTTTATCTATATGGTAAACAAGAAGGGTAAGCGCTTTCATCATAGTGTAAATGAATGATGTAGGTGCTATCTTTGCCAGCCACAAAAATAGTCTTACAAAAGCATACTCTGTTTTTTCTCTCATTCCTATCCTGTTTGCAATTTAATACGTAATTTTACCCAAATAGCCTAAAGGATACAGACCCCAAACATCTGCTTTCAATTTAATTTGCTATAATCACGGTAATTTATAAGAGTATCAAAGGAATACAATCGTGATAGGAATCGTCGATTACAAAATGGGGAACTTGGCCTCTGTCATCAATGCGTTTGCTAAGGTCGGGGCAGATGCCACCCTGGAGAGTGACCCTTCCAAACTTGACCAATATGATAAACTCATACTGCCCGGTGTAGGTGCATTTGGCGATGCTATGGAACACCTCAAAACAAACGGTATGGATAAGGCGGTCATTGATTTTGCTGCCTCAGGGAAACCGCTTTTGGGTATCTGTCTCGGTATGCAGTTGCTCTTTGAAAGTTCTGAAGAGTTTGCAAAAGATGAACACGGTACAAAAGGTTTGGGACTTATCCCGGGTAAAGTCGTCGCGTTTGATGAAAACAAATTTGACCATCACCTCAAAGTACCGCATATGGGATGGAATGAACTCTTCCAACAAAAAGAAACAGCTCTTTTTGCAGAAATGAAAAAAGATTTTTATCTCTACTTTGTACACTCATTCCATGCAGTCTGTGATGACGCATATGCCATAGGAAAAACACACTATGGGTATGAGTTTGTATCGGCCGTACAGAACGGGAACATTTACGGCATCCAGCCACACCCTGAAAAAAGCCATGAAAATGGTTTGAAGATTATAGAAAATTTTGCAAAATTATAGGAAAAGAACAGATGACAATACTACCAGCAATAGACCTCAAAGACGGTAAAGCCGTAAGACTCAGCAAAGGACTCATGGAGTCTGCAAAGATATACTCGGATGAGCCTTGGCAAGTGGCGAAACGCTTTGAAGAGCTTGGATCTGAGTGGGTCCACCTTGTTGACCTTAACGGTGCCTTTGCAGGTAAGCCTGAGAACTTGGAGCAGATCAGACAGATCCGTGAGCACTGCAACCTCAAACTTGAACTGGGTGGCGGTATCCGTGATGAAGAGACCATCAAAATGTATCTGGAACTGGGCATTGATCGATTGATCTTGGGCTCTATCGCTGTAAAAGATGCGCAATTTGTGAAAGATATGGCAGCAAAATACCCTATCGTTGTCGGTATCGATGCGATAGATGGAATGGTCGCTGTGGAAGGCTGGGGAGAAGTGAGTGATATGAAAGCCACTGATCTCGCACGTGAATTTGCCAATGCAGGTGTACAGGCTATCATCTGTACCGATGTAGGACGTGACGGAATGATGACAGGTGTCAATGTAGATTTCACGTTAGAAATTCAAAAGGCTTCAGGTGTTGAAACGATTGCTTCTGGCGGATTAAAAGATATGACAGATATCAATGCGCTCATAAATGCGGGCATCGATGGTACGATCGTAGGCAAAGCATTCTACGAAGGAACACTTGACTTGGAAGAAGCATTTAAGGTCGCTAATGCAAGATAAATATTATGAACTCACCATCACGCTTAATGATGATTTTGTAGATTTTATCGCAGACTTCATTGCCAATATTTATGGTGAAGGATTGGAACTTGGTAAAGGGAAGATCATCCTACGTAGTGAGTCTGATTTAACTTTCGTTAAAGATGCGCTTGTATCATTGTCCGGAACTTTAAATGATACCATCACAATGGACTATACACTCGAAGAGAAAGAAAATGTAAACTGGATCAAGACCTATCAAGACTCTATCCAACCTATAGAAGCCGGTAAATTTTACATCTTTCCAAGCTGGTATGAGCCCAAAGAAGAGTGTATCAATATCAAAATAGACCCAGCACTTGCTTTTGGTTCGGGACACCATGCCACAACATTTTCATGTTTAGAGGCTATCAGTACTTATGTCGATGCAGGAAAATCTGTTATCGATGTCGGTTGCGGTTCTGGTATTTTGGGTCTTGCGTGTAAGAAACTGGGAGCAAATGTAGAACTTTGTGATACGGACCCTCTCTCTGTTGAAAGTTGTCAAGAGAACTTTGCGTTAAACGAAGAAACCTATGACAAGCTCTGGGAAGGCTCCATAGACAAAGCAGAAGGTACCTATGATGTGGTCATCGCAAATATCATAGCAGATGTACTCAGATTTATCGCCAAAGATTTAAAATCTGCCTGTAAAGAGGATGGTACCTTGATACTTTCAGGTATTTTGGATAAAAAAGAAGATCTGGTCGTAGAATCATTTAAAGAACTTACACTGGTAAAAAGAATACTTAAAGATGAGTGGGTCACACTCGTATATAAGAAGGAAATCAATGGCTAAGCAAAATAATAACCAAGAGAATAATAACAATAATAATTTTTTTAACAACAATCCACTATTGGCATTTGCACTCTTTTCTATCGTCATCATCATGATCTTTAAATCATTTGTAGGCGATAGTGGCGGTCTGGGCAATATGCTCGACAGCAGCAACAATGTCACACAAACCAAAACGGTCAAATACTCAGAGATCAAGAGTGAAATAGAAAAAGGGTCGGTCACCTCCGTAAAGCTTACGCCTACCACAGTAGAAGCAATCGCTGATGTTAATGGGCGTAAAACACGTTTTGTTGCACAAAATGTCCCTACCTATGACAAAGACCTTATCCCTCTTTTGGAAGAAAAACATATCACTTATGAAGGTATCATGGGTGGTGGCTTCCTTTCAGATCTTTTAGGATCATTGGTGCCTATTCTGATCTTCTTTGCTATTTGGATCTTCTTAGCCAAAAAAATGTCCAAAGGTATGGGCGGTGGCATACTGGGTGCCGGTAAAGCCGATAAGCTGATCAACTCTGAAAAACCTGATACGAAGTTTCATGATGTACAGGGTGTTGAAGAAGCCAAAGATGAAGTCAAAGAGATCGTTGATTTCCTTAAATTCCCTGAACGCTACATAGAACTGGGGGCAAAGATCCCTAAAGGTCTGCTTTTAGTAGGACCTCCGGGAACAGGTAAAACACTGCTTGCCAAAGCTGTGGCAGGTGAGGCATCTGTACCTTTCTTCTCTGTCAGCGGTTCAAGCTTCATTGAAATGTTCGTGGGTGTCGGTGCAAGCCGTGTACGTGACCTTTTTGCCCAGGCGAAAAAAGAGGCCCCTGCGATCATCTTCATTGATGAGATCGATGCTATCGGTAAAAGCCGTGCGTCGGGTGGACAGATGGGCGGAAACGATGAGAGAGAACAGACACTCAACCAACTTCTCGCAGAGATGGATGGTTTTGGTACAGATACCCCTGTCATCGTACTCGCTGCAACGAACAGACCCGAAACACTCGATGCGGCACTGCTCAGAGCAGGACGTTTTGACAGACAGGTACTGGTAGACAAACCAGATTATGACGGACGTTTGGCTATCTTGAAAGTACACTCCAAAGATGTAAAACTAGCAGCCAATGTTGACTTGACCATTGTGGCAAAACAGACAGCCGGTCTGGCAGGTGCAGACTTGGCGAATATCATCAACGAAGCTGCCCTTCTGGCCGGAAGATTTAACAAAAAAGAGATCGAACAAGAAGATCTTTTGGAATCTATAGAGCGTTCATTTGTGGGACTAGAAAAGAAGAACAGAAAGATCTCAGAAGTAGAGAAAAAGATCGTAGCCTATCATGAAAGTGGTCATGCACTGATGGCAGAGCTTACAGAAGGTGCCACACGTGTGACCAAAGTCTCTATCATTCCTAGAGGGTTGGGTGCACTGGGCTATACCCTGCACCTTCCTGAAGATGAAGAGCGTTTCTTAAAACAAAAGCATGAGCTTATGGCCGAGATCGATGTACTTCTCGGTGGCCGCGCAGCCGAAGAGGTTTTCATCGGTGAGATCAGTACAGGTGCAGGTAATGACCTTGACCGTGCAACGGCTATCTTGAAAGATATGGTCTCTGTCTATGGGATGACCGATGTGGCAGGGCTTATGGTGCTTTCCCGCAGCCAAAACTCTTTCCTTGGCGGTGGTGCAGTATCCACAGACTATAGTGAGAAGATGGCAGAAGATATGGATAACTATATCCGTTCCACGCTGAATGAGCGTTATACCTATGTCAAGAATACGTTAACTGAATACCATCAAGCCATAGAAAACATGACGAATGTACTTTTGGATGTTGAAGTGATCGAAGGTAAAAAAGTACGTGAGATCATAGAGAATTATGAAAAAGAGCATAATATGAAAAGCCGTCTAGCACATGGTGACAAGATAGCCAAAGCAGAAGCTGAAGCTGCCGAGAAAGAAAAAACCGACGAGTAACGAATGAAAAATGCAAAGCTTATCTATATCCTGCCAAATCTGTTTACTGCAAGCAGCATTTTTGTAGGAGTGATAAGTATGGTCGAAGCAAGTCAGGGGAACGTTGTACTTGCTTCATGGCTCATTCTCTTGGCACTTCTCTTTGACGGTTTGGATGGGCGTATCGCACGTATGACAAACACGACAAGCCAGTTTGGTGTAGAGTTTGACTCTTTGGCAGACATTATCTCTTTTGGGATCGCTCCTGCCATGCTACTCTACTTTTTCATAGGCCATGAATTTGGACGTTTTGGTATCCTCGTCTCTGCACTCTATGTGATCTTCGGGGCGATCCGTTTGGCACGATTTAACATCTCTACGGCCAAGACCGACCCCAATGTATTTATAGGACTGCCCATCCCTACTGCAGCCATCTTTGTCTCGATGTGGATACTCCTCTTTCACAAATATACACTTGAAGGTTACGGCATTATATTGCTTTTTTTGACGCTTGGCATTGCTGTGCTGATGGTAAGTAACTTTCGTTACCCTTCATTTAAGAAAGTAAACTTGGACAAACACATGGTCTTTAAAACTATGATCATGCTGATGCTGACAGCTTCGCTGCTCTATCTTTTTTCGGCAGAAGGCTTTGCCATTATTATCTTTGGATATATACTTTATGGTCCGCTACGTGCATTACGGACATTAAATGTACGGAATATCAAAATTAAAAGATAATTATTATCCCTTGTATTTTGTTTTTAAATAGTGTATAATCACAAAAATTTAAAGGAGAGATTATGAAAACTATCATAAACCAGCATACTATTTTCACTAAAGATAGCTCTCTCCTGCTGCTGCTCGCACTCTAATCGTCTAACGATCCATCCCTTTTTACATAATAGATAAACAATTAGTTTCTAATAACTACAATTTAGGTAGAATTAGACAATCATTTACACCCGTACTTTAAAAAAGTATGTTATTCACCCTCGCTGCCAGGTGTAGCTTTAGTGAGAGGAAGGTAATGTGGCATTGCCGCATTATGAGGAGAAAGAAAATGGAAACCATAAAAATATTTGATACCACATTAAGAGACGGTGAGCAGAGCCCGGGGGCTTCAATGAATACCGAAGAGAAGATCCAGATCGCTGCACAGTTGGAGCGTTTGGGGGTAGACATCATTGAAGCGGGATTTGCAGCTGCGAGCCCCGGAGATTTTGATGCGATAGACAAGATCTCACAAAGGGTAACAAACTCTACGGTCTGTTCTTTGGCTAGAGCCATAGACGCAGATGTGAAAGCGGCAGGAGAAGCCATCGCAAAAGCGAAGATGAAACGTATCCATACATTTATTGCTACATCCAGCATACATATGGAACACAAGCTTAAAATGAAACCCGATGAAGTGATCAAAAGAGCGGTAAGAGCCGTTGAGTATGCCCGTACATTCGTGGATGACGTAGAGTTCTCCTGTGAAGATGCAGGCCGCTCGGACATCGGTTTTATGAAAGAAATCTCCGATGCCGTCATAGAGGCAGGTGCAACTACCATCAACTTACCTGATACAGTGGGATTCAGGCTTCCTTTTGAGATCGGTGCAATGGTTAAAGAGATGAGTGAATACACCAAAGGCAGAGCGATCATCTCTGTACACAATCATAATGACTTGGGATTAGGTGTCGCAAACTCTTTAGAGGCGGTTATCAATGGTGCAAGACAGATAGAGTGTACGATCAACGGTTTGGGTGAAAGAGCCGGGAACGCTGCACTTGAAGAGATCGTTATGGCATTAAAAACACGTTCAGATGTCTTTTCCGACTATCAAACCAATATCAACACTAAAGAGATCTATCCATCAAGCCGCTTGATTGCCAATATCACAGGGATAGAACCTCAGCCGAACAAAGCCATTGTCGGGAAAAATGCTTTTGCACATGAAAGCGGCATACACCAGGACGGTATGTTGAAAAATAAAGAGACCTATGAGATCATCCGTCCAGAAGACATCGGCTTGGATATGGATGACACGTTGGTCTTAGGTAAACATTCTGGTCGTGCGGCATTTAAAGACAAGTTGGCAAAATTAGGGTTTACTTTGAGTGATGAGGCGTTAAATGCTTCCTTTGAACGCTTTAAGATCATGGCAGATAAAAAGAAAGATATTTATGATGATGATTTAAGGGCTTTGGTCACCGATGAGATGACGACGGCGCCTAAAGTCTTTGAATTGGTCTCTTTACAGTTGATGGATTGCTCTAATGGTGTACCATCAGCAGCTGTCAGTATCAAAAAAGATGATAAAGAGATCATCGATGCAGGGATAGGTGAAGGTACTATCGATGCAGTCTTTAAAACCATAGATAGAATTTCCGGTTATGAGGGTCAATTAATGGACTATAAAGTCAAATCGGTAAGTCAAGGGAAAGATGCCTTGGCAAATGTTACCGTTAAAGTCTCATTCAACGGTGAACCTGCCATCATAGGACATGGATTGAACATAGATACGATGTTAGCCTCTGCAAGAGCCTACATTGGTGCTTTGAATTCCTATTTGAGTATGGAAGGGAAGTTGAAGTCTCGTCATGCTGACAGTTCAAAGACTGTCTAGTCTTATTCACTTTATTGATCTTCGGGCTTTTTCATCTACTCTTTTACAAAAGTAGATGAAAGTCATCACCGCTCTCAAATTATGTCACTTTAAGGTCGTTCGCTATGTCACTCTTTATGCTGTTAATGAACAGTTAAATACAAAGTTGTACTATCTTCTCACTCAATATTAAAAAAAAATGTGAATCATGAAAAAAATACAAAACATACTGGAACCATTGAATTTAATCTACTATACCTATGATGAGAAAATGAATCTTTTAGTATTGGATAACAATTGGCCCAGTGAATATACCTACAATGAATTGATCAAGATCACGCATGCACTCAGTAAAAAGCATATCCACTTTTTTATTGATGAAAATAAATCTATCGTGATCGCAGATTCAGATACTTTAGTGAAAAAAATAAAAAGATACTTCAGCTCAATGATCACGAATATAAAGAACAGCAGAATGCCTATCTATATCTTGAGTGACAAAAAAGTTAAATGGGCAAAGAACCTACCGGTCTTTGCCATAGAACCGATACCACAAGATGTTGACCTGTCTTCTTATGACGCTTTGGTCTTTACATCCAAAAATGCCATTTATTCCTTAGATTCTATGGATAAAACTTGGAAAAAAAAGCCCGCGTATGTGATAGCTCCTGAGACGGCTAAAATAGTTAAACACTTGGGTGGAAAACTTGCATTTGTCGGCAAAGAAAAACATGGGGACAAGTTTGCCCTGGAGATAGCAGAAAAATATAAACATCAAAAACTTCTTTATATCAGAGCTTCTAAAGTTGTCTCAAACCTTGTGAACATTTTAAATAGTAATGGCATCATATGTGACGAATTGATCATCTATCAAACGGTTTGTAAACCATTGGATAAAAAAATAACCTTACCTAAAAATTCAACGATCATCTTCTCTTCACCTTCGACCATTGAATGTTTTTTTAAAAATATATCCTGGGATGAAAGTTTTAAAGCCATATCCATAGGGAAGACAACAGCGCAATATTTTCCACAAAACATTACGCCTGTCATTTCTGATACTTCTTCACTGGAGTCTTGTGTGAAAAAAGCGATAGAATTGAACAGCTAGTTATTACTTACCGCCAGTAACGCGGATAGTGTCGATTTGGGTTGTTTGACATGTTATTGACTGCAAGTGCGATGATCAATAAAATGAAAGTACCTGTTGCAATCGGTGTCAATACGAACCTATAGCCTAATTCATGGATTTGGGAACTTCCGATAACAGCAATTAAGGCTGTTGCACCTCCAGGGGGATGTAGAGTGCGTGTAATGTGCATTGCTACAATAGATAAAGAGACAGCCAAGGCACTGAGAAGTGAAAGTTCCAATGGCAAATATTTATATACCGTGATACCTATAAGTGCCGAAATGATATGCCCTCCAATTAAATTGCGAGGCTGGGACAACTCTGCATTAGGCACCCCGTATAGTAACACTGCAGAAGCGCCGAACGAACCAACCAGAAAAAGTGTGTCTGCCGTGTTCACAAAAAGATATTGATTAAGCACCGATATGAGGTAAATTCCAAGGAAAGCTCCTATGCCTGACCAGATAATATGAGGTATGTGTGCTCGGGATGGTGAAGCTTCCAACCCCCGCATTCGATTGAAATAGCCATATACATGTCGACGCATCACTATCTCCTTTGAAGGGGGTATTGTTTACGATACAAGCTAATAGAATTTTCTATTGGCTTGAATGTTTTATTTATGATGCGTATAGCTCTTTTTCTCTGGCGATCAAAATATCAGCCAGGAAAAAATAGGCTTCTTTCCAAGCATCAAGGATCTCATCTGTGGCAGCATCTCCCAAGACCTCTTTAATAGCACCAAGAATGGCACTACCCACCATTGGATAGTGTTCAGGTCTGACATGGGTACGTACATGGCTTTGTGCCATCTTCTCGACCGCTTTAGACAGAACCTCCAGATTATCGATATTTGCAGCATAGGCACCCACTGCCGAAGCAAGTTTTTTATGCTGATCCGGATCCGCATCTTTAAATAACTCTTTGAGTTCTGGATTCTGGTTAAAAAGGATCTCATACATTTTTGTTGTAATAGCCTCGGCATTTTGAGAAACTGTACCAGCTGTAGCTTTGACCGTATTGATCGTTGATTGTGAAAGGGACATTTAAACTCCTGTTTTTTATAAAGTCTTCGAAGTATATCCCAAAACATGATTTACGAAATTGATTTATATCAAGTTTGGATATGTAAGCATTTAATCGAGTAGACATGTCAAAATTTCAGTCTATATACGTTATTTCATTCAAATCATCTAAAAATCACCCTAGCAAAAAACTAACTCACGCGTATCTAATAGACTTGAATCATTTTATCTCTTAACATTTTGGTAAGTAAAATCTCTTTGACTCTCTCTTGCCATAACGCTTTGAAAATATTTCTCTCTTGCTCAGATGCCTTTCCCTGCAATATTTTTCCCATCAAAGGTTTTAATCTTTGATCTCCAGGGATCACCGAAGGGTCATAGCTGAGTGAAACGGAGAGATTAGTATCAATTCTTCCCAACGTTACATCTCCCGCCATTGGCTGATCATAAGCAATCAAATTGTTCCTTGAAAAATTCCCCTGTATCCCCTTAAATCCTTCTTCTCCATTCGCCCCAACAATAAATGAGATAATGTTTCCCGTTACACCTACTGTCCCTTCGCTTCTTTTTCCCTTCATACTGATAGTGATGTCCCCACGCTGCGGCAGTTTGGAACCATAGAGCATTTTTAATCCTATCACTGTCATAAGATAAGCGCCTGCAACAGTGGGACAGGAGTGGCCTGCTTGCTTGACACAATCTAAATAACTGATCTCAACTTTACCCTCTTCACATGCACCTAGAAAATCACTGAGCGGATCATAAAGTAATATTGAGTCAACTTCATCAAAAAACAAGGGATATCGCATTTTCCTCACCATCCTATTTCATCCATACTATCGGATCCTTATCTGGAACCAGCCTACAGATACTAAAATCAAGGGTTAAAATAACTATTTATATTCCCAGAAAGGAAGTAAATACTCTATCTGCTCATCATCGAGTATCTCCAGTGTCTGAGAGATACATTGAATATGCACTTTTGTTACAGATGCTTTCAGTTTCGCTATTTCATCTATTTTACTCTCCAGGTTTTTTGGGGATTCATCATCCATGAACAGAGCTTCCATCATTTCCGTCTCTAAAGTATCAATCTTTCGTTTTGCTTTTTGAACCTCTCCTATCGTATGATCTCGAATCACAAGAAGTTTCTTTTTCTGCTCGTCACTCAGTCCCAAAGCCTGTTTATCCCAATGTTTGATCAGCAGCTTTGTCATATGGGGCAACGCTTCCTTATTGATCAGAAATGGAGAGTTCTGTAGTGCATTCATTTTGTCATTTCTTTGAATTTCATCGATCATATCTACAAATTCTTCGGAAGGGTAGTGCTCGATCAGGTAATCCGCGATCTTAGAGAGCTCCTCTTGGGTAATACTCCCTTTAAGCGAAGGCATCACACCGTACTGTTGTACTTTATTTGACTCACAGACTGATTTTTTTGCCGCAGGGTTTATCACATAATCAGTAATAAAATCTTTCATTGCTTGCTTATCAGCCATCACCAACTTCGTATGATACATCACAGCTCCCATAGGTGGTGCTTTTAAGGTAGGTATCATATCAGGTGTCGGTTTTTCAAGCATATGGCATGTAGCACATTTCGTCTTTACTAGATCAACGTCACCTGCATATAATGTACTAACCCCAATAATAGCTGTGGCTACGATAACATTTATTTTTAACATATTTTATCCTTCAGACTTTTCATAATTTTTTAGTGCATCTTAAATAAAAAATATGAAAAGTGTATTGATATTTATCAAGATTCACAGCTTAAGGTACTTTATAACCCGTTGAAACCTGTATCAGTTTTTCCTCCTTCAGTAATTTGGAGATATTACGAGAGAGTGTTTCCGGTGTCATACTGAGTATAGAGGCTATCTCATACTGTTTGAGATCTAATGCCAACTTAGGGTTTTTCTGATAAAAATTTAATACTTTCTCTTTGGAGGTTGCCGCAAGGTTAAAATGTATATTTTGTTGGAGGAGATCGATCTTTGCAAGCAGTGACTGAATAATTTCATACGCAAGTCTGGAATGACTGAGAAGAAAACTTTCAAAACCATCGAGTGAAATTTTAAGAATAGAACCGTCTGTTTGAAATCTTGCAGATGAAGGTAACGGAGTCTTTCTTAAAGTAGCCGCCTCAGCAAGCAGTGCATACCGGTTAAAGTATCCGATCACAACTTCATTTCCTTTACTGTCATGTTTATAGATACTCACGACCCCATCGATCAATATCATGACATTTTCACTCATCTCACCTTGTGTAAAAACGATCGAATCTTTATGATAATGAGATATCTGCGTCACGGTTGCGAGTTCACTGAGCTCTTTTTCACTTAATGAAGAGAAGAGAGTGATCTGCTTCAGTATCTCCGTAATATTCGATTTTTCCATAATGCACCTTACTTTTATTTATCTTATACTGAGGCACTCTACACTTCTATGTTTGATAATAAGGCTTCGAGATCGTTCAGGTTTTTGTATTAATACTATAGAAAGTGAATTATATCACAACTCTCAAGTCCTCTCCACGCCTCCTTCAAAGAGATCACTCACTGCGACAGGTAGATAGAAGACTTATAGAGGCCTATTGATTTTTATCAATATACTTTTAACACTTCTATACTACAATGAACGAAAAAGGAGCCTAGCATGGGATTGATTTATGCAGAACAGGTAGAGTATATGAGTGTCGATGAGATGCAGAAGACACATGAGGATGAAATTAAAATTATCAATGAGATCGAGAAGCTTACTGTAGGATATGAAAGAGGTACAACAGAACAAGCTGAGCTGGAACATAAACTGGACGAATATATCGCACATGTGAAAGCACACTTTGCGAATGAAGAGCGTTTAATGCAAGAGTATGACTTTCCATCTTACGAGATGCATAAATTGGCACATGATATGTTTTTAATGGATCTTCAGTATGCAACAAGACAATGGAAAGAGTTTGGGGATATCAAGAAGATCATCAACTTTGTAGCCAAGACACCTGAGTGGATTATCATGCATGTAAAGTCGGTAGATGCCCCCACAGCAGATTATCTTGCGAGAAAAATGGAACAACAGAACGAAGCGTAAGAGAGGGATTCCCCTCGGTCTTCTTAAAAGTGAAATATATGGAAAACCTTGAAATAGAAAAGCGAAATGAGAACAACATAAGGATAAATCATGCTGATAGACGTTAAAGATATACAACAAGTTTCCAATGATATGATGAATATATTACACGAAGAGGAGATCAGGATCATTAATGATTTTCATGATGCTGTCCTGACAAAAGATAAGGAGAAGATAGATGAACTCTTTAAGGTCGTCCAGTTTGATGTAGAAGATCATTTTTCTACAGAAGAAGCAATGATGGAAGAGAGTAAGTTCTATGCTATGCAAATGCATAAAAGTGAACATGACACGATGAGAAAAAAGCTCGATCAACTCCAAAAAAGCTGGGAAAGCCATAGGGACCCTGAAGAGATACAAAAGTTCCTGGAAGATGAATTCAAACATTGGCTGGTACTACATGTTGCAAGATGGGATTCCGAAACTGCAATGCATCTTGGAGATTCGATGTAAGGAGATATCTCTATTTCTAGGCAACCGATAAAACTTCATCACTCATGTTACGAAATATTGAAAAAAAAAGGATTCAATCATCCTGACAATGAATAGACAGTACAATCTGTCTATTCATAGGTATTAAGTAAATTTACATATACTTCTGAAGCACAGTAGGAATGGTAATGCTTCCATCTTCGTTCTGATAGTTCTCCATGATAGCTATCAATGTACGTCCTACCGCAAGTGCTGAGCCGTTGAGCGTATGAACAAATCTGTTTTTCTTACCGTCTTTGAAACGGATCTTTGCACGTCTTGCCTGGAAATCTCTTGTGTTTGAGATAGAAGATATTTCGCGGTATTTGTTCTGTCCCGGGAGCCACACTTCCAGGTCTATGGTCTTTGCTGCACCAAACCCAAGGTCTCCGCCACAGAGTTCTACGACTCTATGCGGTAATCCCAGTGCAGTGAGTATATCAGAAGCATTTTCTACCATCATTTCAAACACTTCATCACTTTTGTCAGGATGTGCGATGGCCACCATCTCTACTTTATCAAACTGGTGTTGACGTATCATACCGCGTGTGTCACGTCCAGCGGATCCCGCTTCTTTTCTGAAACATGGTGTGTATCCTGTCATCAGTACTGGAAGCTCTTTCTCTGTGAGTATCTCATCATGATACATATTGGTCAGAGGTACTTCTGCCGTAGGGATAAGGTAAAGGTCCTCTTCATCGATTTTAAAGAGATCATCTTCAAACTTAGGAAGCTGTCCTGTACCTTGCAGCATTGCACTGTTATTCATAAATGGTACACAAAGCTCTTCAAAGCCTTTAGCAGCATTCGTATCCAGGAAAAAGTTGATCAGTGCTCTTTCCAATCTTGCAGCTTCACCACGCAGCACCGAGAAACGGCTTTTTGCAAGCTTTACACCGCGTTCAAAATCTATCCACCCATTGCTCTCGGCCAATGCCCAGTGTTCTTTGGGTTCAAAAGAGAAACTTTTAGGCTCCAACACTTTACGTAGCTCAACATTATCCTCTTCATCTGCACCCTCCGGTACACTCTCATCTGGAAAATTCGGGATTGCCAACGCTACATTATAAAGTGCCTCTTCGGCTTCTCTGGCTTTCTCCTGAAGTGGAACCATCGCTTCTTTGTTGGCATCTACTTTCGCTTTAAGTTCAGTAATGTCCTTGCCTTCACGCATATACTGTCCAAAGAGCTTAGACATGCTGTTCTGCTCCGCTTTTGCAGCTTCCAGTGCTGCATTGGCTTCTTTCAGCGATAGAAATAAACCTTGAAGGTTTTCAAGCGCAGTTGTATCTACACCTTTTTTTTGGAGTTTTGCACTGGCCTCTTCGAAGTTGTTTTGGAGATATTTTAAATCGATCATACTCTTTACCTAGATATGGAATGTTTATGAAATTATAGTGGAAAGTTTAAAAGAAGTGGATTAAGTCTCTTCAGTAAAGTGAGAGTAAGGCCTCTTAACCTTCTCCCGTGCTCTTATGATCGCTTATGACTCTGATCGTAAGAGTATTGGCAACTGCTCATTCATAAATACTTTAAACGCTTCTTTGTCACGGATCGCATCAAAACTGCTTTCACTCTCAATATCATTTGCCAACACCGGAGAGATCTTGATCGCTTTGATGATGTCACTGACTGCATTCTCTATATTTCCCATTTCTGCATTCACACAGCTCCGCTGCCAATAAGAATAGGCATATCCGCTGTCCAAATCCAATGCCTTGTTACACAGGTTCAGTGCCCACTCTTTTTGTCCTAGATCCAGTACTGCATCTGCTTTATAGGTCAATGCCTCTACATTATTCTTGTCAATTTCAAGGATCTGGTCGTAGATCTCGACTTTTGCCTGAACATTATCTTCAAGATTGCTTCTTCTCCAAAGCGCATGTATGGCATTGGAACGGGCGATGCTCTCCTGATTCGTGATGATATCTTCAGAACGGCTCTGCATCTCTGCTTCTATTTTTGCAAGTTTTTCTGCATACTCTTTCGTAATCTCTTCCAGTTTTTGCTGCACAACCAGTTTGGTCTGTTCTTTGGCATCCTTGACACTTTTCCATCCTAAAATGGCGATTAGAGAGGCTATGGCAGTAAGGATCAAAAAAATATTACTCACGGTACTGGTCATATAGTTCATCGCACGATCCGAAACATCCAAACGGGCCTGCGCGATCTTTTCATGCATCTCCACACGTAAGCTTTGCTGCTCCATACGCAGGTTCCTGACCTCATCCAACATGTAGCGTTCGACCAGAGGTTTATACATAGGCTCCTTTAAAGCATCTACCTCTTTTTGTACTTCCATCACATCACTTTGGGAAGAGAAAGAAAAAAGTGACAGAGATAGATAAAATAGTATAACCCGCATGACAACTCCATTTTTCTTTGAGTGTAACATACTTTTTAAAAAATAGGCCTAATGCAAAAAAAGGTACGTTCTTTTTTCAATTGACATTACAACCATGCTCTGTTAGAATAGTGTAATGAGGACCCAAGGGTCTACTGATATCCACAAGGATCGCCGTATGGAAGAGATGCAAAAGATCATCAATTATCACACAGATAGACGAAAATGGGGCAAATGGGCGATACTTTTCATGGGCATAACACTTCTCTTTGTCTATGTTTTCTTTTTCAGAGACCCCCGAGGGATGGAGTATCGTTATGTCTCGGAAATATTGAAAAAATCTGATCTTTCTCTCACCGTATCGGCCAGCGGGTATATTCAGCCACTTGAAAGTGTGGATGTGGGGACAGAGGTCTCAGGTACCATCGAAGAGGTCTATGTCGACTATAACGATCAGGTCACAAAAGGAGAACTCTTAGCCCGCCTGGATACCACCAAATATCAAAGTGCCTATGACAGGGCCAAAGCTGCACTGCAAGTGTCGAAAGCAGCATTGCAGAGTGCACAGGCACAATATTATCAGGCCGAAACAACCGTCAAGCGCTATGAAAAACTCAAAACCTCTTCCAAGGGGACACTCCCTACACAAAGTGACTGGGACAGGGAGTGGGCAAACTTCCTGCTGACCAAAGCACAGATCGCCAATGCCCAGGCTCAGATAGCCCAGGCCACCCACGCTTTGAAGGCCGCACAGTATGATCTTGAACGTACAAAGATCTATTCGCCTATCAACGGAACCGTTTTGGTAAGAAATGTCGACCCGGGACAGACGGTAGCTGCGACATTCCAGACACCTGTGCTTTTCAGCATTGCCAAAGATCTGAGTAAGATGGAGCTTCAGATCAGCATTGATGAAGCAGATATCGGAAAGATCGAAACAGGGCAAAAAGCAAGTTTCAGCGTAGATGCCTACCCCGATACCACCTTCGATACAACGATCCGTCAGGTCAGGATCAACTCAGAAGTACTGGAGAGTGTTGTCACCTATAAAGCGATTATGGAAGTGGACAACAAAGATCTGCTGCTCAAGCCGGGTATGAGCGTCAATGCCGACATTGTGACAAACATGCTCAAGGATGTATTTGTAGTCAAACGCTCTGCCCTGCTTTTTATCCCTGTCAAGCCAGAATCCCAATCCTTTTTTGGTGGCGAGAGAAATGAAAAGATAGAGGTTGATCCCAAACCTCATGTCTGGATACTCGAAGAGGGTGTACCTAAAAAAGTCTATGTGAAGGTACTGGGCAATAACGGCCCTTTAAGTGCGATAGAGAGCAGTGATCTTCAAGAGGGACAAAAGATCATCATCAATCAGGAAACGGCACCATGATCACTTTAAAGAATATCAGCAAAGTGTATGGGGAAGGAGATGCCGAAACAACCGTACTTCATGGCATCGACCTAAAGATAGAAAAAGGGGAATTTATCGCTATCATGGGGCCAAGCGGAAGCGGCAAATCGACACTTTTAAATATTCTGGGTACGCTCGATGTCCCAAGCAGCGGAGAGTACATTTTTTTAGACACGCAGATAGCCTCTCTCAGTGCAGACCAGCGTGCATTGTTCAGAAGGTATATTTTAGGGTTTATCTTTCAAGGGTATAACCTTTTAAAAAAAACCACTTCACTTGAAAATGTGGAAGTACCCTTGATCTACCAAGGGCTTGACAGCAAAGCACGCAAACGCATGGCAACCGAGGCACTCAAGGATGTAGGCCTGGAAGACAGACTCTATTATGACCCCGGCCAGCTTTCAGGGGGACAGCAGCAGCGTGTAGCGATTGCCAGAGCGATGGTAACACGTCCAAAGATCCTCATTGCAGATGAACCTACTGGAAACCTCGATACCAAACGCGGCCATGAGATCATGGAGTTGATCAGAACCTTTAACCAGCAGGGGATCACTGTGATTATGGTGACTCACGAAGATGATATCGCAGCCTATGCTTCAAGAACGATCTATCTGCGTGACGGGACCATCGAAAAAGAGGTCAATCGTGTTTCGTAATGCATTTTTGCTTGC
Source organism: Sulfurovum sp. XGS-02 (assembly GCF_023213175.1). Lineage (GTDB taxonomy): Bacteria > Campylobacterota > Campylobacteria > Campylobacterales > Sulfurovaceae > Sulfurovum. Next base: position 1,836,207 of record NZ_CP093312.1, read on the forward strand.
ACTGCGTGAGATCAGACGCAACCTTATGCGTTCACTGCTTACTGCTGTGGGTATTGTGATCGGTATCGCTTCAGTGATCGCGATGGTCAATATAGGCCAAGGTGCCAGCGAATCGATCACACAGAGTGTAGAGCAATTAGGAAGCAATACACTCTATATCATGCCCGGACAACGCAGAGGGCCTGGGAGCAGAGGCGTGATCGAAAAACCTTTCAAAAAGAAAGACCTTGAGATCATCCGTTCCTCGATCTATGCGCTTGATGCGATCTCACCTGTGGAGAACAGTTCCATGACGGTGATCTACAAGGAACAAAACTACCGTACCAATATCAGAGGCATTGAAAATGAGTATCTACAGATACGAAACTGGAAGCTCAAAGAGGGAAGAGGCTTTGAAAAGAATGAACTAAGAACAGGACAGAAAGTATGTATCATGGGCCAGAGCATCATCAAAAACCTTTCAGCGACTCCAGACACGATCCTGGGCAATAAGATCCGTTTGAAAAACTTTTCGTGTGAAGTGATCGGCGTACTTGAGGAAAAAGGTGCAAATACATTCGGACAGGATCAGGATGATGTGGTGTTGCTCCCTTTTACTCTGTTTCAGAGACGTATAAGCGGAAGTGACAACCTTCATTTGATGATGGCTGCCGTCAAAGAGAATGTTCCTTTGGAAGAAGCAAGAATTCAGATAGAAAGAGTCCTCAGGGAGCATAGACATATCGACAATCCCATGGATGATGATTTTCAGGTCAGAAGCATGACAGCACTGCTTGATACTATCTCACAAGTGACGACAGTACTGACGGTGATGCTGGGAGCCGTAGCGGCGATCTCTCTGATCGTAGGAGGCATAGGTATCATGAATATCATGCTGGTCTCCGTAACGGAACGTACAAGGGAGATCGGTATACGTATGGCCGTGGGAGCCATGGCAAAAGATATCCTGATACAGTTCCTTATAGAATCAATCGTACTCTCAGGCCTGGGAGGCATCGTAGGCATACTATCGGGTATACTGATCACCTTTGGTGTGGCACAATGGCTTGATATCGTGCTGGTGATCGATCCTTCTATCACTGTGATCGCGCTTGTATTTTCCATGTTGATCGGTATTATATTCGGTATCATACCTGCACGGAAGGCCGCTTCGATGAACCCTATCGATGCCTTACGCTATGAATAACCAATTAGATGAAATTAAGAAAATTTTTTATATAGTGTTCACTAGTTTTATACTCATAAAAAAGGAATAATCATGAATAGAAGAGATGCATTAAAAGTGGCAGGTGTAACAGCCATGATGGCAGCAGTGAGTGCGGAAGCAAAAATGGCTGTAGAACATATGAACCGTATGGAGATGAAACCAAAAGATCCGTCAAATATGGACAAAGGCGAGCTCAAGCACTCTCCGCTGATCACCATCAAAGAAAAAGATGCCAATGGATATACGGATGTATATATCACTGTAGGTCAAGGGGGGATCATCCACCCGAGCACACCAGATCACTGGATCGATTTCATCGAACTCTATGCAGATGATACACTGGTAGGTAAAAGTGTCCTTGAACCGGAAATTTCACGCGGAGCAGCTTCTTTTGCAGTCAAGCTTGACAATGTCAAAGAACTCAAAGCAAAAGCAGGCTGTAATCTACACGGTATCTGGACCACAACGGTAACACTCTAATCTCATAGAGTGTTCTATGCATGCACAAAGGAAGTGACCATTGGCTTACTATATAACAAAACTCGTGATCACCACGGTTTTAATCGTATTGATCTCCGAGATCTCCAAGAGAAGCAGTTTGATAGGTGCCATACTGGCAGCTATCCCTTTGGTATCTATATTGGCCATGACATGGATGTATATAGACACTAACAGCAGCAACAAAGCCGTAGAGTTTTCACAGAATATTGTTTGGCTCATTGCACCATCCATGACACTCTTTATCGCTTTTCCGATTTTGATCAAAAAAGGGCTCAGCTTTTATCCGAGTATGCTTATCTCGATCTTTTTAACGGTTTTGGCCTATTACAGCGTGATCTTTCTTCTCCATAAAGTAGGTCTTAGATCATAAACATGAAGGTGTTGCTCAACACCTTGCCTATATTCTATACCTGTCTGTCAATAGAGCGTATGCTCAATGAGTATCTTTAAACCGATAGCAATTAAAATGATACCCCCTACTCTTTCTGCCTTCTCTTCTAAAAATCCACCACCCTTGGAACCGATATAGACACCCCAAACACTAAATAGAAATGTCACAACTCCTATAATGATCATAGAAATATATGGGTCTAACTGAAGCAGATTGAGCGTGAACCCTGCTGCCATGGCATCTATACTTGTAGCAATAGCCAAATAGAATAGTAGTTTATTGGTTATTTGTCTGATATCATCTTCAATATTTTCACCAAAACTCTCATAAAGCATTTTCCCGCCAAGTATACCCAATAAAATAAAAGCAACCCAGTGATCAATGGACTCTATAGCACTTCCCAGACCCACATTCGAGAGATAACCGAACAGCGGCATGATACCTTGAAAAAAACCAAAAAAAAGTCCCACTTTCAATGCTAAAAATTTATCGAAATATTGATTTTTCACACCAATACCTATAGAAACTGCAAATGCATCCATACTCAGAGCAAATGCCAATAATAAAACCTCTAACATGATTTAATTCCTACCTTTATCTGACTTCAAATTTTATTTTTGAAATAGTATCAAAATAGAGATATAAACTTCTTAGTCATGATTCTCTTGATACAGGAATCATGCCTTATAATTTCCTATGTGTACCATCACAAAATGGAAGGTTTCCACTTTTTTTACAGGCACATAGAGAATACACTTTTGTGGTATCGACTGTAAAGGGTTGTGGTCTATAATTTGTGCCTTTATGGCTGCCGTCACACAGTACTCCGTCTGCACTCTTACCACACGTACAAAAATAGTGTGTTTTATCTGCTTCCAATTCAACTTTTACCGGTGTTGCCATGATAGATCCTTTTTAGAATGTTTTATATCTTTGCCTACGTTTTCATACCTTCAGCTACAAGACTGATCTTCACTTTATCACCTACAATCATACCATGCAAGCTTTTAAAACACAAAAGGGGTCATTGAATATATTTTATAGGGTTCGTAGAGAATGAATCATTCATAGTGGAGTTTTGGGAAGGAGGTAACTTTTAAAGGTTTTGGACAAAATTAAAGGAAGCATACACACAAAAAAGAGTGATGCGATCTAAAATAAAAGTTACCAGAAAACCAGAAGTATCAAAAAGGGGAAAGAATCCTTCATGGAGTTCATAGCGCCAGTATAGTCTTCTTGTGTGAAATAAGTGTGAAGTTGTTGTTCATTTTACTCAAGCTTTGAAAGTAAGTACATAAGAGGATTATAGATGACTTGGATGTATTAAAAAAGGGACTTGAACGTACCAAATCCGACGCATCTAGTATACTCACAAGAATTCACTACACAGGCAATACACACTTTCATAATATTCTATAAAAAAAGAGGAGAATAGTCATGAAAATATTAAAAATTAAAAGCATTTTAGTTGCTATTTCAGTTGCTGGATTGATGTCAGGATGTGCTCAACCTGGCCCAAAAACACAAAAAGGTGCTCTGATTGGAGCCGGTACAGGAGCAGTGGTTGGTGCTGTATCTGGACGTTCAGTACTTAAATCAGCAGCCGTTGGTACAGCTATAGGTGCAGGTGTTGGATATTACGAAGACACAAAATAAGACAAACACCCTTTTTTACAATCAGGAGAACTCTATTCTAATACAAGTTCTCCGAGCTAATGCATAATAGAATTACTCTACTATACAATCTACTTAAATTTTTAAATAAAATCTTTTTTAAAGTTTAGAGACAAAAATCGGGACAAAACTTTACGAACGACACTTAGAATTATATTAAAAAAATACACACATGATTATTCATCAAAAGCTTATAAAATATTTTAGATTATAAAGTATTTATTTTTCAAAAACTATCACTGTATATAATGGAACCTTAATATGATGCATATGTCTATTCTAACTTGATATAATATAAAAGATTTCATATACAAGGTTTGAGTAATGAAAAAATTATTACTAGTATTTTTCTTGTTATTTGGAGGATCTACAAGTATTAGTGCAGATTCCATTAAGGAAAATAAGAAAGCATGTGAGGCAGGTAACATGATAGGTTGTGCTAATCTTGGTATAGCCTATGCAGCGGGGAAAGGCATAACACAAAACTATTCTAAGGCAGTTAAATACTTTTCAGAGGCCTGTGAAGGTGGTGACGGAGCAGGATGTTCCTTACTTGGAACGATGTATGAAGATGGTAAAGGTGTAAAACAAAGCTATTCCAAAGCAATAAATTACTTATCTAAGGGTTGTAATTTAGGGGATCAAGGTGGATGCAATAATCTTGCTAACGCTTACAGATATGGGGAAGGTGTCAAACAAAATTATTCTAAAGCAATTAACTTGTATAAAGAAGTGTGTAACAAAGGTTTGTCTACCGGATGCTATAACCTTGGAAGAATGTACGATAATGGAGAAGGTATTAAGAAAAATAACTCAAAAGCAGTAAAGTATTTATCTAAAGCTTGTAATCTTGGTCATGGTCTCTCTTGTTTAGGTACTGCTTTAAAGTATGCGAAAGGAGAAGGTGTTAAAAAAAATGTTTCTAAAAGCATTCAATATTTTACTAAAGCATGTAATCGAGGTGTACCATATGGTTGTACTATGAACGGTATTTTCTATTATCATGGAAGCGGAGTTAAGCGCAATCTGTCTAAAGCTAAAAAGTTTTCTATGGAGGCATGTATAAAAGGAGATGGTATGGGATGCTATCATGTTGGTGTTCAGTACAAAAATGGAGAAGGTGTTAAAAAAGATCTTTTTAAAGCAAAACAGTATTTTCGTAAAGCTTGTGACTTGAATGAAAAAGATGGTTGCATGGCATATAAAAAAATAAAATGAGGTGACATATGTTTGATAAGTTCAAAAATGAGAAAGGGTTTTCCTTTCCTAAAGCTATGCTCTACATACTTATAACATTTGGTTTTGTACTTATTATAATGCTTTTTTTCACTCTTGATTTTAAAAACTATTTAGGTCCAATTGCAATTTTATTAGCTTCTCAAATAGCTGGTTATTCTGTCATCACAACTATTAATAATACAAATCGAATAGAACAGGAAAAAGAAAAAGAAGAAGAAAGAAAAACAAAAAAAGTTCTTAGCTCCTATTTTAGACATTTACTCGTTTTAGCCGAAGAACAGATAAAGTATTTTCATGAAGCAGAAGAGAGGATAAACAAACATCCAACTACTCACTTAAAACATTTAATGATTGCTGAAACATCATTTGAAGATGAGTTAAATACAATCGCCTTTATCAATCCTATTGAAAGCATGTTAAACCCTGATCTGCATAAACACTCAGATGCAGAAATGCTAGACCTTATATTGAATATCAAAGATAAAACCCTAAAAATGATACACAATATGAAAATATTAAAAAGTACGCTTGTAGATAATAATGAGAAAGATAGTGTTTTAACTCTATTGATTCAGATGCAGAGTGATATAAAGATTATGATACAGGATTGTGAAAAATATACAAATATGACCTAACAAAATAGTCTTTTACTTTCTCCTAGAGAAGCCCCCATCAATTCGGGACAAATTCGGGACAAAAAATTAGACCCTCGGCTCAAAAATAGAAAAATATAAATGTGGGAATAATTTTGATCAATCGTCAGAAGATTAAGTAAATAAGGGGATTGCTAATAATTTGAATGGTGTCAAGAGAGGGACTTGAACCCTCGACCTCCGGCTTATGAGACCAGCGCTCTAACCAGCTGAGCTACCTTGACATCGTTGTGAAGAGACGGAATTCTATCTAAAGATACCTTTATTGTCAACACATTTGGTAAAAAAAATGTAAAAAGCCTTTATTTAACAAATTGTTTAGTCCATGTCACTCATATTACTTAAATAATTTAAAGAAAGTTGTTGACATTTTTAGAAAAAATCACTACAATGCAACTATAAAATTAAATCACAAATAAAGGAGTCACTATGGCATTTGAACCATTAAAAGACAGACTACTCGTTCTTCGTGAAGAGCAGTCAAATCAAACCGCTTCTGGGCTATATATTCCAGATACAGCCAAAGAAAAACCACTAGAAGGAAAAGTCATTGCAGTTGGACCTGATGCAAAAGAGGATGGCATCAATGTAGATGATACTGTAGTCTTTGCGAACTTCAGTGGGATGGAGATCATGATCGAAGGTACAGAGTACCTCATATTGACAAGCAAAGAAGTGCTTGGTTTAATCAAATAATTTTAAGGAGATAGTTTATGGCAAAAGAAATATTTTTTTCAGATAAAGCAAGGTCAGGTCTCTTTGAAGGTGTGACAAAGTTAGCCGATGCCGTGAAAGTAACCATGGGACCTAGAGGACGTAACGTTCTTATACAAAAATCATATGGTGCACCGCACATTACAAAAGATGGTGTTTCCGTAGCACGTGAGATAGAGCTTGAAGATAGACTCGAAAACATGGGTGCACAGCTGGTAAAAGAAGTGGCGAGCAACACAGCGGATGAAGCCGGAGATGGAACAACGACTGCAACAGTACTTGCACACGCTATCTTTAAAGAAGGTCTCAGAAACATCACTGCGGGGGCAAACCCGATAGAGGTGAAAAGAGGTATGGACAAAGCATCTGCTGCCATCATTGAAGAGCTTAAAAAGATCTCCAAAGAGGTCAAAGACAAAAAAGAGATCGCGCAAGTAGCTACGATCTCTGCAAACTCTGACAAGACGATCGGTAATCTCATTGCTGAAGCGATGGACAGAGTAGGAAAAGACGGTGTGATCACGGTGGAAGAAGCAAAAGGGATCAACGATGACCTTGATGTGGTTGAAGGTATGCAGTTTGACAGAGGGTATATCTCTCCTTATTTTGTAACCAACACAGAAAAAATGACCTGTGAGCTTGAAACACCTATTATCCTTGTAACAGATGGTAAAGTAACTTCACTGAAAGATCTCGTGCCTATGCTGGAACAGGTACAGCAAAGCGGCAGACCGCTTCTTATCATCGCAGATGATATTGAAGGTGAGGCGCTCTCAACACTCGTGCTTAACAAACTCAAAGGTGTACTTAACATCACTGCGGTGAAAGCACCAGGTTTCGGGGACAGAAAGAAAGAGATGCTTAAAGATATCGCTATCTTGACAGGTGCAACACTAATCACTGAAGAGCTCGGTCTTACACTCGAGAAAGCAACACTTGCTGATCTTGGGCAGGCGGCAAGAGTGGTCATAGACAAGGACAATACTGTTATCGTGGATGGGAAAGGTGATGTCAATGCCGTTGCTGCACGTGTGAGTGAGATCAAAACACAGATTGGTACGACTACCAGTGAGTATGATAAAGAGAAACTCCAGGAGCGCCTTGCGAAACTCTCTGGCGGTGTTGCCGTGATCAAAGTAGGTGCTGCCACTGAGACTGAAATGAAAGAGAAAAAAGACAGAGTTGACGATGCACTCTCAGCGACAAAAGCCGCTGTAGATGAGGGTATCGTTATCGGTGGTGGGGCTGCACTGATCAAAGCAAGTCAGGCTGTCAAACTTGATCTTAATGACGATGAAGCTGTAGGTGCAGCGATCATCTTAAGAGCTGTATTTGCACCGGTGAAGCAGATTGCACAGAATGCAGGATTTGATGCGGGTGTGGTGGCCAATGAAATTGCCAATTCAACCGATGCAAATTTAGGATTTAATGCTGCAACAGGAGAATATGTCAATATGCTTGAAGCAGGGATCATTGACCCGCTTAAAGTGGAACGTGTAGCACTTCAGAATGCGACTTCTGTGGCCTCACTGCTTCTCACAACCGAGGCAACTGTTTCAGACATACCTGAACCTCCTTCAGCACAGCCGGATATGAGCGGTATGGGTGGTATGCCAGGAATGATGTAAATCAGACACTATATCTGATCTACACCGCACAAACCTCTCTTCATGAGGTTTTGTGCACTTCTACAACTCTCTTTAAATTGTACAACTTTTCTTCAAAACAAACAGCTATCAAACTAGGTCATCCAACTGTTAGATAACCTCAACAAATCAATGATTATTAATAAAAAAAAAGCGTTTTATCTAAAGATGAAATTGACTTGATTTTGTTAAAAATTTACAATTAATTAACACTTTATTGGTTATACTTCCGCGGTCAAAATAACTTAAAGTATGGAAGCATACTTATCTGGTTGATCCTCATCTAGATAAGACCATAAATGTTTCTCTCTTTTTTAACTTTTTCCTTCACCTTTTAAAGATGAAACGGTATGGCATGAGTTAGTTATTTTATAATTTAAACGAAGAAAGGACGAGAATGGAGTTACAATATATCTTTTTTGGTATCCTGACGGCATTAGTAATTACTACAGGTGCTATTGTGGCAATAAATAAACCTAAGAACTAGACAAGAGAACAAGGACAAGAGATTCCGACTACGTCCAAAATCACAAAAAGTCATTCATTCAATCATACATAGAATAGAGAATAATTCATTAAGGGAGAAGCTGCTAATCGGTAGCTTCTTTCTCTCTTATGATGATTGTCAAATACCCATTATCTGATCAGTTTTTGAAATTCAAACACAGGTAATGGTTTTGAGAAATGATACCCTTGCAGATAATCACATCCATAAGAGGATATCATATCAACCATTTGTTGATTTTCAATACCTTCAACCACTATTTTCATGCCTAAAGTATGTGCCAATTCTATGATCGCTTTTACAATTCTTTGATCTTCTTCATTGGTCAAGATATAATCGACCAAACTTTTATCAATTTTTACAATATCTGCAGGAAATTTCTTCAAATATCCAAAAGAGGTATACCCCGTACCGAAATCATCCAACGAGATACCTACCCCCAGTTTTTTTAATGCAAGAAAGTATTTTACAGTCTGCGCTTCATTGAGCATGGCGATACCCTCTGTAATTTCAAATTTGATACATTCCGGATCAAGCTGATGCTCCGCCAGTTTTCTTTCTACATGTTGCACAAACTCACCCGTATTGATCTCAACCATGGAGACATTGATCGAAATCTCGATACGATTAAAATTGAACAGTTCCCAGCGTTTTTGCTGTTTTAGGACTTCATCCAGTATAAATTGGCCCAACTTCACAATAAAACCTGTTTTCTCCATGAGAGAGATAAAGACATCAGGTGGGATCATACCATACTGCGGATGTTTCCATCGGATCAGTGCTTCGGCCGCCACAACTTCCTGATCTCCGACCCTGACAATAGGTTGATAGTAGACTTCAAATTCGCCTCTGCTCAATGCACCCGGCATATCACCATGGAGTCTCAATTCATCATACGCAGCGGTAAATTTTTCAGGTAAGAATATGGTAATGTTATTGTCACCTTCTTTCTCTGCTTCCGCCAATGCTTTATAGGCATGATCAAGCAGTAGACGTATATGTCCGCTGTCAGGATAGATACCGATACCTGCCGAAACAGTCAGATGTAAATGTACATCATCCATTTTATAAAATGTGGCCAATTTCTTTTGAATATCTTCTACAAACACTTTTGCCTCATCAATGGAATGCAAGTTCTTTACCGTCAGCAAGAAATGGTTATCAAAGGTGTGATAGACCGATACATTGACGTTCTTCGTCAAAGTCTCCAAGTATCTAGCAAATTTTTTGAGTACATCATTGGTCTGTTCATCTCCAATAATGGAGCGTAACCTTGAGAGGTTGTCCAGACTCATAAGCACTAAAGCCAGTTTATTTTTTTCTAAATGTGCTTTCGAAAAGAATGCCGGTAGATCATTATAGAGCTGAAATTGGTTGGGCAAGTGTGTCAGTGGATGCTTAAACTCCGCAGCAGAGCGTTCCTTGACTTTGCTTAGATCTTGTATCGATATCACATCACACACGACATCTTTTGGCATTTCCATTACGATAGTATCTAAATATGCATTCACGGGTATCTCATCATCTGCTGAGATCTTTAACGTAGCATGAGGATACGCTTTCACTTTATCCTTAGGTTGTGTACGCTGCTCTTGAATCAATTGATCTAACCCTAGCCAATCCTTTTTTATTTTTATTTGCACCGTACTTTTATACTTTTTCAATAAAAAATCACTTTTTAGCTCTAAAAGTCGCACCATAGCATTACTTGCATACATCACTTTATTTTGAGGGGAAAGAATCAACACAGCATCATCAGAAATATCAAAGGCCTTTTGAAAAACCCTCAGGTTATTTGCAAGCGTTGCCCTTAATTTCTTTTTTTGTCTGGAAAGGAAATAGGTATAGAATGCAAAGAGAATGGATAAGAGGATTATTGCCATGATTGCATACTCTTCACGTGTAATTTGAACTATAATCTCTTGAACTCTTTCCAATGTGCTATCCATCCCTAATCTTGTAAGTCTTAAATTAACTTATATTATCCAATATTCCATCTCATGTTTTACTTAAACATAAAGCTTCTATACGAGTCTCCGCATCTTGAACCGTAAATTTCTGATTGACCTCAATGGCGCTCAATTCAATGGTCTTATCCTCTGCTGATATTTGTGCCCATCCTTTACGACACTGTAATTTAGGATCATTCATCCTCAATTTTTTATCCATAAACTCCAAATACTGACTTTTTTGCTCAAGAATGAACACCATATTCTGCCTATACTTTTTGGACATTTCAGGTAACAAAGAAGAAAAACGCTCTAACTTATACATCATCACCCTCTTAAATTCATCTTCTAAACGTATAAACTCTATCTGTGTCTCTTTGAGCTGTCTGCTGGGCGAACTTCGGAACAATATCTCTTCTGTATGCTTTAATTCACGTAGAAGATGCTGCAGCTTTTGATTCATCACATAGGTAAATCGCTCACCCTGCTCATTTAAAGTATAGAGTATCTCTCTCATATCAGGAAGTATCATTTCCATCGCAGCACTCGGAGTCGGTGCACGCAGATCTGCCACAAAGTCACTGATCATCACATCCACTTCATGCCCCACCGCACTCACTACGGGTGTTTGCATAGCAAACAGCGCATCGGCTACGATCTCTTCATTAAAACTCCACAGATCTTCTGCACTTCCCCCGCCACGCCCTACAACAACCACATCCACACCTAAACTGTCCGCATAGTGCAAAGCATGGGCTATCTGGGCTGCTGCATCATCTCCTTGTACCAGTGTATCTACGATCACAACCTCTAGTAAGGGCCAGCGCTGTTCGATGATCTTCAGCATATCATAGAGCGCAGCACTCTCTTTAGCTGTGACCAATGCTATTTTTCTGATATGTTTGGGAATGGGTTTTTTTCTTTGTGCATCAAAGTATCCCTTCTCTTTTAAGCGTTCTTTGAGTTGTTCATAGGCCAATGCCAAGGCACCCTTGCCGTAAGGTTCAACATGCACCGCATAAAATTGGTATTCACCTCTGGGGGTATAGACACCTACAGAACCCTCTATGATGATATGCATCCCTTTTTCTATACGAAATTTTAGTTTTGAAACCGAAGAGCGCCACATCACACATTTGATACTGCTCTGCTGGTCTTTAATGGAGAAATAGATATGTCCTGAAGTATGATAGGTCACGGATGCCACTTCGCCTTCAACAAGGATATGCATAAATGTGGCTTCAAGCAGTGATTTGATTTTTGTATTGAGCGAGGAGACACTCATCATTGATTGACTCATGGTACTCCTTTTTTGATCTATACGTTATATTTTTTGTGCAACAAGAAGGGTCGATATGCCCATAGAGAAAGATTTGACATATTTCATCTCAAACCCGGCTTCTTCCAACTCTTTGGCCAACATCTCTGTGGTCAGAAACTCTTCTATCGAGTCCGGCAGATATTTATAGGCTTCGTAATTCTTGGAAATGAGACCGCCCACACGAGGAAGCACCTTCTTCATACCGAAATCAACAATCTTGTCTACCATACCGCTTCTTTCTTGTTTGGTAAACTCCAAGATCATGACTATACCGTTTGGCTTGAGTGCACGGTTGAACTCTTGCAGTGCCTCTACTCTGTCAACCACGTTACGGATACCATAAGAGATGGAGATAACATCCGTACTCTCATCTGCTATGGGCAGTTTCTGAGCTTTACCCTCAATAAACTCTGCGAAATCCACTTTTCCTCTTGCCACCTCTAGCATACCCACAGAGGGGTCGATCCCTACATATCTTCCGATCTTTACACCGTTTTTCTTGGCTTGTTCTTTCCAGTAGATCAACAGGTCGCCTGTACCTGTTGCCACATCAGTCACCTGTGTCAACTCTTTTTTATCCAAGATCTCAAAGGCTTTATCGCACCCTTTTTTGCGCCACTGGATATCGATACCGAAACTCAATACCCTGTTCGCCAGGTCATAAGTGGTTGCGATATCGTCAAACATCGTAACAATTTTTTCTTGTTTTTCTTCTTTATCTGTTAATTTCTCAATGCCCAATGTGTTTGCTCCATATCATCAAATCTTTCTCTTTTTTATCTTGATGCAGAAAATGTAAATTCATAGTGGTATTATAGGTTAAATTATTCGTAGAGAGCTTAGGTGTTTGGTAAATAAGCATCCAATCTATCTTCTCATGAATTGCTTTGAGCATCCCTTCTCCGCCCTCTACCAAAACAAAAGAAGGTCTCTCTAAAAAATCCAATCTGTTGATGATCTCTACACTCCGTTTCTCAACAGAGAAAAGCGGGATCTCCCTGTCGAAATTATCTTCCTTGGCATAGATCTTGACATTCGGTGCCTCTGCTTGTATAAATCTGCAATCCAAAGTAGGCCTGTCTTCTCTTACGGTATTCCCGCCTATGAGAAGTGTATCGCACACTTCTCTGAGCTGATGCACGTGAGTCAAGGAAGCTTTGGAACTCAAGTAGCCTCCACCGATACGCCCGTTGGTCGTTTGTGCAAGTTTGAACAATACAAAGGCTCTATTCTGCCATATCATAAAAGGCTCTATCAGTGCCTGACACTCCTTTTTGAGTATACCGACACTCACATTTCCCAACTGCTTCATACCGCCGCCGTGTCCTTCTATAGGGTCATCTGTACCTATTACTACCCTATGTAAAGCAAGTGACTGCAATAAAGAAGCACAAGAGGGGGTTTTACCTGTATGTGAACAGGGTTCAAGTGTCACATAGATCGTGCAGTCACTAAAGAAGTCTTTGGGAAGGGCTAAAAGAAAGTCATGTGCTTTACGGGAATCATAGGGATCAAAATCTATAGATCGGTTTGTGAGTGTTTCGTAGGCAGATAGCAGAGCCAAAACTTCAGCATGGGAAGTGCCTGCTTTCTGATGCGCCTCGATGGATAAAATCTTATCCTCTAGCATGACTACTGCACCTACCGCAGGATTGGGATAGGTCAAGCCTTGGTATTCCCAAGCTTTATCCAGAGCAAGCTGCATATAAAATTCATCTCTCACAGCAACCTCTCCTTTATCTAAAAGTAAATCTAGTTCCAGTCAAAATAGGTTTTTGCTGTCCCCAATGCTCCATACTCAAAGCTTTCATCACCCTGCTTTGTCTCCACAACGATACCATTGTCATCAGCACTTTTGAGGGTCCCTTTTACTTTGTCACCGCCTGTGATCTTGAGCTTTACTTTTTCACCGATCGCATTTTTAAAGTGCACAGGTTTTGTAAGTTTTCTCTCGATCCCAGGTGAACTGACCTCCAGTCGATATTTCTGGCTCATAGGAGGGTGGACATCCAGAAAAGGGGAGAGTTCATGAGAAATATCTGCACACAAATCAAGGTCCACACCGCCTGCTTTTGTGATCAAAACACGAAAGATCGTCTCTTCGAACTCTGTCACGATCTCTATATCATACAGGGATGCACCATTGGCTTCTATAATTTTAGCGATTTGTGTTTCAAGATTCATCTGTAGACTCCCCGTCATCTTTTGTTTTTCTGGTACTTATTTGCTTAAAGAGATCTTCTATTCGACTCACCTTTTCTAACTGATGATCGAACTCAAAGGTAAGTCTTGGGGCCTTGAACCACCCTTCACTCTGTTTACAATGGTTTTGTATATACCCTGCTACGGCCCGTAGCTGCCTGAGTGCTGCATTCTGTTCTTTCTCATTCAGAAATGAAGTATCAAGGTAGACTTTTGCATCCGATCTACCCTTTGAACACACCACGTCAGTCACTGTCAGTCCGTTGATACGCTCATCATCCAAACTGCCGAGTGCTTCAGGAATAATCTCTTTAAGTATAGATTCTACACGATGCCTTTTGATCTCTTCATGTGTCATCTTCAACCTTTCTTATGCATAATGCGACGGATCGCATAAACCAACGTCTGAAATGACATCAGCGTTAGCATTGTCACTTGGACTTTGTTCAAATGACGTCCTATAGAGTAACCTGTTCTTCAACATCTTTAAAGGTTTCAATCACGTCACCCTCTTTAATGTCATTATAGTTTTCAAGCATGATACCACACTCATAACCGTTCTTCACTTCTTTGGCATCTTCATTGAAACGCTTCAGTGAAGCGATCTTGCTTTCATAAATGACCACACCGTCACGGATGAGTCTTGCTTTTGAGTTTCTGGTGATCACACCGTCAGAGACTTTACATCCGGCGATTGTTCCTACTTTACCTACAACAAATGTCTCACGTACATCCGCCTGTCCTGTGACTTCTTCGGAGATCACCGGACTCATCATACCACCAAGCAATGCTTTCACATCATCAAGAAGGTCATAAATGATCGTATAGGTACGTATCTCTATACCCAACTCTTTTGCCTTCTTTTTCACCGCACCCGTAGGACGTACATTAAATCCAAGTACCACGGAGTGCTCAGATGCATCGGCAAGCGTAAGATCACTCTCTGTCACACCACCTACACCTTCATGGATGATATTGACTTTTACCTCTTCGTTTCTAAGCTTCTCTAAGCTGCCTTTGATCGCTTCAAGTGAACCTTGAACATCCGCTTTGATAATAACAGGAAGTGACTTGAGCTGTCCTTCAGCGATCAGTGCAGAAAGATCATCAAGAGATGCTTTGGTACTCTTAGAGAGTGCTTTTGCTCTGTCATATTCCGCTCTTTTTTCAGCCAGTTCACGTACTTCTTTATCTGTATCCATTGCGATCAGTTCATCACCCGCTCCTGGTACTTCATTCAATCCTACGATCGCTGCAGGTGTACTCGGTCCGATCTCTTTGGCATTACTTCCATCATCTAGTTTGATCGCTTTAATACGTCCATACGTCTTACCAACGATCACATTATCACCCACATGCAGTGTACCGTTTTTAATGATCACATTGGCCACCGGTCCAAAGCCTTTTTCAAGCGAACTCTCTACCACAACCGCTTTTGCTTTTCTACTCGGATTGGCTTTGAGTTCCATCACTTCTGCCTGTAAAAGAATGGTCTCAAGCAGATCATCGATACCCATACCTGTATGTGCAGAAACAGGGACGAATTCATACTCTCCACCCCAATCTGCTGCCATGACACCGATCTCTGCCAATTGTGACTTCACATGTTCAGGGTTGGCACTCTCTTTGTCCATTTTGTTGATCGCAACGATAAGAGGTACGCCTGCCGCTTTGGTATGTGCGATCGCTTCTTTTGTCTGAGGCATCACACCGTCATCGGCTGCAACAACGATAATTACGATATCTGTCGCCTGTGCTCCACGTGAACGCATCTCTGTAAATGCTTCGTGACCCGGAGTATCCACAAAGGTGATCTTCTTCCCATTCTTTTCTACCTGGTAGGCACCTACGTGCTGTGTAATACCACCGGCTTCCTTATCTGCAACTTTTGAAGTACGGATCCTGTCAAGAAGTGAAGTCTTACCGTGGTCAACATGTCCCATGATCGTGATCACCGGCGGTCTCTCTTCAAGATTCGCCTCATCCTCTTCTACGTCATGATCCTCTGCAATTTCAAGTTCATCAAGAGGGTTGACAGTTGTTACTTCCACTTCAAACTCTTCAGCCAATATCTCGATCTCGTCTTTACTTAAAAAGTCGTTCTTCGTTACCATCATACCCAATGCAAACAGTACACCGATCACTTCACCTACAGAACGGTTTACCTTTTCAGCAAACTCGTATACCCTTACGTTCTCAGGGATCTCTACGGAAGTCACCACTTCTGTACTTTCAGCTTTCTCATACTTCTTACGTTTACCGCCACGCTTCAAAGAACGTTTCTGTTGTGGACGGAATCCTTGTCTTCCTTTACCGGTACCCGCGCCTGAAAGCTCTCTTTTTTTCGCTTCTTCTTTACGTTTTTGCTCTTGACGCATCATATCTTCATAGATATTCTTATCAGAGAAATCTAAGAGTACGACTTCTTCTTCACCAAAACCGCTGTCGATATCACCGCTCATACTGTCATGGTTGAAGATATCTATCTTGGTACCGCTGTCTCTGGCCTCTGCTACCTTTTTAGGTTTCTTCTTCGGTACATACGGTGTCTGATCCTCCATAGAGATCTTCTTTGCCGCCCTTACCGGTGCAGGTTTTGCTTTTCTTACAATTTTAATTCCACCCCGAGAAAGTGTTTTTTTCTGCGGTTTATCTTCAGCCTCTTCTATCGTAACAGGGGCTTCAGTTTCTGCTTTCTTGCTTACAACAGAGATCCCTTTACGTTTCTTCACCTTTTTGACTGCAGGTTTTTCAGTGCTTTCCGAAACCGCTGGCTCAGCCTTCTCTTCTGTTGTCACTTGAGGAGTATCGACTGTAGTTTCCGCTGCCGGCTTAGATACTGGCTCAGTTTCATCTGCAGGTGTCGCAGCTTTTTTCTCTACCGCTTCCTCTTTCTTCTTGACTACAGTAATTTTTGCTTTGCTGCCAGGTTTCTTGAAGCCTTTTGGCAATGTTCCGCTAATCGCATAATCTACGAGGATACCAGCATTTTCCATACTGATAGTACTGTTAGCTGCTTTGACATCAAAACCTAACTCTTTGGCTTTGTCTAGCAAATCTGCGTTTGACACTCCTGCTTCATCTGCTATTTCTTGGATCTTAACTTTATCCATTCTTGATTAACTCCTTTAATATACTGCAACTAGTTGCATATGTTGACTTCATTTGCCAACGTTTCCAATAACCTGGTAAATCGTTCTTCATCTTGTTTAAAACGCTTCACTAAGCCTTTCATTTTTTTTTCATTATGTATACACATATCACAGAGGTAAAAGCTTCTCCCCTTACCATCAAATCCTACTACCTCGCTACCCTCTTGTTTTAAACGGATCAAAGTGTTTTGAGGAAGTCTACTTCGGCAAGCGATGCACATACGTGTTGGCTGTGATTTATTCATGCGTATTATACCTAAAAAGAGATTAAGCGTACAGCTTAACTCTTAGTGATGACACCATTATTGTCTAAAGAGAGAATAAAAACCCTGAATTGAGGGAATCGTGCCTGCAGTGCCTGTGCTATTTTATTGGCATCTTTCTCGTATGCAAGGTTAAAAAAAGTGGAACCTGAACCTGAAAGCGTACTCATCAGTGCACCATGTTTCAGTGCCAACTTCTGTACATCGAACAGTTCAGGCATCATTTTCATTCGTCTTGCCTGATGCAGCTTATCTTTGGATGCGATACGCAAAAGGTCCCAGGATTCGCTCATAAAAAGTGCTGTCATATAAGACGAGCGTGAGAGTGAATAGACGGTCTCTTCTTTTCTGTACATTTTGGGCAGGACAGTACGCGATTTTGCCGTAGATATCGTACGGTTAGGTACGACCACTACCGCTTTGAGATAATCAGGCATACGTCTTTTTTTGCTGTAAACCCTGTCACCTTCTACACAGGCGACATTGAATCCGCCCATCACTGCCGGTGTGATGTTGTCCGGGTGATGCTCATAGCGTAATGCATGGTTGAGTATTTCTCTTTTGTTGTATCTCTTGCCCGCCGCAGTATACGCTGCACTCAATGCAGCCACGATCACCGCAGAAGAACTTCCCAATCCTCTTGAGATGGGAATACGGTTATGAAATTCAAATCTAAAATTATCCTCTCTTCCGGTCAGTCTTTTGTAATTTTCATTGAAAATACTTAAGAAGAGGGAATTTTTCTTTATTTTAGGATTGTCATCACCCTCCCCATGTGTAGAGAGACTCAAAAATTTTGAAGGTGTGATCGTGATTTCATTTCTTAGGTCTACTGCAAGCCCCAAGGTATCAAATCCGGGGCCTAGGTTTGCAGAGGTTGCAGGTACGCTTATAAACATCATTGTCCTTATTTTGAACGCTTTTAGAGGGATCTCCAAAAACTACGCTGACACTTTGTCAACTTCAGCTGTTCGATCATGCGACAGATCACAGGATTCTAAACAGCTGGAAGTATGTACTCAGGTGTTGATTCTTCATCCAATTCAAGATCTTGAATACTCTGAGGCAATGTAAATTTTACATTGATCGCTTGTTCAAATTTTTTTGTAATTATAGTCTCTTTTTCCTTGATAAAATAAAGGTTTCCTACCGCTTTGATAGGTTCCCCTTCATTTAATGCAAAACCGCTGCATCCGACACACTTTATCCCCTGCAGGATCTCTATCGTTTTAAGCATGATATAGGTGAGTTTTATCGCCATATAGGAGCCGGGACCCCTGGTATAGATGATCCTGCTGATATCGTATTTGTCCAGGCATGTTTTGATCAGTGGCAAAAGGATCTCGGAAGTTTTTAGTTCACTGGAGATAGTATCGATCAGCTTACCCTCTTCATAGACCCCCAGCAACAGAGGCGAAGAGATAGATATAACGAGGAGTTCGTATCTCTTAGGCAAAGCTTTTTGCAAATGCTCTACTTTGTAACTCTTCTACAGCGACAAGATCATAGTTCTTACTGTCTGAGAGCAATTTAGATGTAAGTTTATAATTCAAATCATGACTGCCTGCAAAGGATTCATATTTTGCCAGTATATTATGACCGGAGACCAACATATCACCCATGGCATCCAAGATCTTATGTCTTGCAAATTCATTCTCAAAACGCAACCCTTCAGGATTGAGCACTTTATGATCATCAAGCCCTATGGCATTTTGCAGTGTTGCACCCAGTGCCAAATTTTGACTTTGCAAATACTGTATATCTTTCGCAAATCCGAATGTTCTTGCTCTTGCGATCTCTTCTACAAACGCTTTGGTACTGAACTCAAAATGCTCCTGCTGATCACCGATGACCGGATGGTCAAACTTGATACGAAAGTCAAACTCTGCACTCTCATGCGGGAAGAGACGCACAAATTTATCACCTTCACGTACCTCAACAGGCTGCTTCACACGGATGATTTTCTTTAGAGCATCCTGTTCGTGAATCCCTGCCTCTTCCAACAAAAGACAAAAAGAGATGGAGGAACCATCCATGATCGGCATCTCATTCCCATCCACGATCACACGCATATTGTCTATACCATAGGCGTAGACAGCAGAGAGAAAATGCTCGATGGTCGAGATATACCCTTTCTCATTCCCTATGACCGTTGCCATACGTGTATCAATGACCGAGTCAGGAGAAAGCGGTATTCTCATCGCCAGGTCTTCACGGTAAAACATAATACCCGAATCTACATCCAGCGGTTCAAGTCTCAACTTGATCGGTTCACCTTTATGCAGACCTATACCTACAACTTCCACAGCTTTTTTCAGTGTTCTTTGTTGCATCACTTCCTCCTTTCTCATTTTTTATTGGCGTATTATAGTATAATATAATAATTATTGCAAAGTGTATACTTTTGCTCTGTATAATTTTTAGGCTATTTACCTTGAATGATCTTGTCTGCAGCCTTAAAAACATTGTCCACATTCTTTCTGATCCACTCTTGGTCAAACCATTCTACCGGTCTGACCTCTATACCTTGAACCAAAAGGCCAAAATGGAGGTGATCACCCAATGCCAGACCCGAAACACCTGTTTTTGCTATGGCATCTCCCGCTTTTACTTCATCACCTTCGCTAACCAAGAGTTGAGAACAGTGCCCATAGAGTGAATAAAGACCCAAACCATGATCGATCATAGGCATATTTCCATAGATCCCATTTTCATTGGCAAAAACGACCTTACCATCATTAGAGGTTTTGATCGTCGCCATTTTTGTACTGGCCAGGTCATATCCTACATGATATGAGAGGGAGACTTCATTCTCCTTGCTCCCATAGTAGTAATGTCTCTCATCACCGTAACTTGCAACCTTCTGTCCGTTTCTAAGCGGGTAGAATTTTTTTATTTTCCAACTTTCCAGTACATCAGAAGAGAGCTCTTTACTTAAAGAGTGGATCAAAGCTTCATTCTTTAAACGCATCGTTTCATTGATCGCTTTTAACTTTTCGAGTTTATTGTCGATATGCGCATACTCAGGGTCACTTGATGCAAGATCTGTGATCTTCCCGTCTATGAAGTTATCTTTTGCCCTGATCCATGAAACTTTATACTGATGGTTTTTGACATAAAAAGGGATACCCACAGTACGTTCGTTTTTCGCAGCATCTATCGCAACCACTTTCGCTTTAAACTCTGTATCTGTAAATGGCCATGCAATAAGCGCCGCATAATATCCTTCTTTTTTATAAGGCTGTGCTTTAAACTTTGTCTCACCGACTTCTATATAGAGTCTATCCAGATTCTCATCATCTGCTTGAAATACGACCAAAGCACTCCCGCCTTGGGTAATACTGTAGGAGTTTGCAACGACATTGACATTGGGTCTTGTATAATCCACATTGATGTCGATCACTTTTTCACTCTTATTCCCCTGGGAAAAGTTCCATAGACTGCTGTCAGTGACCACAACTTTTAATTTTAGTTTAGTTGCTTTTGCATCGAGTGTTTTACTTTGAGGATAGTTCACCAGAAGCATTTGTTCTTTTGGTTTTCCTTCCAACGTTCCCTCTCCAACGATCAGACTGTTGGTGCCGTCACTCAGGATCAATTGAAAGCTTTTTAATCCTTCATTGTCAGCAAGTTTCACTTTCAACGGGTCCTTGCGGTTCCAAAAGAGATGTTGTTCACTATGTACTGTCGGTACTTCTCTTTCAAACTCCGGTGCCGTATATACATACCCTGCTCCCGCAACTAAAGCCAACAATACAACTAAAAATAATCCGCCCACTAGTTTTGCTCCGCTTTTTTTACCACTTCTATTTCTCATCCAATAATCCTAACTCTTCTATCTTTTCTAAAATTGTATCGATACTTTCTTGTAATCCGCATTGTGACCCCCTATCATCCAAGATGAACCCTGCAGCCACCTTATGCCCACCGCCACCAAAGGCCATTGCCACTTTGGAGACATCCACTTTCTTACTGCGCAAAGAGATACGAATACCCTGCTCCAGTTCCATGGCAAATATCGCTATCTCTACCGTCGCTAAAGACCTGGCGTAGTCGACCACACCCTCCATATCCGGTACAGTCGCACCTGATGCACGTATATCTTCCTTGGTCACCATCAGTGCAGCTATCTCCGCGTCATGGTATAAAGACAAAGAGCCCAAAGCCCTTTGCAAAATACGCAATGAACTCAAAGGCCGTCTCTGGGTGAAGTGACGGGCAATTTCATCAGGTAAAGCACCTGCCTGAACAAGCTCTTTTGCTACGGTAAACACTTCTTCATTGACCGAAGAGGTTGTAAAGAACCGTGTATCTGAGAGCAGTGCTGTGTAAAAACAGCTTGCTGCATCAGCCTTGATAGGATAAAGTGCTTTAAACAAGGCAAATGCCACCTGTGATGCAGAGGCATACTCTGGTATCACCACGTTGATACTCCCGTAGCGTGTATTGCTCTGATGGTGATCGATATTGATAATATCTCGCCCCTTTAGATCAAACCCCAGCCTATCCACACTCCCGCAGTCGCAGGAGATTATCACACTGTCAGCATAATCGATATGATGCTTGATCTTTTTAAAGTTTGGCAGAAAATCAAGATAAAGCGGTAACTCCGTTGAAGCATTGACTATTTCAACCTTTAATCTTTTATCACTACTTAACAATCCATAGATACCCAACGCCGTTCCTAACGTATCTGCATCCGGGTTCAGATGGGAAAGTATGGTGATAGAACCCGCATCTTCTATCTTGTTTCGGACTTCATCATAGGGGAGGCTCTCACGTATCATTTTATTCTTTCTTGGTTTAATTCACACGGTCAGAGATTATATACAAAGAGTATTAATAAAGTGTTACTACTCCACCTTCATAGACAGATCGATCCAATTTGCCTGATGAATGATCGAGCCTGAACTGATCGCATCGACTCCAGTACTTGCTATCTCTTCGATCGTTTCAAGGGTTACATTACCGCTGGCCTCGAGCAGAATATGGGGGAAGTTTTCATTTCTGTATGCAACGACTTTAGCGGTCTCTTCTGTTGACATATTGTCGCACATCACGATATCTGCTCCTGCTTTCATCGCTGTTTTCACCATCTCAAGGCTTTCACACTCTATCTCAACCTTCGAAGTAAAGGGTATTTTCTGTCGTACCTCTTTCATAAAGGCATCCAGATCCTCTATGGTCTGCAGATGTGTATCTTTGAGCATAAGACAGTCATCCAGGCCCATACGGTGATTGATCCCTCCGCCGCAGCGTACGGCATATTTCTCAAACTCTCGCAGTAAAGGTCTGGTTTTTCTTGTATCCAGCAACTTCACACCCGTATCTTTGATGGCATCCACATACTTAGCCGTCAAAGTCGCTACAGAACTTGCATGAATGACCATATCCAAAATAGAACGTTCCAAAGAGAGAATGGTTTTAGAATCTCCTGAGATAAAAAGAAGTTTTTCACCTTTGCTGAAGCGACTCCCGTCAGATTTTTCCCACTCCAGTGTCAGGTCATACATCTTTGCCAGGGTTTCGACATACTCTTGCCCCGCAAGTACACCATCACTCTTAGCAATGATATATGCCCGTATGGATTTACTCGTACTGATACGCGAGAAAAGGTCTCCGCGCCCCAGGTCTTCAGCTACTAAAGCCTTTAAAAATCTCTCTTTTAACATTATTTTATCGCCAACATACGTTCTAATGCCACATTGGCATATTTGATCGTATCGGGGTCCACTACGATCTCATTGATAGGCTGGTTATCTTCTATGGACTTGAGTGTATTGTACAAGTCTTCCAGAGTGGTTTCATTCATCGTAGGACACTCCGGTTTGGTGGAAGAGAGTACATAGGTATTTCCCTTTCTCATTCTGTTCACAAGATTGTACTCTGTACCTATGGCTACTTTTTGTTCAGGGTCGAGCTCATTGACATACTTGATAAGCTGTGAGGTAGAACCTGAAAAATCTGCTGCAAGCACCACACTTGGGTCACATTCGGGGTGTACGGCTATTTTAATGCCTGGGTACTTGTTTCGGTAGAACTCTACATCATCGACCGTAAAGAGTTGATGGACAGAACAGAAACCGTTAAAACAGATGATATCCGCTTCTTTAGGATCACACTCTTTCCCCTCTTCCTCTACACCGATCACACAAGACTTCAATCCCATCTGTATCGCGAAATTCTGTCCCAGACATCGATCCGGAACAAAGAGGATCTTCTTCCCGCTCTCCAAACCTTTCTCGATGATCTTGTATGCATTGGAAGATGTACATACCAGTCCGCCCATCTTTCCTACCTTTGCCTTAACCGAAGCATCAGAGTTAATATAGGTAATAGGCAGGATATCCTCTTTGGCGATACCTCTATCTACCATATACTGTACCGATTCGTCAAAATACGATCCATCCATCATACGTGCCATAGCACAACACGCGATTTTTGGCATGAGCACACGTTTTTCAGGGGCAATGACCTTGACACTTTGGCCCATGAAACCGACACCGCAAAAAACGACCCAAGGATTTGTATCTGCCTGGCATCTGCGTGCCAGTTCAAGACTGTCCCCAGTGATATCAGCCATTTCAAATACTTCATCACGCTGATAATAGTGTGCCACAACCGTAACATCCAATTCTTTTTTTAGTCTGTTTATCTCAGCTTTATAATCAATACTCATCTTATATATCCTTAACTATTGTGGCTATTTTATCAAAATTCGGTTAAAATTGCAGTATAAATTTTAATTGTGGACAAATCATGGACTTTTTAACAAATCAGAATATTTTACTCTATCTTGCAGCCTATCTTATATCGGGGATCCCATTTGGATACCTACTCGCTAAAAAGTTTGCTGGTGTGGATATCAAAGAGGCCGGAAGCGGGAATATCGGTGCGACCAATGTACTTCGTGTGGTCAAAGAACAAGACCCAAAACTGGCAAAAAAACTAGGGGCGATCACACTCTTTTTGGACGCTATCAAAGGTGCACTTGTGATACTCATAGCGATGATGCTCAATGCACCCGAAAGTGTACTCTGGACCCTTGCAGTACTTGCTGTTGTGGGCCACTGTTTTTCGGCATTTTTGTTTTTTGAAGGAGGAAAAGGTGTGGCAACCGGCTTTGGTGTACTCCTCGTCATGATGCCTAAACCTGCACTCATAGCCATTGTGGTATGGTTGATAGCCGCTAAAGGGCTGAAGATCTCATCACTCTCGTCACTTATTGGACTTGCAGCGTTCATTGTGGCCTCTTATGTCATTTATCCCGAAGTGCCTGGTATAGGTTCCCATGCACCGATCTGGATCATTGCCTTTATCATCTTTTATAAACATATTCCAAATATCGTAAGACTTTTCAAAAAAGAAGAAGGCAAGGTCTGATATGACCATACACATAGAGGATCTGACTTTTGATGTGATCATCGGCTTACTGGACTTTGAAAGAGACAGACCCCAGCGTGTCATCATCAATCTTCAAGCCTCTTATGATTACAGCGATGATCAATTTATCGATTACGCAGATATGGTACTGCTGATACAAAATGAGCTCAAAGAAAAACGTTATGAACTTTTAGAGAATGCACTTTTAGGACTCAAAGAATTACTCTATACAACCTACCCGCAGCTTCAGACACTTTCACTCAAAATTTCTAAACCCGATATCTTACCCCAATGCACGGTTTCCTTAAGTAAAACTTGGAATTTTTAAATTTTTTTTAAAAAGCGCTCTTTTTTATGTTATAATTATTAAACAAATCTTAAAAGATTAAAAAAAGGTGCATGTTATGAGAATATTGATCATAGAAAATGAAGTGACACAGAGTAAGACACTTTCAGATACGTTGACGCAAGAGGGTTATCAAAATGATGTAGCTGAAAATCTTGATGATGCAAGATATTTTCTGCAGATCAGAAACTACGATCTAGTACTACTTGGATGGCCGTCCGGCAGTGATAAGAATCTAGATATCATCTCTACTATCAAAACAGAAGCACACAAAACCTCTGTCATTGTTCTTTCTGAACGTGAAGACAAAGAGAGTGAGATCAAAGCACTAAGATCCGGTGCCGACGACTTTGTCAGAAAACCTCTTGATTATGATATTTTACTGGTACGTATTGAAGCGAAGCTACGCTTTGGTGTTTCTAACATTATCGAAATAGATGACCTTATCATCAATCCTGAAGAGGAGAAGATCATCTATGAGGGGGAAGAGATAGAGCTCAAGGGGAAACCATTTGAAGTCTTGACCCATTTGGCCATGCATAAAGATCAGATCGTCTCTAAAGAGCAGCTGCTTGATGCTATCTGGGAAGAGCCTGAGCTGGTAACACCGAATGTGATCGAAGTCGCTATCAACCAGATCCGTCAAAAAATGGATAAACCTCTTGATATCACTACCATCGAAACGGTCAGAAGACGCGGTTACAGGTTCTGTTTTCCTAAAAAGATCTCATAGGTCAACCCTTTGAACCCATTTGGCGTTTTCCTCCTGTCTGGATGAGAACAGCTTATCCTACAAATATACTCACTCTTTTTTATAGATAAAACGTGTCTATTTTGTACTGCTATCGTGAAATTTATTTTGGCGTATAAGGTTTATCATGGCAAAAAATAAGCAAATTCATACCTGGGATATTACGGGAATTTGACTATGGTTTCATCGCAAAAACAGGATAAAAACTGCAGGTAAAACAGTCCATAAATCCTGCTCTATTTTACCAAAAAACTACCAAAGTAAAATTTTATGATCAATTCACAGATAATTTAATTTAAGCATAAGCTTTCTTCCGTTATAACTCCTATAAATAACATACACAGAGGAAACCATGGCATTAGTAATAACTGACGAATGTATCGCATGTGACGCATGTAGAGAAGAATGTCCGAATGAGGCAATCGAAGAAAATGATCCAATTTATATTATTGATCCTGACAGATGTACAGAGTGTGTAGGTCATTTTGACGAACCTCAATGTATCGCAGTATGCCCTGTAGACTGTATTGTCCCGGATCCTGACAATGTGGAAAACGTTGAAGAGTTAAAATTCAAATATGACAAACTGCAAGAAGAAGAGTAGTTAGTCCATGTCAAAACGAACTGCTATCATTGATATCGGTTCAAACTCAGCAAGACTTGTGATCTTTGAAAAAACAAGTCGTTACGGCTTTCATCTTATTTGCGAACAAAAATCCAAAGTTCGCATCGGTGAAGGCGCTTATGAAAAAGAGGGTTATCTCCAACCCATCGGCATCAAAAGAGCCTACTTCACTTTAAAATCCTTCCTTCACACCATCGATAAATATCAAGCACATAAAACACTATGTGTCGCAACTTCTGCACTGAGAGATGCACCAAACGGAAAAGAGTTCGTCCAATGGATAAAAAAAGAACTTGGACTTTCCATCAAAGTGATCGATGGCAACAAAGAGGCAAAATACGGCGGTATTGCTGCAGTGAATCTACTCCCTATCAGCGAGGGGATCAGTATAGACATCGGAGGGGGATCCTCCGATATGACGCTCATAAAACACGGGTATATCGTTGATACCTTCTCCCTTGATCTTGGTACGGTAAGACTCAAAGAACTCTTTTTTGACAAAGGCGTAAACACTTCAGAGATCAATGAAAAAGCAAAAACATACATACAACAGGCCTTGGCTCAACTTCCAGAGCATTTTAAACATACACTGGCCATTGGTATAGGGGGAACTGCAAGAACCCTTTCCAAAGGGATCATGAAACAAATTTCATACCCGTTGGATAAACTCCATGCATTTTCCTATAGTGTGCAAGAACACAAATCCTACCTCGATGCCATTCCTCTCTCCAGTGTCAAAAACCTGCAACGTTTCGGCTTGAAAAAGAACCGATATGATACGATACGCGAGGGAACACTGATCTTCAATGAAATACTTTCTCATATCGGTACCCAGACGGTTATTTCAAGTGCGGCCGGTGTGAGAGAGGGGGTATTTTTGGAACAACTGTTGAAAAAAGACAACCTCAAATTCCCAAGCCGTATTAATCCCAGTGTTACCTCTATCTTGGATAGATTTCAACCTTTGGTCAATATACAAAAGAACCAGAAGACAAAACGCAAACTCGCTTCAAACCTCTATACCCTTTTGCAGCAAGATATCTCTGATGATAAACAGTATGAAAAAGAACTGCTCTGGGCAGTCAAACTCTCCAGCATCGGACAGACACTGACTGTCTACCGATCACACCAACATGCCTTTTATATTGCTATGCAGGAGCTCAACTATGGGTTTACCCATAAAGAGATACTTCTTATATCGTTCCTGTTGCGAATGCATGAAAAGGAACTTTTGAACAAACCGCTCTTTAAACACTATAAACCGCTTCTCCCCGAAAAAAGTACACTGCTTTGGCTAAGCTTTATCTATACTCTGACTGTACTTCTGCAAGAAGCCTCTAACAGTGCCGGCATCACATTTACTTATGAGAACAGAACACTCCGTATCATCTCTGACAAACCCCTATACCTGGCAAAAGAGAAAGTCAAAGCTTTAGAGAAACCCATACCTTTTGCCATCATTATAGAAGATGAAAGTACCGTACCTAAAAATAAGAAGCTGGGAGTTTAAGGAGCGTGTTAGAAGCAAGGGTGCCCCTTGCCTCTGGATGTGGAATGCTAGAATTTACTCCCCATAGAGAACTCAAATGCTGCTGTTTGGTCCCCTGTTTTTTCATCGATCGGATAAGCAAATACCAGGTTGATCGGTCCGAATCCTGACTGCCATTCCAGAACCACACCCGTTGATGATCTTGTGATCTCATCAAAACTGTCCTCACCAATCATACCATAATCATAGAAGAATGCCAGTCTCATCTTTGCAGCTTCAGAAAGAGGAATACTTGCTTCAACACTTGCAGAAGCTCTATGTTCACCTCCCGTACGTGTATATGTCGTTGGGTCCAATGGTGAAAGCGTATACGGTTGATACCCTCTTACAGATCCTATACCCCCTAAAAAGAGCTTTTCAGCGATAGGAAGATACTTGTCATCATCACTTATAATCGTTGTCATTCTTCCTTTTAGGCGCAAGATAAGATCATAATCGATCCAGTCTTCCAACCCATAATAGAGTCCCACCTTTGCACTTGTCTTGAAAATATCTGCAAAACCACCGGGATATCGTGTAGCATTATAATCATCTCCATCCAATTGTCCGTACTCAAAATTGAGCGCTGCGATCATACCTTCCCTTGGTACATAGAAATCATCCGTGTTGTCAAAACTAACACTTGCGAACAGCGAACTCTTTTTATACTGGTCATTGTAAAGATTAAAATAATAATCATTGAAGAGTGTATTATTTGTATCATTGATCGTTGACTTGTTATCTACGTATCCGACCCCTACTGATGCATGGAAGTATCTGTAGAACTCTCTACCTATATTCAGAGAACCCCCTAACTGGTCTTGCGTATAGTCAATATACTCATACTCTTTTTTATACAAACTGAGTCCCAAACTATACATACTGTCCCATACTTTCGGATTGACAAAAGAGAGATTGTAGTTTGTTGAGATCTTTGATAATTCAAAACCTAAGGTCGTATTGATACCTGAACCAAAGAAGTTCCTGTCTGAAATAGACGCATTGAACATCAAACCTTCATAACTTCCGTATCCACCACCCGCAGAGATCGTACCTGTGGAGGTCTCTTTGACTTTCACAAGAAGATTGATCTTGTTCGCCGAGATCCTCTGACTCTCAACATCGACTTTTTCAAAGAACCCTGTTCTTCCTAATGCATTCTTTGAATCTTTGAGATCTCTGGCACTGAAGGTATCGCCGGGTGCCAAATAGATATAACGGCGGATCACCCTGTCTTTGGTCGTGTCGTTACCCGAGATGATCACATCATTGATCGTCACAACTTCTCCCGGTTGAACCACATAGTTCAGGTTAATGATCTTCTTTTCGGGATCTTTATGCATTTGCGGAGCCACTTTTACAAAGGCATAACCAAGATTACCCACTTCCTCTTCCAAGATACTTATATCTTTTCGCATACGCTTAATGTTGAAGATCTTACCCTCTTTCAATATCAGCTCGTCTTTTAGATCTTCGGTATCAAGCCCTTTGACATCTTGTGTGATACCTATGGTTCCTACACGATACTGTACCCCTTCAACGACCTGATAATCCACTTTGGCCTTATAAGAACCAAAATCTACCCTCATCAGCGGTTTACTGACATAGGCATCCAAATAACCATGTCTCATGTAGACATCTTTGACTCTATAGGCATCATATTCAAGCTGATCTACAGTCGCTTCACCATTATTCCTCCATGGCATCCAACCAAGGAAGTCTTTTTCTTTGTTCGCAAGATCCAATTCAAGATCATTTTGAACCAACTCCTCAGCACCCACAAAGTTTTGTTCTTCAATAATGATCTTCTCACCTTTGTTGACATCAAATACAATTGCCATACTGCTTTCACCTATAGGGCTTGTACTCACATCAACCACTGTATCATAGTAGCCTTGGCTTTCCAGCTTGGCAATCAGTGTTCTTTTGGCTTTCTTCACACGTCTTTCATCATAAAGGTCGCCTTTTTTAAGACCTATACCTTCCAGAAGCTTCATACCATCATCCCCTGATCCATACCCTTTGATATCCACATTTGCGATAGCCAGTTTTTCTTTAAAATGGTAAATAAGTACGCCACCCTGCTGGTCTACCCACACATCTTTAAAATATCCCTGTGCAAAAAAGTTTTTAATGGAAGTGTTGATCTTTCCAGCATTTATCTCTTCACCTACACGAATGCCGGCGATTTCTTTTGCAGTTGTTGGAGAAAGATGCGCAAGTCCTTCAAATTTAATCTGTGTAACTTTCTGAGCTGAAAGGAGTGAACCAACAAGCATCCAAGAAAGTAGTATCTGAACCAGTGCCGTCTTTTTGATCATCGTTAAGCCTTAGTGTAATTTGCCAATATTCTATCGGTTTTTCAATAAGATTCTCATAAGAAACAGATAAATCATGCTATACTCTTCCAAAAAATGAGGTAGGTATTTTATGGCTAAAATCAAAGTTGGTATCGTGGGTTTAGGACTTATGGGCGGATCTTTAAGTCTTGCGCTTCAAAAGTACTCCAAAGACTATTATTTCATAGGCATGGACCACAATGAACTTCATTGTTCTCAAGCACTTGAACTCGGACTTGTAGATGAAATATCCAACTCTATTGAAGCCCTCAAATGCTGTGATATCATCTTGCTTAGTATCCCGGTTGACGGTATTATCTCTGTTTCTCAACAGTTAGGTACCCTATCTGATACCTGTACGGTGATCGATCTGGGAAGTACCAAAGAGAAGATCTCTCTTTCCATCCCTTCTGAGATCCGGCACAATTTTGTGGCGGCACACCCTATGACCGGTACTGAAAAGTTTGGTCCCACTGCTGCGCTTGAGGACCTCTATAGAGACAAAGTGGTTGTGCTTTGTGACCTTGAAAAAAGCGGGGAACATCAACAAAATGTTGCCAAAAAACTTTTTACCGACATAGGTATGAATATCGTCTGTATGGATGCAAAAGAGCATGACAGACATGCTGCCTTCATCTCTCATATGCCCCATGCGATCAGTTATGCCTTGGCAAACTCTGTGATGGCACAGGAAGATTCCAAAAGTATTGTCGCACTCGCAGGGGGTGGATTTAAAGATATGAGCCGTATCGCCAAATCTTCTCCCAATATGTGGGAAGATATCTTCCGACAGAACAAGAGCAATGTACTTAAAGCAATACACTCATTTCAGGCAGAGCTGAAAAAATGCGAAAAGATGGTAGAGAATGAAGAGTGGGAGACGTTGAACGACTGGATGAGGGAAGCCAACACCTTACATGATATTTTAGACTGACACTGCTACACTACCATCGTGAAACGCTTCACGACTGCTTAATGCGATCCACCATCTCTTTGAGTACTTTTTTGTCTATCTCTACAGATCTGTCACCATTCTTACGGGCATAGAGTTTACGAACCATCTCTTCTATCTCGGCATCCTCACTCATATGCCCATACAATATCTTCAATGCTTCCGATTCATTATAAGGACTTGCTGTTCGTGTTACTACACGGGGAAACCATCTTATAGCAGCCATAAAGAGCATACCCAAGAAAAAGGCTGCTGCCAACATCCACCATGCCACACTCTTTACCTCAACCTGCTTCTCCACGATCACTTCTTTTGTCTCTGCAGGTTCTGATATCTTTGTTTGTACTACACCGTTTGTATGCGGTTGTACCGTTGAGGAAGATGCAGTAGATGGCTTCTTAACAGTAATATCATAGCGGTTTACAGTAAGTTCTTGGAGCTCTGTATCTTTTGGTCTTAACATGGAAAAACTTCGTGCCGGGATCACAAAGTCCTCATCTGATATAAAGGCAAAACTTTTACTGTAACTGCTATGGAGTGCTCCATCTACAACCTTTGTTTCTATTTTAGCCTCGTCACTATAGACTGTGACACCATCAATCTCATATTTTGGGAATTCAAAACTTTCCAGATTCCCTTTACCCTCTATCTTCACGGTGAGATTGACCGGTTTGTTGGCTTTTACCTCTTGTGAATCGATCGTTGCGTTTATCGTAAAATCTCCTACGAGATCACTCTCTTGTGCTTGAGGTACAACTTCTATCTGCAGTGTGTTTGATGCTGCCTGCTTCCATTTTGTTCCAAAGACCATACCGAAGATATCTCTTCTGCCTCTATCAGCTACACCTATTTTGGCATAGGCCGGGCTTACTGTAAAATTCCCTTCTCTCTGCGGGGTAAGAAGATAGCGTACTTCTTGAACTTGATAATTTCCCTTCATATAGGCATTTTGCTCACCGCCATCTGTTACAGTAAAGCCTGGAAAACCAGGTGGTGTATACTGTATATCCTGTGATAGCCTTACACTATTTTTCAAAGAAAAATAGACCGTTACCATCAGTGATTCACCTACCATTACCTTTGTTTTGTTTGCGCGCATCTGCAAAGAGAACATATCACCGTTCTGCCCTAACGATGCATTGGATCTAACCACTCTTATCTCAATAGGTTGGGTTTGATAGCTTTTACCGTCTATCTTCACTTCATACGAAGGAATGGTGACATTTTTATCGGGAACAAAAGTGAAGGTTTTGGTCGTAGCGTGCTCACTTTTCATTTGTCCGTTGATATAGCTATAGGAACTACTGCTGCCAGAATTGGTCCCTGTGACACGCTCTCCATCGATCATTTGAATATCCGGAAATTCTACATTGTTCCCTATGGCTTTAATGCGTAACTCAACAGCATTCCCACTGACAACTTCCGTACTTGATACCGTGGCCTCTACGCCATCGGCCCGCATCACCTGTAAAACCAATGTTATGACCAATAACACTTTACCAAGGTTTTGCATCTTCACTCCTTTGACCTTTTTTACTCTCACCCATCTGATACATCATCGTAGGTGTTTTTTTCTGTCCCATCTTTTTCATAAGACGTTTTAACTCTTGCTCTTTGAGCTTCTCTTCTTTGCTCATCTTTTTTTGCTCTTTGGATTGAGATGATTTTTTATCACCTTTTTTCTCTTGGGGCTTTTTATTTTTTTGGACGTCTGAATTCTCTTTATCCCCCTCTTTTTTCTTCTGCTCTTCTTTCTTTTTTTGATCTTTCTCTTTTTGATCTTTTTTTTGCTGGTCCTGTTTCTTCTGTTGATCTCTATTTTTTTGCTTTTGTTCTTTCTTATCCTGATCTTTTTGTTCTTTGTTCTGTTTTTGATCCTGCTTTTGTTGCTGATCTTTATTTTGCTCTTGCTGTTCTTGTTTTTTTTGCTCTTCTTGCTGCTTCTGTTTTTTAGCTAATTCAAGGTTAAATCTTGTATCCTCATCCTCTTTCAACTCCAGGGCCTTTTCATATGACTCAATGGCTTTGTCCCACTCTTTTTTCTGAAACTGACTGTTACCGATATTATGTAGCCTTGTTGCTTCGTCTACACCTTCTGCCTTTTCATAGGCTGTGATCGCATCATCATATTTTTTATCTTTATAGAACGCATTTCCTATATCATACTGTTTTTCAGGACTCTTGGTATCTAAACTGTTTAACAGGGCTGCACTCTTACCATACTCTTTAGCTTCATAGGCATGATGTGCCTTTTTGATGGTTTTGAAATCGGTCAGCCCGGCATGAAGTAAAGCACCTGTGCCCAGCATGACTAAGATCACTCTTCTCATACTTCTCTCCTTCTTGGCATCGAACTCAACGAAATGAGCAGCAGTAGCAACCCAAGTCCCAACGGATAATAAAAATACTCCACACGCTCTTTCACTGTCACTTCACCCTGCTGCTGGTTTTTATATTTGCCTTTGATCACAGAAACCAGCTGAGTGATATCTTCTTTTCCTGTACTCGCTACCACATACGCACCATCATTCTCTTTGGCCAGTTCACCCAAGGAGTCGTTTCTCTGCGTAATGGCTATGGTACCGTCTTCCAGTGTAAAAGGTTTGCCATTCTCATCGATCACAGGTGCTCCCTTTTCCGTTCCTACCAGTACAACATAAAGGTCGATCCTGTTTTCTTTGAGTATCTCTGCAAAACCTGTAATGGCTTCTTCATCTCCACCGTCTGTAAAGAGTACCAGTATCTTAGGTCTCTTTTTTTCAAGTAAATTACTTGCCAGTTCACCCAATGCCGAAAAATCTGTAGAGCCCATGTTGATATAGCTGTCATCTACGCCTTCTACCATCATTTTCAAAGTCTCCTTGTCACTGGAAAAAGGGGCCAATACAAAAGGACTGTAAGCAAAAGCCACGACGCCTATCTCATCACTCGGCATGGCATCAAACAACACGCTCATCTTTTTTTTGGCAAAGGTCAAACGGTTGGGATAGATATCGGTACTCCGCATAGAACCGGAGATATCCAGGGCTGTAAGCAGTGTCAACCCCTGCACCTCTACGATTCTATCCCCTTTTTCTATCACCGGTCTGGCCATGGCAACGATCATCAGAAAAAGTGCCAAGAGCATCAGTATATTACGTACGACCATGGGCATACTCTCATCAGTCGCACTCAAACGTTTCAGCACTTTCTCATCAAAGATACGGGCAAGCCTCTCTTTGTTTGTTGAGATGAGAAACGCAAAGATGACAAAAGGGACAATAAGCGCCCAAAAAAACTGCGGATTGACAAAGCTCATCTTTATAACCCCCTACTGTTTCTAATATAGACAAACAACAACAGGCTCAAGATAGCCAAAAAGAGCGGATAGATGTAGAGATAGGTATGCTGCACGATCTTTTTGTCATCGATCTTTGTCGCCTCAAGTGTGTCTATCTCACCATAGACCTGAGAGAGTGTCGTTGCATCCTGCGCACCAAATGCCAATCCTTTACCCGCATCTGCCAATGCCTTCAGGTACTGCGCATTATAATCACGTGCATCCCCTACACCGATAGCATAGAGTTTGATATCACGTTTTTCTATAAGATTTTTCACATCTGCAAACGGTACCTTGCTCATATTGTCTATACCATCGGTAAGCAAAATGGCGATCTTGGACCTGGCCTTACTTTTATTCAAAAGATTGTAACTCTGCACGATCGCATCATTGATCGCTGTTCGTTTCCCTGCCATACCCATCTCTTGCATTTTTGTGATGTCTGTTAAAAACTTCTTTTCAAAGGTTAAAGGGGATGCGATAAAGGCAATGTCTGCAAATGTGACCATACCTATACGGTCATTCTCTCTTTTTTCTATAAAATCACCCACGACCTCTTTGACCACATCGAACTTGTTTTTCCATGGATCAGAAGGGTCAAACCCCTGCTGTCTCATCGAATCACTCGAATCGATGATCAGTACAATGTCACGTCCCTCTTTTTTGGTGTTTGAATAGCTTTTTGTGATGACCGGCGAAGCCAATGCGATCACCGCTGCTGTCACCCCCACCCATTTTAAGACCGAGAGCAGGGAGGATTTCCCTGCACTCTTTGCCAACAGTGTGTTTACATGAGGGAAAAAGAGTGCACGGCTTCTCTCTTTACACCAAATACTGCAAAGAATGAATAAAATCAGTACCCCCAACAGGTACGGATACTCAAAACTAAACTGACTCATCCGCGACCTGTACATAGAGGTTGAACTTGTTGAGTGTATCCTGATCTACTGCATCTACCTCTTTTTTATACTTATACCGTTCAAGCAGCGGTTCGAGTTGAGAAAACAATTCTTTTCGTCTCTCATCTGTTGCCAAAAGTCTTGCATAATGTGTGGCTTCATAGGCTGATTTTTTGGTCTCTTTCCAGTCTATCTTTTTCATCGCTTCAAGGTAGCCTTTGGCAAGATTGACCTTTCTGTTATCCCACAGTTTCTTCGCTATGAAAAAGAGAATAACCGCCACCAAGAGCATGGCAAGATCGATCAAACCCCAATAGATATAATAAGAACTGTCCGGTATCTCAAGCAAAGGCTTGATGTCTCTGAGTTGCTCATTGATGTTTTCTGTTTGGTTCATTTTACGTTCCTCACCTCATTCTTTTCATTAATTTGAGTGCCGGTTCTTCGTGCGTATAGATCTTGGTGAACCGTATCCCCTGTTTTTTAAACTGCTTGTAGAGTTTTTCGTCATTATCATGCAGTGCTTTCTTGTAGTTTTTGAGTGTCGCACTGTCCACATCCCCTTCAAAGCTCTGTTTGCTCTCCATATCTATCAGTCTGAGATACCCCAGTTCTGATGGATCCTCTTCAAACCTGTCACGTACCATCACGGCAAAGACATCATGTTTTTTACTCAGTAGCTTCAAATCTATGTCACCCACAAAATCGGACACGATAAAGAGCAAGGATTTCTTTTTCAAACGGTCATGCAGTGTCTCGACCAAGGCAGAGAAATCACCCTCTTTTCCTATGGGGTCAAACTCAAAAACATCTTCCACTGCTTTGTGTACGGAAAAGAGTTTTTTACTTGCTTTACTTGCTTCATAGAGCTGATCTGCAAAGATCATATGTGAGAAGAGATCACTGTTCTTTACAGCTGAAAAACCAAGGGTAGCTACGATTTCTGCGATAATGTCCGACTTTTGTTTCACGGTACCAAAGTAGACAGACCCGCCAAGCATCGAAACGACCACGACATTGAGCTCCCGCTCCTCTTTATAGATCTTTACAAAAGGTTTACCCAGTTTTGCCGTTGTCTTCCAGTCTATCTTACGCACATCATCACCATAGACATACTCGCGAAGTTCTGCAAATTCAAAGCCTTCACCCTGAAAGAGCGAGGCATTATTTCCCAGCATATCTCCATAGACTTGCTTTTTGGTCTTAAGAATGATTTTCTTTACAGCTTTGTTCAAGACAACTACCTCTACGGGATTGGAACAGCCGCTAAAATCTTCTCTATGATCTCATCTTGTGTTACATCTTCTGCCTGTGCTTCATAAGAGAGTATGATACGATGGCGAAGGATCTCTTTAGCGATATAGGCGATCTCTATAGGGGAAACATAATCCTGCCCTTTCAAGTAGGCGATCGCACGGGCAGCTTTATACATATCGATACTTGCACGCGGACTTGCACCAAATTCGATATAGGCTTCAAGCTCCTCCAGGCCGTACGCTTTGGGGTCACGTGTCGCAGAAATGAGTTCTATGATATAGGCTTCGATCTCTTCATCCATATGCACTTGAAGTGCTTCTTCTCTGATCTTGTTGAGATCTTCAATCGTTGCTACCTGTTGGATCTGGCCAAAACTGTTATTGGCTACACGTCTTGCGATCTCCAGCTCCTCTTCTTTTGTGTTATAGCCCACCACCACTTTCATCATAAATCTGTCAAGCTGTGCTTCAGGAAGTTCATAGGCACCCTCTTGTTCTACCGGGTTCTGTGTCGCCATGACCAGGAAGGGAAGGTCTATTTTGAAGGTTTCATCACCGATGGTCACCTGTCTCTCCTGCATCACTTCAAGCAGAGCTGACTGTACTTTAGCCGGGGCACGGTTGATCTCATCGGCAAGCAAAAGGTTGGTAAAGATAGGACCTTGTTTGATCTTGAATGTATTGTTGGAAGGGTCATAGATCTCAGTACCTATGATGTCAGAGGGAAGCAGGTCAGGGGTGAACTGTACACGTTTAAAGTCCAGCCCCAGTGTCTTTGCCAAAGCATTCACCGCGGTCGTTTTTGCAAGTCCCGGAACACCCTCTAGCAGGATATGCCCGCGGCAAAGTAAACCTGCCAAAAGCCCTTCGATCATCTTGTCTTGGCCGACAAGGACTTTAGAGATCTCTTTTTTGATGTTTTCTATGGTTTGACTCAAGTTACTCTCCTACATTTTTATCTGAAAAAGTATACTTTTGTGAGGTTAATTGAAGGTTAATATCTGAGGATACTACTTCAAATACCCCATGGCTGTAGCGATAATATCATCATCATCTTTGCTCGGTGACTTCAGTACCACTCTCTCTTTGTTTTCATCCACAAATTCGATAAAGACATTTTCACCGTACGAAGAGACTTTGGAGATACCTTTTTCACGTGCCAAAACCTTCATGACAATGACATCAATGAACTGTCTGGTGATGATATCGAGCTTTCCGAACCGGTCTGCTATCTCTGCTTCTATCTCGTACACCTCTCCTGTAGTTTCGCAGAGTGAAAGACGCCGGTAGAGTTCCAGACGCAGTCTGTCCTCTTCGATCAGTTCTTCATTGAGATAAGCATCAATAGAGAGCTTCATATCGATGTTCTGTGCCACTTCCTTGTCCTGTCCGGAGAGCTCTTTAATGGCATCTTCAAGCATACGCAAGTAGAGTGAATACCCTATCTGTTTAATGTGACCCGACTGTGCTTCACCGATGATATTTCCTCCACCCCGTATCTCAAGATCATGAAAGGCAAGGACTGCACCGCTTCCCAGATCTGAATGTGATTCCAGTGCAAGCAGACGGCGTTTTGCATTGTCTGTCAGACGCTCTTTATCGGTCACCATGAAGTAACAGTATCCCTCTTTGGCTCCACGTCCCACACGACCGCGTAGCTGATGCAGGTCTGCAATACCGAAATTGTCAGCCCCATCAACGATCATTGTGTTGGCATGCGGCATATGTATCCCTGACTCTACGATCGAGGTAGAGAGCAGTACATCATACTCCCCGTCCCCAAAAAGCATCATCTCATCTTCGGTCTCTTTGGCTGAGATCTTGGAGTGAAGCACTGCGATGCGCAGTTTAGGAAGTATTTCAAGCAGTTGCTTCTTCTTCTCTTCTATCCCAGCAATGGAGTTGAAGACATAAAATATCTGTCCTCCGCGCCGCATCTCACGGAGTATGGCTTCTTTGATCACTTTATCATCATAACTCTTCACAAAGGTACGTACTCCTTGACGCTCTGTAGGCGGGGTAAGGATCTCAGAAAAAGACTTGACTTCGGACATCGCAAGGTTCAAAGATCTCGGGATCGGTGTGGCAGACATGCTGAGAAGATGTACATCGATGGAGATCTCTTTGAGGGCCTCTTTCTGTTTTACTCCGAACTTATGCTCTTCATCGATAATGACAAGTGCGAGGTTCTTGAACTTTGCTTTGAGCAATGCATGGGTTCCTACAACCACATCGATAGTACCTTCCTGCAATCCTTTGAGCGTGGCATTCTTCTCTTTGGTTGTAGAGAACCTGTCCAGCTTGGCTATTTTAATATCATGTCCGGAAAAACGCTCTTTCAGGCTTTTATAATGCTGTGAACTCAGCAGGGTTGTAGGTGCGATCATCATCGCCTGGTACCCGTTTTTGACCGCTACGAACATCCCGTTCATTGCCACCTCTGTTTTACCGAACCCTACATCCGCAGAGAGCAGTCTATCCATCATCCTGCCTGAGCTCATGTCAGCCAACATATCATTAATGGCACGTTCCTGATCTTCTGTATGGACAAAACCGGCTTCAGACATAAAAATGGCATGCTCTTCCATATCTATTTTAAACTTGATACCTTTTTTCAAATGACGCTGTGCCGAGAGGTTGATGATCTGCGAAGCGATCGCAAAGAGTTTCTCTCTTACTTTTTCTTTGAGCTTTTTAAAGCTGGCTTTCCCCAGTTTATCCAGTATCGGCAGGGCACCGCCTTCAGCTACATAACGGTCTATCACTTCAAGGTTGGAGACGGGGATGAGCAAGGCATCTTCATTTTGATAATGCATCACTACAAATTCACTGGTAGCCCCCAGTACATCACGTTTTTCTATTCCTTTGAATATACCTACCCCGTAATTCTCATGCACCACATAGTCACCGGGCTTTAGTTCATCCAGAATGATCGTCGCTTTTTTAACCTTTTTTCTTTTGATAGGCTTGTTGAGTGAAAGTATGAGTTTCTCTGCACCCAAAAGATTGATGATACCTTCCTGATAGACAAACGCTATATTTTCAAAAGAGTCCAACTGGGAACCACGTACGATACTCTCATTTTTAGCAATGATCGTGATCTCTTTATCTTTATGGGATTTGAGCAATTTATTAGGGTCCACTGCTTCAAGATCACGGTATTTATGCCCCTCTGGAATGGCCGGAAGTAAAAATGCATCCCGAGGTACAAGCGGCTTATCCAGCTCATATACTTCTTTGAGTTCATCCTCTAAAGATGATGCCAAAACGCCGTCAAAGAGTGTTAAAGCACTCTCCCCCAGATCATCCAAGTGCCATAGTCCAAGCGAATCTATATCTTTGACAAAGGTATCATAACTGCTTCGTTCGGTTCTGTTTTTCAGTGCTTCATGCTGGGTTTTGTTCAGTGCCAGGAATGCCGGTGTGAAGGTCAAAGATTCCAACTCGTCGTTTGAACGTTTCTGCGTCCCCTCATCATAATACTGGATGGTCTCCACCTCTTCATCAAACAAAGAGATACGGTACGGCTTGTCTGCATCTATGGGATAAATATCTATAATATCACCACGAAAAGAGACCTCTCCGTGACTCGCAGCGATGTCCGTAAAATGGTACCCCCACTGATAAAGTGTATCCTTGAGTTCCTGCATATTTAAAGTATCGCCGAATTCTATGGTGCGAGTATCAAAGAGTGCTGCTTTCGGGAAAGGGATAAGCAATGTGCGCAGCGGTGAGATCAGTATCTTTTTCTTTTCACTTTTATAAAAAGAGGCCAACTGTATGAACATCGCATGTATCTCTTCATCATAGGCGCGCAGATCCTCCCCTACGCTCACACGGAGATCCGGCAACACAAAGGCATCAAATTCAAGCAACACGGCTATATCTCGTATCTGAACTGCTTCCTTGTCATCTTTACAGATAAGGAGTCTTTCTTCTTGTAACGCTTCCAGGTATTCGTAAATATTACTTTGGTACATTGATCTTCTTTTGCATCCTGTTTAAAAATTCTTCTACGACATAAAATGAACCAAATACTAGGTAGTGTTCATTTTTATCTATCTTGCCCTCAAAGTAGCTATAGCTGATACCTACTTTTTGGATCGCTTCTTCTATCTCACTTAACGTGGTCGCTCTTTGCGAGTGAATGGGGATGATCTCTACCTGTTTGACTTTAGGTTTCAGTGTACGTAGCACCGCTTCATAATCTTTGTCATCCAAACTGTTATAGATGAGAACCACCTTTTTGTCTAATGCTTTTTCTATGGCCTTTGCCGCTAAAGGGTTGTGTCCTACATCGATACGGATGTTTTTTGTCAAGGGATAAAAACGTCCAAAAAGTTCCAAAGTGCGCAGGTCCTCTATCTCGTAAGAGATATGCAAAAGTTCCAAAGCCTGTAGTGCTACACAGGCATTCTCTACCAGATACTCGCCCCAGGATTTTTCCTCTGCGATGGCTCTTAATTGTGTCACGCTCTCACTTGGACATCTGGAAAGATGGAGTGTTGCACCTTTCTTCTCTGTGATCTCTTTGGCAACTTCCAGCACCTCATCATAGACTTGTGGTGCCAGCAACACCTCTTTTTGAATACTTCGTATCTTCGTACCGGCTATGGCTTCGATACTCTCACCCAGGAAAGCCTGATGGTCGATGCCTATCGGTGTGATGACAGAGAGTGCTTTATCACAGACATTGGTCGCGTCAAATTCTCCACCCAGTCCTGCTTCCAAAACCATCAGATCACAATCTTCAAAGACCACAAATGCCAACAGTGTCGTATACTCAAAGTAACTCAAACTTTCACTCATCTCTTTGCCCAGAATGACAAAAAGCCTTTGATGTGCTGCTTCAAGCGCTTCATCCGTACTGTCACTGCCATTGAGCCAGATACGTTCATTGAACTTTAAAATATGGGGAGAGGAGAAGTGTCCGACCTTCAGACCGCTTTTATAAGCCAGATGTGCAAGCATACGGCCTGTTGAACCTTTTCCGTTCGTTCCTACGATATGCACTGTTCTGGGCTGTTTAATGTGGGGTTTCAAAAGACCATAGGCACTATGTACACGCTGATGGTCTATCTCTTTATAGTAAAGAGGTTTATTTTGAAGAAATCTGTCAAAAGCATCCATCATTTCGTCTCTTTTAACATCCCTTTCGCACTGACATACGCTAAAAATTCATCCAATGCTTTTCCCAATCCTACACGTATAGCCTCTATTCTCAACGCAGAAGAGGTCAATGAACTCTCCTGGATATCTGTTTCAACAATACTGCTTATCGTTTTCACTTCTCTGCCCTCTTTGGTGACCATGTCAAACTTTACTCTAATGACCGCACGGTACCGTGTCACATACCCATTTTCATAGGAGAGTGGGATAAAAGTGCTTCCTGCATAAGAGAGTCGGATTTTACTTTGCGCCTCTTCTTTAGAAACGATACGCCCCTTAAATCGCGTATAGACCAAACGGTTCATCTCATCTTTCACATAGGGTGCATTTTCAGGTTCAGCCCTGTCAACATTTACTTCCACATATACCGTATCGGAAAACACATGCTGGATCATATGAGAAGAGGGTTTATATCCGCATGCGTTTACAAGCAACATCATACTGATAGTCATCAAAATTTTTACAATCGTACGCATACGTCCCTCTCTTTTTATGTTTTTTTAGCTTGGTTTTACAGCTAAATTCACCAATTTATTCGGTACAACGATCTCTTTAACGATACTCATACCCTCAAGCCATTTTGCTCCGGCTTCTTTTGCCGAAGCCAAGATCTCATCCTGTGTAGCTGAAGGGTTTACCTCTATCTCTGTACGCTTTTTGCCCCCTATCATGACGACATATAAAACACTCTCCTGTACAAAAACCTCTTCTTTCACTTCAAGAACAGACTGCAGGTTTTTACGCCCAAATAACACTTCACTCAGTTCTGTTGTCACATGAGGGATGATCGGTTCAAGTAGGTTGAGCATAATATACATACCCTCAGTCCAAACAGCCCCATCATCTTGTTTGTCCAGTGCATTGAGTGCTTCCATACAAGCTGCGATAAGTGTATTGAAGGCAAATGTCTTCTCATACACATCCGTGGACTTTTGCAATGCTTCATAGACTTTTACACGAGCCAGTTTAGACTCTTTGCTCAAAGAGCCTTGATCAATCTGAGGCAAACTGTTTTGCGTCACTTTCTCTTTTCTCTCATAGAGTTTTTTGATGAACCTGAATGCACCCTCTACTGCTGAATCATTCCACTCAAGCTCTTTGGCCGGCGGTGCAGCAAAAAGGGTAAAGAGTCTAGCCGTATCTGCACCATACTTCTCTACGAGTGCATCCGGGTCTACGGTATTTCCTTTAGACTTACTCATCTTCGCACCGTCCATTAGTACCATCCCCTGAGTCAAAAGCTTCTCAAACGGCTCATTGATATCATGGTAACCAAGGTCACGAAGTACTTTTGTAAAGAAACGTGCATACAACAAGTGCAAGATGGCGTGCTCGATCCCACCGATATACTGATCGACCCCTAACCAATAATTGGCTTCTTCTTTGTCAATACCTACTTGATCCCACTTCTTAGGATTGGTCGCATAACGGAACTGGTACCAGCTCGACTGGACAAAGGTATCGAGTGTATCTGTTTCACGCACAGCCTCCTCACCACACTTGGGACAAGCACAGTGCTTCCATGTCGGGTGATTATCCAGAGGATTCCCCTCACCTGTGATCTCTACATCTTCAGGCAGCGCAATAGGAAG